>JASGIR010000109.1:0-16868 GCA_049840975.1 Cyclobacteriaceae bacterium | reverse complement strand
CTGTTATGTACTTGGTTGGTTCGTATTGCTAAGGTTAATAGGGAAACACAATAATCCGAACAGCACCTGTATTCAAACAAGACTGGAACGAGCAACAAGAAGCTTTTAAGATTCAAGTGCAATCGGCCAAGAAATATAATTTGCCTTTAGTAATCCATTGCCGGGAGTCCATCGATCAAACCATTGAGTTGCTACAACCTTTTGTCGATGGGAAACTTACTGGGATTTTTCATTGCTTTTCAGGTTCATTGGAACAAGCAAAAAAAATTATAGAAATGAATTTTATTTTGGGGATAGGTGGAGTCGTTACTTTTAAAAACGGAGGCCTCGATAAAGTGATTCCCGAGATTGATTTGAAGCATATTGTTTTGGAAACTGACAGTCCGTATCTCGCTCCAGTTCCACATCGTGGAAAAAGAAATGAACCATCTTATATTCCTTTGGTCGCGAATAAAATTTGTGAACTAAAAAAAATAACTTTGGAGGAGTTGAGCACCGCTACAAACTCAAACGTGTCTAAGTTATTTCTATCTTGATGGCCTTTCAATTCTTATGAAAAGAATAAACATTAATACCGCCACGCCAGCGCAACCCCAAACTAAGATTATGATCATCTATACGGGTGGTACTTTCGGTATGGCTCATGATGCAAACGGTGTTTTGGTGCCATTTGATTTTTCTCTTATTCTTGAACACTTGCCTACGCTCAGGAATTTATCGTTAGACCTCACGGTCATTTCTTTTGACAATCCAATCGATTCATCCAATATCGAACCCGAGCACTGGCGTCAGATAGCTCAATTAATTTTTGATAATCACGACACACAAGATGGTTTTGTTGTATTGCACGGAACAGATCGATGTCATTCACGGCTTCGGCATTAAGCTTCATGTTACAAGGTTTGAAGAAGCCTGTTGTATTACTGGTGCTCAGTTACCAATTAGCGAGACTCGCTCTGATGCTCGCGAAAATTTGATTACTGCTCTTGAAGTTGCGACTGCAAAGAAAAATGGAAAGACTTTGGTGCCGGAAGTTTGCATTTATTTTGGAGATGAGCTCTTAAGAGGCAATAGAAGTAAAAAAGTGGAGAGTATGCACTTCGATGCATTTGAGTCAGAAAACTACCCACCATTAGCGAAAGCGGGTGTAAGTATAGATTACAATATGCCGATGATCCGTTCTATCTCAAATGAAACATTGCGTCTTCATGATAAGCTGAACCCATCGGTAGCAATACTTAAATTGTTTCCAGGAATTACCGACTCTACAGTTGATGCGATCGTCAACATAAAAGGATTGAAAGCCATCGTAATGGAAACCTATGGCTCTGGCAACGCTCCAACTTCAAAGTGGTTTCTGGATATCCTGAAAAAAACGATCGATCGAGGAATTATTATTGTCAATATTTCGCAATGCCCTGGTGGCATGGTGGTTCAAGGAAAATACGAGACAAGCAAAGATCTTCAGGCCATTGGTGTAATCAGCGGTGGCGACATGACTACAGAAGCAGCTGTTACTAAACTGATGGTATTGTTCGGTGAGTTCGACACTACTATTGCAAAATCAAAAATCGGTCAGTCGATTGCAGGAGAGATCACTTCAATTTAATCAATTCGTTACAGCATTCAATTTGGCCCAAAGATCATTTTGAAAAGTAAACGGTACGAGACCATTATCGGGAGCATCACCCATACGGATCACCACTAAGTTTTTACTAGGCACAACATTGATGAGCTGCCCATTTTTTCCCATAGCAGCAAACATGTCGGCAGGTGCATTGGATGTTAGCGATTGATTGTAAACCGTCTGTGAGCCAGGCGCCATAAACGATGCTTTTCCATTCAGCCACGTGAGATAGCCATAGGAAAGATTCATATTTTGTGAAGTTGTACTCATCAAATTGAAATATGATTCAGGGATGACAGTAGTCCCATTCCACGCACCTTTGTTCAAGAGCAACAAACCAAACCTAGCCATCGACTGAGCTGTACTGTAAAAAACATTGTTCTCACCAGTCATAATGAAGCTTCCATCCATTCCGATTTTGGAAAATAATTGAGCTCCACCATAAGTATTTGTGTTCTGACCTGTGGCTGCCAATATTACTCCATCGAGTACTGTGTATGCGCCTGTATGATAAGCCCACCGTGTACCAGCATCGGCTTTATAGATCAAGCAATTTGAAGTTGAGCAATCATTATCTCCGGTAGCGCCCCCATTGTAATCGTCTAATCCTGTGGTCATCGTTAGATTGTTGCGTACAGTGATTTTGTTTTCTTGATCAGTTGTTTCGCTAGTCCAGCCAATGCCGAGATAATCAGAAGTTTTGGCGTCTAGATTAATTTTTCCATTGGCGTTGGCGATACCAACAACTGCAGATGTCAAAGTTTTTCCTGCGGAAGCCCAATACCATTGGCTTGCGGAAGTGAATGAACCTGACGTAAGTTGTGTTCAGCATAATGCTCAACTACAATCTTCCCATCTTTCAAAATGATGAAAGCTCGCGTATTAGTTGTATCAGGAGGTGAGTAAATCTGTGAGTGCGGACTCGTTCCAACCCAAGCTAGCAGGTGTAACCGACTCCCACGTGCCTGAATTGGGCGGAAAATATAAAGTTGTTGTCGATGTTGGTGTTGGGTCACTCTTTTTGCTGCATAGAGAATAAAAAATAGAGCGATGATTGAAAGCGTAGAAAGTTTGGCCATTCAGGTTTGGGTTTTGAAATGCAAATGCCATCACTCAGACTAGTGATGGGGCTGAAGGTTTAACCTTGTAATCGGGAACTGGATGTTAGTACTGCAAATGTTTCACAGTCATTCCATTGTTGATCAATTGTTCAACGAGTCAATTCCAATTTTCACATGCAAGTCAACAAAATTGGTCGTCACTTTGTGGTCACTGGCTTCGGTCTTTATTCCTTCGGCAAACATTGGTTGATCTGATACGAGCAAAATTGCACCAGCAGGAATTTCATTGTAAAATGCTGTCGAGAAAATCGTAGCAGTTTCCATATCAATCGCCATTGCACGAATCTTTAAAAGATATTCTTTGAACTGTTCGTCCCATTCCCAAACTCTTCGGTTGGTAGTATAAACTGTCCCCGTCCAATAATCTTGATTGTAATCACGAATTGTAGTTGAGATCGCTTTCTGCAAAGCAAATGCTGGCAATGAAGGTACTTCAGGCGGGAAATAGTCATTCGAAGTCCCTTCGCCACGAATGGCTGCAATTGGAAGAATCAAATCCCCAAGCGCATTTTTCTTTTAGTCCACCGCACTTTCCTAAAAACAAACATGCCTTTGGCATTATTGCCGTGAGACAGTCCATGATTGTTGCAGCATTTGGACTTCCCATTCCGAAGTTGATAAATGTGATCCCTTCAGCCGTTGCGCTAAGCATGGCTTTGTCTTCTCCCATTACAGGCACATTATGCCATTCGGCAAACTTGCGCACATAATTGTCGAAGTTGGTAAGCAAAATATATTCGCCAAAATCTTTCAAGGGCACGCCTGTGTAACGGGGAAGCCAGTTGTCAACAATTTCTTTTTTCGTTTTCATAGTTATTAGGTTTTAAGTTCTAAGTTTAAAGTTTTAAGTTCGGTTACTTTAAACTTTCGACTTCCTGTGTACAAACTCAATCTTCCGGCTTATGAAGCTTCGCTAAAAAAAGAGCAAGGCAAAGTATGGATTTTTGACGGGATAAGAAAAAAATATCTCGTGCTCACGCCAGAAGAATGGGTGCGACAACATTTTATTAACTATTTGATTACAGAACTGAAATACCCCAAAGCATTGTTCCGCATCGAAGGAAGTCTTACCTACAATAAACTCCAGAAGCGATCTGATATTTTGATATTCGACAGAAACGGAAAACCTTGGATGCTGATCGAATGTAAATCACCAACCATAAAATTGAATCAAAAAGCTTTTAATCAGGTTGCAGTTTACAACATGACTTTAGGTGCAAAATATTTAGCTGTAACAAATGGCATGGCGCATTTTTGTTTTGAAGCTGCATCTCAGGGGAATGAACCGAAAACACTTCAGAGTTTTCCTCTTTTCGAGTAATAGAGATATTGAATGACCCCCAAAGAACAACTCAAACATACCTATCAGTTACTTCAGCTTGAGCGACAAGCCGACCTTGAACAATACCGACAAAAGGTATTGATGCGATCACTTCATCAGCGGACGAAAGAAGGTGTGACTTGGTATCCCGTGAAATTACTTCGCGATTATATCGGTACTGGCGAACGAGTGATGATTGAAATTGAAAAAACAAATTTCTTCGATCAGCCTCATTCATTTGCGAGCGGAAAAGTGGTTAGTTTTTTTTCGAATGCGTCAGGGAAACCTGAAAAAGAACATGTCAATGGTGTTATCAATTATGTCCGCGACAATACCATGACGATCACACTGAATGGCGATGACCTTCCTGATTGGATTGACGATGGCTCATTAGGCGTTGATGTGATGTTTGATGAAATGAGCTACCGCGAAATGGAATTTGCTTTAAAGAAAGTAATTGAGGCCGAAGAAAATCGAGTAGCAGAACTGCGTGAAATACTTCTAGGGTCGCCAGTTGCCAATCGGCTGCCGGTAAAAGGGGAGAGGCAACCAACAACTTCTATTCTAAACGAAAGCCAAAATAATGCGATAAATAAAATTATTTCCGCAACCGACATTGCCTTTATTCACGGCCCACCTGGCACGGGGAAGACAACAACTATTGTTGAGGCAATTAAACAAACGATCAAGAATGAAAATCAGGTTTTGGTTTGTGCGCCAAGCAATGCGGCAGTTGATTTGCTAGTTGAAAAACTGACAGCCCAAGGATTAAACACAGTTCGCATTGGTCATCCAGCTCGAGTGACTGAGCAATCTCTCAGTCGAACTATGGATGCGCAGATTGCCGACCATCAGCATTTTGATGAACTGAGATCCATCAGAAGAAAAATGGAACAACTTCGTCATCAGGCTGGCCAGTTTAAACGAAATTTTGGCCATCACGAACGAGAGCAAAGAAGATTGCTCCGTGAAGAAGCGAAGCTGTTAAAATCTGATGCGGACATGTTGGAGTTTTATATTGTCAACGATTTGCTCAATAAAGCAGATGCAATCTGTTGTACGCTTGTTGGCTCATCACATCCAACGTTAAAGGGAAGAAAATTCAAAACAGTTTTTATTGATGAAGCTGGACAAGCACTCGAACCAGCTTGCTGGATTCCTCTCTTGAAATCAGAACGAGTGATTTTTGCGGGTGATCATTGTCAACTTCCACCTACAATAAAATCTCTTGAGGCTGGCAAGCAAGGGTTATCCAAAACACTATTCGAAAAAGGAATTGAAAAGTATCCCTCGCTAGCTTCGATGCTGCAAGTTCAATATCGGATGCACGAATCGATCATGGAATTCCCTTCCCATTATTTTTATAAAAATCAATTGATAGCGCATGACTCTGTGAGGCATGAATTGCTTCGACCTTATGAACCTCCTATCGATTTTATCGACACTGCTGGATGTGGTTACGCAGAAAAACAAGACACGGAAACCTTGAGTAGATACAATCAAGAGGAGGCAGAGTTACTTGTTCAGCAAGTTGAACGATTAGTTGAGTCAGTTGGTGTAACGTCATGGTTGGATGAAAAGATCACGTTAGGAATTATCACACCATATTCAGCGCAGGTTGATCGCCTTCGGCATTTGGCAGATTCATCTGCGACTTTGGAGCCATTGGGCAGGCTCATTTCGGTCAATACAGTTGATGCATTTCAAGGACAAGAGCGCGATGTAATTGCAATTAGTTTTGTGCGTAGCAACGAAAAAAGTGAAGTCGGTTTTTTAGCAGACATAAGAAGAACGAATGTGGCGATAACACGAGCAAAGAAAAAACTGATTATGATTGGCGATAGCGCCACACTTGGGTCAAATGCTTTCTATTCAGAGCTGATTGAATCTCTACAAACGAATGGATTTTATAAAAGCGCGTATTCGCTGTAAGCATTATCTTTGTTGGTAAATCCATTTGTTATGAAAATAATCCTTGCTTTCGCCTTTATTTTGAGTTTTGGTTTCACGGTTAAGCCAACTCAATTTTTCAACACCTCGTTGACTGTTACCGTGCGTGATGAACTTGGAAACACTGTTGAAGGAGCAATGGTGAAAATCTTTTCGAAAGAAGACGACTACACGAAAGAAAAGAATGCTGTAGAAGAAGGAACAACTGATGCAAAGGGAATAGTGAAATTCAAAAAACTAAATCCTGAAGCTTATTTCATTCTATGCCGCAAAGGTGATAAAGACAATGCTGGCGGAGGCGAAAAAATTGGTGCTCTGAAAAAAGGTGAGTTCAATAAGGTAACGGTTGTTATTCAGTAACTGTGGACAGACAATCATTGATTTCTTCTTTGAAGAATTATAAGTCATCCTTCGAAGAAGAGATGAAATTTATTCAGCCGTTTCTTAAACTACTTAATCATCAAGATTGTTTTTTACGAACCCATTTGCCCGGACACATCACGGGCTCAGCTTGGATTGTAAATAAGGATCGAACAAAAACACTTTTGGTGCATCATGGGAAACTTAATAGATGGATGCAACCAGGAGGTCATGCCGATGGGGACGAAAATGTTTTGCGAGTTTCTTTGAAAGAAGCTGAAGAGGAAACTGGATTGAAATATTTTAAACCGAACGATCAAATTTTTGATATCGATATTCATACAATCCCAGTACGTAAAGATTTTCCTGAACATTTGCATTTTGATATTCGATTTTTATTGGAAGGCAGTGAGGAAGAGAAGGTTGTTGTTAGTGAAGAATCACATGATGTGAAATGGGTTTTGTTGAGTGAGTTAGAAAACTATGCGCAAGAAAGATCAGTGCTGCGAATGAAAGAAAAACTTTTCCTGCATGGCTGAAATAGGAAAAGATATCGCAAAGGCAAAATCACTTTTGGAAGAAGGAAAACTGGTAGCTATTCCAACCGAGACAGTTTATGGATTGGCTGGAAATGCGTTGGATGTAGATTCTGTCACAAAAATTTTTACCGCAAAAAATCGACCGCATTTCGATCCACTGATTGTTCACGTACCTGATGTTGATTCGGTAAAAAAATATGTGAGTGACATTCCAAAGCAAGCCGTTGCATTGATGAAAGAATTTTGGCCTGGGCCAATTACATTTCTTTTAGAAAAGAAAAACAATATTCCTGATCTTGTTACTTCTGGTCTTGATAGGGTAGGTGTTCGTTGCCCCAATCATGAGCTTACTCACGAACTCTTAAAATCACTTTCTTTTCCATTGGCTGCTCCAAGTGCAAACCCATTTGGGTATGTGAGTCCAACAAAGCCAGAACATGTCAATGAACAGTTGGGCGATAAGATCGACTATATTCTGGATGGAGGTGAATGCAAAGTCGGAATTGAATCAACGATAGTTGGCTTTGAAGATGATTCGACAATAGTTTATCGTGTAGGCGGACTGAGCGTGGAGAAAATCGAATTGATCGTTGACAAAGTTGAAGTAAGAATACATTCCGTTTCCAATCCGCAAGCTCCTGGGCAATTGCAAAGTCATTATGCGCCAAAGAAAGCTGTGAAAATAGGAAACATTGAATCATTGCTTCGAGAGAATGAAAATAAACGCGTTGGTGTACTTTCTTTTCAAAGAAAATTTGCGTCTAACTCAATCGAAAAACAAATTATTCTTTCTCAATCAGGTGACTTAAATGAGGCAGCACACAAATTATTCTCAGCTCTTCGCGAGTTCGATAAAACTTCTGTTGAAATTATCTTGACTGAAGAAGTTCCAGATTTTGGTCTTGGCCGTGCCATCAACGATCGGTTAAGGCGCGCATCTGTGTGAAATTTTCATATGCAATTTCGGATTAGGTTTTAATTAACTTGGAATCCGTAATTTGTAATTTGAAAATCTCTTCTATGAAAAAAGTTCTTATTCTCACAGGCGGTGGCGATTGCCCTGGACTCAATGCTGTAATTCGTGGAGTAGCAAAGCGCGCTCGAAAGGAAAAAGATTGGGAAGTATATGGAAGCATCGAAGCTTTTAATGGTGTGCTTAACGAACCTCAGGAGATTGAGAAACTTACTTCCAAACGCACGGCTGGTATTCACGTGAAAGGTGGTACAATTTTAAAAACGACAAATAAGTCCAATCCGATAAAATTTCCTGTTACTCAAGCAGATGGTACTGTGAAATTTATTGATCGCTCAGACGAGCTAGTGAGCAAGCTGAAAAAACTAAAGTTCGATGCAGTTATTAACATCGGTGGTGATGGCTCGCAAAAGATTTCAAAAGTGTTATACGATAAGGGTATTCCGGTTATCGGTGTGCCGAAAACAATCGATAATGATCTTTCTGCCACGGATATGACTTTTGGTTTTCAGACGGCTGTTCAAATTGCCACAGACAGTTTTGATAAGCTCGTGACTACAGCTGAAAGTCATCACCGAGTGATGATCATGGAAGTGATGGGCCGTGATGCTGGGTGGATTGCCCTATATACTGCCATCGCTGGTGGTGCAGAAATATGTTTGATCCCGGAAATCCCTTACGATATTAATAAGCTTTTAAAGCGGATTGAACTTCGCTATACAAAAGGAAGAGGTTTTGTAAATATTGTTATAGCTGAAGGGGCGAAACCTAAAGAAGGAACAATAACGGCAAGTGCTGGGGATAAAGGTTCGGAGCACGTGCGTCTTGGTGGAGTTGCGTATCAATTGACAAAACAATTGAAAGACGCGGGCTGCAAAGCTGAGATTCGTGAGACAGTTTTAGGCCATGTGCAGCGTGGAGGAACACCAACTGCTTTTGATCGAGTGCTTGCTTCTGCGTTTGGCGTTAAAGCATTTGAATTAGTTTTGGAAAAAGGATTTGGTAGGATGGTGGCTCTTCAAAACAATACGATCACATCGGTTACTCTTGAAGAAGCGACACGAGAACCAAATTTTGTAAAACCAGAAAATACTTACTTGCTCAAAGCTGCGAAAGGCTTGGGGATTAGTTTTGGAGATTGAATAAGAGTGAGCGCTATGATTTCTAAATCACTTATAGCTTGCATTTTGTTATCGTTTGCTGTTTCATGCTCTAAAACATCAGTCAGTGTCCCTAAGCAAAAAGGAAATCGGCAAGCTGGCGTTCATATTACTCAAGCCGAACTAAACAGTTACGATACGGAGTTTCAACGTGTCAAAGGACTTGGTATTGATGTTATCCCCTTAACGCTTCCTTGGAATACTTTGGAAACTAATTCTGGATTTGATTTCTCAAGCTTGGATATTATCGATTATTATTATCCACTGAATAATATAAAAGTATCACTCAACATTACTCCGATTTATGCAATTGCTCGTGCAGTGCCTTCGGACTTACAATCAAAAACCTTTAATGACTCCGTGGTTATCGCTCGATTCAAAGTGTTGCTAGATTCCGTACAAACTAGACTGAAGCATACCATAATTAACAATTTTATTATTGGTCTTGAGGTGGATAATTATTTAAATGCGAATGCCTCTGAGTGGACCAACTATAAAATATTTTACGACAGTGCCATTATTTTTATTAAACAAAGATGGGGAAACAGTATGCCAGTTGGCGTAGAGACAACATGGAGCTCCGTTATAGGCAATTCAAAAAATAATATCATTGACTTGAATCAATATAGCGACATGATGGTGCTTAGTTATTACCCTAATCAAAGTGATTTTACAGTAAAGACACCGACAACAGTACATGCTGACATCAAAAGCGTAATTGATTTATATCCATCAATACCCATTTTTATTGTAGAGTGTGGCTATCAGACGAGTGAAGCGTGTAATAGCTCTGAAGAACTGCAGCGTGAGTTTATTATGGAAATGTTTAAACTTTGGGATGATCATTTAGCTCAGATCAATTTTATGGGATTTCTATGGCTCACAGATCTTTCGGATGCAAAAGTAGATCAGTATGTCTCTGATTATGGCGCCTCTGGATTTCCCAACCTGGATGCATTCAAGGGATATCTAAAGACTACAGGGTTGAGAACTTATCCAGGAACTGGTTCAGATAAACTTGGATTCACTCAATTGAAATCGGAACTATCAGTTCGTGGCTGGTAAAAACGATAGAAATAAAAAAAGCCATCTATTCGATGGCTTTAACTTTTCTTTCAGCTTAATATTAAGCGTATTGGTTGAGCATCACTGGCATCACCAACATCAAAATGTCTTCGCCTTTTTCTTTTTCAGCTGGGAAAATCACACCGGCTTTATTGGCAGCCGACATGTTCAATTTGATTTGGTCTGTATCAAGGTTGCTTAGCATTTCAATCAAGAAACGTGCGTTGAAACCAATCTCGATATCTTCACCTTCGTGTTCGCATGAAAGTCTTTCGTTGGCTTCGTTAGAGAAGTCCAAATCTTCAGCAGACACTTGTAATTCACTTCCTGTGATTTTCAAACGAACTTGATGAGTTGTCTTATTAGCGTAAATAGAAATACGTTTCAACGAGCTCAAAAGATCGGTGCGACTGATCGTCATTTTGATCGGGTTGGTAGTTGGGATCACGTTTTCGTAATCAGGGAAACGCTCATCGATCAAACGACAGATCATACGAATATTTCCAAAACGGAAAAATGCATTGCTCATGTTGAAGTCGATGTTCACATCCGTATTTTCCGTTGGCAAAGTTGCTTTCAACAAGTTCAAAGCTTTGCGTGGGATGATGATCGTATTTCCGTTGTCAGATTTGATGTCAGTTCTTCTGTAGCGCACTAAACGATGTCCGTCAGTGGCAACGAATGTTGTGTTCTTATCGCCAAGATTTACATATACGCCAGTCATCGCAGGGCGAAGTTCATCACTGCTAGTCGCGAAGATTGTATTGTTGATGGCGCGAGCTAAAACTTCAGTAGAAATATTTGCTGAAAAATCATTTGATACAGCTGGTACTTTAGGGAAGTCAGTTGCATTTTCTCCAGCCAATTTATAACGACCATTGTCAGAGCTGATTTCGATACTGTAAGTTGATTCATCCATTGAAAAAGTTACAGGCTGATCTGGAAGATTCTTCAACGTCTCCAAAAGGATTTTAGCAGGAACAGCAATGTTGCCTTTTTCTTTCGATTCGATGTTGATTTCAGTGATCATCGATGTTTGCAAATCTGAAGCTGTAACAGTGAGCTTGCTCTTATCGATTTCAAAAAGAAAATTTTCAAGAATTGGAACAACAGGGTTGGTTGTGATTACTCCGTTAATGTGCGAAAGTTGTTTCAGCAAGTAGCTTGAATTTACAATAAACTTCATTGTGAATTAGTGGTTAATAAGGGCGGTAAAGTTAACAAGAAATGCCAATCAGAAAAACTCGGTAATTTTCTCTAAGACGCTCCGAAAACTCACAAATTCCGCCAGTATTTACCTTCCCCCAAAGATCAATAGAAAGACCTAGCCTTTTTTTGATTTTTTAAAGGATACTTGAAGGGTATATCTCCACAAGAAACCCCACAGCCGATATGATACGATCATTTTGTCCTGGGCATAGTACTCTACTTCGAATTTTGTATTCCAAGAGCCTGGTACTGTTGCTTCTACTTTTAACTCACCTTGTTCAATTTGATACTTTGTTATTTTGAAATCACTGGCCTCAAGACGACCTGAGACGAGCTTTGCATGTATTCTCATCATGGAATTATTGGGTAAATTGAAGATGAACCTTCTTGTTTTATGAAGTTCTTCGCGAGCTAGCCACTGAGAGCCATGCTCCAGAAAGAACAGCCTCATTTTAATTTGAACTGCTCTAAAGAATTGTTGCTATTTATCGTTCAGTTTTACTTTCCTTCTCAGGTACTTTCCAGAGTTCTTGCCGACTATCAAAATGGCGCCATTTTCAACCTGATATGAAAGAGAAGGTATCCAACGCGTTTTACTTTCGTCATTAGTAAGCAATATTCTTTTGGTTTGATTGCCCAAAGAATCAATACTGATTACAACTGGAATGAACCTCCTTTTCTTGAATTGATCAGGTTTAAGCATCGAATCATTTATTTCTTTGGAAAGATTTTTTCTGCTGTCGTTTGCGATGAAATTCAAACTATTATTTCGTTCGTTATACCAGTGAAAGAAATTGAAGGAATGAATTTCTTTTCCATTGGTAATGAATTTCATATTACCATCATCGTCAAACGAAGCAAACATTGAGGTAATGGATGCTAAATTTATTTCTTCAGAGTTAAGCATGGCCCCGCTGGGATGATTAATCAGTGAAACAAATTTATATTCCATCCTTTCATTAATTTTTGATTGAACCGCATTCGAAGGAAGTTCAGAAGTTTTTAGATTTTCAACACGCATCCTATAGGTATTGATTTTTCCATAAAAAACTCCTTTGTAAGGAGACAATCTCGAGTTATCTGATTCATTGTAAAAGCCTAGGACACTTGTTTCATCATTCTTGTCTATCCGCAACAGAAGTTGAGAGACATTATCGAGATCAAATTTCACTTCGCTGACTTTTTTATTTTCAGGTTTGTACATCCAAATCCCAGTGTATTTTTTAATCTTCTTTTCATATTGATCGGCAATCATAAATAGCTCACCGCGATTATTCAGATTAATCTCGTTGAGTTCTGTGATATTAGAATCATCTTTACCAAAGGCTGGAAACTCATTGTTTAATTCGTAGAGCAAGTTGAAATTCTGGTCATATGTTTTGGCCATTATCTTGTTGGTATCAGTAAATTTTGATTTAGGTTGGAACAATACCACGGACACTTTACTGGAATCAGTCGACCAAACTACATAGGAGTCGGTCCTTACGCTGCCCTGTATTCTAAATACATTTAAAGCATTTCGATTCTCTCGACCATTGAGTGCAAATTGGTGCGCAATCACTTTGATGAAAGTAGATTCGGCATTTCCAGAAATGGTGAATAGAGTGATTTTATCTTTTACGCTAACGTTTTTCGCATACACCCAGTCATGTTTCCCTAGTCCACTTTCTTCCGATTTAAGATTTAACTCTTCCACAAAAACTCGATTTAAGCTTGAGTCTAACTTTTCAAGGAAGTAGCGGTTCTTATTTTCATATAACCAGAAAGTAGCTTGAGAGTTTTTATCGGAACCGTAGCACCCAAGTAAAGTTGCTTTCAAAACATCTCGTTCGGTTTTTTGTTTTGATGCCAGTCTAGCTGAGCCTAAAGTTTTGTAATGGCTTTTTGAATAATGATGAGTAAATTCTTGCTCCCTTGGTTTGCTGAGACTTAAGCCACATTTGTAAGAAAAAGTAAAAGAATTGCCGTTGACGCTTCCTGATCTTGATAAAGCACACTATTATTTTGAGTGCTTTGATAATTGCCCGAAAATAATGTTGGAGCTAAAGAATATTTAAAAGCTTAAGAAAGATCTGAATTTTCTATGTGGGCTGTAAAAGAAAAAACCAGTCTCCACAAATGGACTGTAGAATTTTTGAGTAAAATGCCCATTCAAAAATAGATTTTCATTGGAGGCTTGATCAAAGTAAGAGGTGATTCCACTACTTGTGCTAATCAGATTATTAAAGGCTATTCCAGCTCCAAAGTACGTTTGGATGCCCAGAGCATAAACGTCTTTCAGATAGAAATGTGCCGCAATATACTTTGTGAAGTAAGAAGCTGTTGGGTCAAAGTTCCCCTCCGAATTATAATCAGCATCACCAGAAATTTGATGGCTTCCCTGAAAACGAATATCGTGAAGCGGAAATTCCACATATGTTTTCATTAGACCGGCTTCGATTCCAAACCTTCTCGAAAAACGATAATATAACGAGGTATTGATTGAATGATGAAATCCAGATCGAGTGCCCTTACCGTGGTCATCATCATCACCACCATCACTATAACCGTTGGTTAGAAATTTTTTTGTTCTGCCTAAAATGGTAGCCGCCAGTATTTCCGCCAAGTTCAAATCCACCGAGCCAAAACAGCCCTCTTTGCGCATACAAACTTTGAGAAACGGACGCACAAAGGCACACGAGTATCAACGAAGTTGTTCGCATAATTTTAATTGATACATATCAGGCTGCTGTTGAGGCAACCTGATATGTATATTTTACTATTTGTTCAAATTGATAAATGGCGTGTTCTGTCCTGAGATTTGTGGAAGTTTGCCATCCCATCGGTCGATGGAGCGATATTGAATTAGATCTTTACTTACAGACTTGGCGAGTTTCTGATTTGCTTCCGCTTGTGCAGTTGCGTTCAATCGTGTTGCTTCAGCATCGGCAGCAGCGCGAATTTTAATAACATCAGCATTCGCTTTGGCTTCAATTACCTGACTGTTGGCAATGGCTGTCGCCTCGATCACCCGACTTTCCGCTTCACCTTTTGATTTGGCGATTCTTTTAAGCGCTTCCGCTTCAATTTGTTTCACTTCGTTCTGTGATTGCAGCGCGCGCTGATTGGCTTCTAGTTTTGCATTGATGGCCGACTCAATAGAAGGAGGCAAATGCAGTTCACCAATAGTGTAAATTCTGTCAATGATAATTCCGTATCTTCTTGTTTGCTTCGATACCATACTATCAACTTTCATAAGAAGATCTCTTTTGTGAATACCATAGATTGATTCAATGGGCATGTGTGATGCAGTTGTGTTCAACGCATCGCGTACCATATTGCGCAAAAAGATGTTCGTGATTTCGTCAATACCCCTTCTGTATTTTTGAAAAATCACTGGTATACTATCTTGAACTAGAGAATAACTAATTCCGAATTCACCACTTACATCAAGACCTTCTTTGCTTTGAAAATTAATAGACTTCTGATTGTCCCAAACATAATTTTGTTGAAAGACAGGGAACGTATAAATCTTACGAAACGGCCCAATGAGATATAAGCCAACTCCGAGCTGTTTCTCCTGAACTCCTCTTCTGGTACCAGTGTTGTACACTTCTATTCCACGATAACCAGCTGGAACAGTTTTTAATGAACACGATGAGAGAATTGCGCATGCGCCTATGGCGAGCACAAATGAGACCATTTGTTTTTTCATAATGAGGTTTGTTAAATTTTTGAAAAATTGAAAAAGAAAGAGACAGAGTCGAGCACACCTTGTGCTGACTAACTTAGAAAGTGTAGGAAATCAGATTCTTAAACTGTGGATACGCAGATAGCACGGAAGTGCTGAGGCAATGGGTTGAAAATAATTCTGCTTCTCGAAATTATTTTTGTGCAAAGGAGCTAATTCGGCAATGACTCTTGGGGGCAATTTGAAATTCATGACCTACGAAATCATCGTCAATGTCATCTGCCGCAAATGAAGTAAGCTGACTGACTACATTTTTACTTTGAATTGAAGTAATCGAACTGGATGGTTTAACAACTCCAACGGAGAAAAATAAAATTACTAGGGAAGTAAAAAGTAGAATTAGGTTTTTTAGCTTCTTCACAGGTAGTGAATGATATTCGTTTTAACGGATAGGGCCTTCAAGGGTTTCATCTTTGCAAAAAAATTATCAGGCATTCAACTTTCTGATTTGTTACCTTAGGCTGAAATTCTATTTATGAAAAGACTTTGGCTCCTTTTTTTCCTTTTATCTAATGTGACGTTTGCCCAAACGCTCGAGCAGTTTTTGAATTCTCCATTCGAATCAAATTTAACGGTATCTGCGGATGGTAAGACTATGGCTTGGGTAGTCAATGACCGAGGCATTAGAAATATTGTGACCAGGGTAGGAATTGACCCGCCAAAGTCTTTCACAGATTTTCAAAAAGACGATGGCCAGGAAATCTCTCAGCTAATTTTTTCAGCTAATGGAACAAAGCTCGCTTTCGTAAAAGGAGGCGTCATTTATTATAAAGGTATGACCTCGCAATTTTCGCCATTGAAAATAACGGAAGGAAGCAATCCCATTTTTTATCCAGATGGCCTGAAGATGATTTTCATAAAACAGGGTCAATTATTTGAAACAAACCTTGAAGTCAACCCAGAAGTAAAAGCACTTGGTTCCGTCAATGGCATCAATTCAGACTTAAAACTTTCTCCGTCAGGAAATGAAATCCTTTTCACGAGCTTAAGTACAGGAAAAGCCAGTGTTGGAGTTTTTCAGTTGGCAATACAAAAAGTGAAATGGACATCGCAAGGCAAGGAGCAAGATCAATACCCATGTTGGTCGCCCGATGGGAAGCAGATTGCTTTTTTTCGAGTACAGGATTTTGCCAAAGGAATGACTTTGTGCATTGCAGACGCATCTACTCTAGAGATCAAGACTTTTCTAAACTTAGTAGGATCCACAGGCAATTTTTATCTGAACCGAATAACCAAACCAATTTATTGGACAACGACCAATCGAATTTTATTTTATTCAGAACACACAGGTTGGCGACACATATTTTCTGTGAAACCAGATGGAAACGATCTGAGAGACATCACTCCAGGAGAATGTGAAGCAGATAATTTTACAATCGATCCATTTGCGCAGAACATTTATTATTCAACCAATAAAGATGACATGGAGCGAAGACATATTTGGAAATCAAACCTTACAGTTGAAAACGTAACACAAATAACAAAAATACCAGGGATAGAAGCAGACCCAGTCATGGCAGGCTCATTCGTGTATTGCTTTCGCTCAACTCCAAACTCACCAAGTCAATTATCAAGGATAGATGAAATTCGAAAGACAAGTGTACCTATTATCACTTCAAAGCTACCTCCAGCTAATTATTTTGTGAAACCAGAAACGGTTGTTGTTCCTTCATCTGGAGAATCCTTAGGCGGTCAATTATTTATCGATCGAATGCTTAATGGAAAACGAATTCCTCTTGTGCTTATTCATGGCGGCACGCAACAGCAAGTACTAGGTGCTGTTCGGATTCTATCGTGTTTCCCTATTAACCTT
>JASGIR010000108.1:0-45566 GCA_049840975.1 Cyclobacteriaceae bacterium | reverse complement strand
ACGAATTGCTAAGGTTAATAGGGAAACACGATAGAATCCGAACAGCACCTCTAATTCTTTATAAAAACTATCGATGAGAAGCTTTTGATCTGGGCTTAAAAGAAGTTTTTGGACTTGCTCTCTCGTGGCATCATCAATATTGCTGTTTAGCCAATGCTCTGCTCTGGCTTTGGCGTTTTCGTAAAGAGATTGTGACATGATTATAAATTTCCTCTCAATTCCTGCTCATGTTCGATCGCTTCAAACAAGGCCTTGAAATTCCCTTTACCAAACGACTTCGCACCATTGCGTTCTAACATTTCGAAGAACAAAGTCGGCCTGTCTTGAATGGGCTTAGAAAATATTTGAAGCAAGTATCCTTCTTCATCGCGGTCAATGAGGATGTTCAATTTTTGTAATTCTTTCCAATCTTCATTGATGTGACCGACACGTTCCTTTACATCATCATAATAAACTTCAGGAACGTGTAAGAATTCTACACCGCGATTTTTCAATTCACTTACGGTGTGAATGATGTCATCGGTAGCAATAGCAATATGCTGCACGCCTGGTCCGTGATAGAAAATCAAATATTTTTCAATCTGTGATTTCTTTTTTGCCTTGAGCAGGTTCATTGATCGGGAATTTGATAAAGCCATTTCCATTCGACACAACCTTACTCATTAATGCGCTGTATTCTGTTGAAATGTCTTTGTCATCAAATGTGATTAGCAATTTGAAACCCATCACATCTTCGTAAAATTTCACCCATTTGTTCATTTGTCCAAGCTCTACGTTTCCTACGCAATGATCAACATGCTTAAGTCCGATGGGAGTGACCTTCAAATTATTTTTTACTGCTTTAAACCCTGGGAGAAATGCGCCTTTGTAATTCTTTCTTTCCACGAAAGTGTGAATGGTATCTCCGTAAGTTTTGATCGAAGCAATTACCACTTCACCAGATTCATCTTTCAGTGTTTTTGGTTCTTGCACAGCAATTGCTCCGCGAAGCAATGTCTCCTGAAAAGATTTTGTGGCATCGTCTACCCAAAGCGCCAACACTTTTACACCATCACCATGTTTGGCCACATGTTTGTTGATTTCCGAATCGGGTACAAGTGAAGTGGTCAGGACAAAACGAATTTTGTGTTGTTGAAGCACATAAGAGGCACGGTCTCTGACTCCTGTTTCGGGGCCTGAGTAGGCCACAAGTTCGAAGCCAAAGCAATGTTGATAATATAGAGCAGTTTGCTTGGCATTGCCCACATAAAACTCGATGTGATCGGTGCCATTGAGGGGAAGGAAATCGGTTGCCATAATTGAAAATTTGAGGAGTAAATTTAAGCAATCCGCCTTTATATTTTTAAAATCGAGTAACTATTTCCATAATCTTGTAAAATTTCGAAACATGGACATTAAGGCTCTAGATAAGGCTATTCAGGAAATCGCCATACGAAGGAACGAATTCGAAGAAGATTGACTATAACAATCCTAAATACGATGACCTCGAGGAAGAACTTCATGATTTGGAAGATGCGCTACAGGTAAAGTATGGCGATTTCCTAGAGGAAGCTTTGCAAGAAGTACATGACAAACTCTCACCAGATACAGATATCCTTTTTCCGATAGCCTATTTAGCTAAGGCGTATACAATTGGCGCGTCAAATGAATTCTCCGTTCTTAGTACAGAGGGAGTTTATGTTGAGGTAGATTCTATGCCTGGCAAAGAGACGAAATTGGTTATCCTTCCAAATCCACTTCGTATAATATTAAACACGAAGGAGAAACAGCAGGTTGTTTGGAGTGCTTAATGAGTTCTTTATGAGACGCAACAAATTTATTCTGGCCCTTTCTTTCTGCTTAGCTTTTAGTTTAGTCAAAGGTCAAAGCCCTTCGCCTGTCTTCTTTGAAATGATAAGAGATGATAGCGCAATGATTTTCTTCAACGAACGATATCACCTTACGGAAAAGGCATGTGCCACTTATAATCGGTACACTCGAGTTGAAAATAATGGCGACTTCAACAGTTATTTTGAAGATTTAAGTGGCGATAACTTACTATTAGGACGAGGTACTTATGTTCACGGTAAAAAGCATGGATACTTTGAGATTTATCACCCGAATGGAAAATTAGAGTGCAAGGGAAATTATAAAGATAATAAACCAGTCGGCAGGTGGGAGTACTTCTATGAAAATGGGCTGCCAGAGAGAACGTTAGAAATTGATAGCACGGGGACAAGAATGATTAGGTTCTTAGATAAGAATGGTAACATAAAAGTTTCAGATGGGAACGGGGTATTCTCTGGAATTGTAGAAGGTCTCAACTCTAGGTTAACCGCGAAGGGAAAAATTACTGAAGGAAGGCCTGAAGGAAAATGGACTTCAACTGTTGACGGAATAGAATATTGCAACGAATGGTTCGAGAATGGAAAGTTCGTTAATGGTAAATTTCCTAGGGCTTTGATGAACAATAAGTACTCTGACAAATCTTATTTAAATACTTTTTTCGTTGAGAATTATGTGACTTTTTTAGAGAAATTCATTTTTGAAAAATGTGCAGATTCAGTTCGTAACTCTGTAAAGAAATACAATTTTAATGTAAAGAGTTTTGAGACTGATATACAACGGAGAATCAGGAGCGTTATCGAAAGCAATCAAAGATATGGGATTCGAAATTCTACTGAAGGTAAATTGATAATTCAGTTTGCTGTCAATAAGGATGGAAGGGCTGAGGATCTTTCTATGGCAAGTACATGGGGGTCTGAGTATTCTCATACTATTATCGGAGCCATAAAATCGCAAGTAAGATTTCCTCCAACTAAAGTGATGTATTTTCACTTGAATATAAGTTTAGGTCAAAATTTCATTAGAACTGACTACCGATTTTCTAGAGACCCTTATTGAAATAATCAATAGCTCTTACGCGATTGGAAGTAAAATCCAATCCACCTTCTTTCTTACGTAGTAAATTAGTTTGAGTAAGTGACGAATTTATTTCGCCACAGACTCAATCATTACTTCTTAATTATTTTCTTTCCAATAAAATGTTCATTGGTCAAGAGATAAACAATGTATTCTCCTGAGGCAAGGCCTTCCAAGCCAATCTCATAATTATGAATGCCTTCTGATGCCTGACCTCTATAAATTTCTTTGAGAGGTCTGCCGGTGATATCACGTAAGCTAATTGTCACCATCGTTGTGGTGTAAAGAGTGACTTTTGCTTTACATTCTTGGTTAGCAGGATTGGGAAAAATTTCGAGGGAGTGAAATTTTGAATTTGAAGGAGGAGGTTCAACTCCTGTTATTATTGGACCTAATTTAAAAATAGTAGTCCCTGAAAAATAAGTCGTGTTCTTATTGACAGAGAAGAAGCGATCTAAATTTTGAAATTGGTTTACGAGCTTCCAGGAAATCCCTCCATCAGTTGTTTCATACATTCCTTTACTATTACCCCCGATCCATCCATGGTTAGCATCAATGAAACCTATGCCTTGTATATCGATGTTCTTTCCAATTTTGGTATCCATGACTGTCCAAGTTCTTCCTCCATCCGTTGTTTTTAAAAAACGCGTATTATTACTCAAATAATGATCACTAATATCAACTTCTTCAAGTGACACATAGCCCACAGAAGGAGTTGGGAAGTGGAATTTCCAGCCCCATGAAGTTGGAACTGTGCCTGGTGTTGTAACCTCCGCCCACGTGTTTCCAGTATCAACCGACCTTAAAACTATACCTCTGCCATCAACCCCATTGCCGCTAACGAAAACTGTATCTTTTGACTTGAACCAAGTGTCAACTAGTCCCGAGGTGAGTGTACTCATGTCAGTATAGGTCCAGGTTTTTCCTCTGTCAAATGAACGATTGACGAACGGGGAGGCAAAGTAAGAGCCAACGATAAAAATAGTATCGCCTCTGTGACTCATGCCGCACACAGCAGGCACTTGTACTGGAAAATTTTGATCTATTCGTACCCAATGCTTCCCTGCATCAGAAGTGCGATAAAAAGCCGAGCTTATTGTACCGACAAAACCTGTGGTATCGTCCAAAAATTCTGTTGAACGATTATATGTACCTGTAGTCAATTGTAATTCCCAGCTTCGTTTTTTGACGTTGGTTTTGTACACCAAGCCATTACTATTGACTGCCCAGCCTATACTATCATTAACAAAGTAGATATCGTCAAATCTACTTGCCGAAGGAGCCCCGGGTAATGCAGACCAAGTTTGAGCGAAAACGGATTGAAGGCTAAGAATTAGAATAACAACAAGAACAGTGTTTTTTTTCATAAGAAAACTTTTTAGAAAAGACCGTTATTAAAAATAATGATTCATTGGATGTTGCTAGTAAAACAAAAGTTGTTTTCGATTAAAACCCAATTTTTTTCCTAACTCTAGCTATGACTTCCTTTGCAATTGCTGTTGCCTTCGCTTCACATTTCTCAAGGGTCTTTTCCAGTTCCGGAATATTGGTCATATAGTAATTGAATGCTTCTCGTTCTTTAGAATATTTTTTTATGATCAAATCAAAAAGCTCTTGTTTGGCGTGGCCGTACCCAAAATTTCCGGCAAGGTATTTTTTGCGAAGTTCTAGAGTTTGTTCTGGAGAAGCAATCAGTTGATAAATGGCAAAAACATTGTCCTTGTCGGGATCTTTTGGAGCTTCCATTGGAGTACTGTCTGTGACAATCGACATGACTTGTTTTCTCAACTCTTTGTCGGGTAAAAAAATATCTATTGTATTTCCATATGACTTGCTCATCTTTTGTCCGTCTGTACCTGGAATCGTCATTACACTTTCTTCGATCTTTGGATCGGGTAACACAAAAGTTTCTCCATACATTTTATTGAAAGAACTGGCAATGTCTCTGGCCATTTCAAGGTGTTGTTTCTGATCTTTTCCAACAGGAACAAAATTGGCATCGTACAAAATAATATCAGCAGCCATCAACACTGGATATGTAAAGAGACCTGCATTTACGTCTGAAAGCTTTTCAGATTTGTCCTTGAATGAATGCGCGTTCGCCAACATCGGATAAGGTGTGATGCAATTCAAGTACCATGTTAGTTCACACACAATTGGAATACGACTTTGTCTGTACAAAAGATTTTTTTCAACATCAAAACCAAATGCCAGCCAAGCAGCTGCAACTGCACGCACATTTTCTTCACGCACTTTCCCATCTTTGATAGTCGTCATGGAATGAAGATCAGCAATAAAAAAAAACGACTCATTGCCCGATTGCTTTGAAAGCTCAATGGCAGGGATAATCGCCCCCAACAAATTGCCTAAGTGCGGCCGCCCGCTGCTTTGTATACCCGTAAGAATTCTTGACATAATTTTCTAAAATTCAAGATTACAGATTATAGATTTCAGATTCAAATAAATTCCTAATGGAAGACGTTTTATGATCGAATTGAATTATTTGCATTCACAATTCGTAATTTGCGATTTGAAAATTTGTAATCTTTAAGATATGATACGATTTGTGCTGTTAATTGTTTTTGTGTTTGTCAATCAATGGTTACTTGCCCAGCTTGCCGAGCCTCTGACTTTCCGAGAAAGAATTCACGACTTTGGAAATATTATGGAAAAGGATGGCTCCGTATCGTTTGAGTTCATCGTTTCTAATAAAAGTACACGGCCCGTAAAGATTACCAATGTCCAGCCTTCCTGTGGTTGTACAACTCCAGATTGGACAAAGAACTCAATTGCCGTTGGCAGTACAGGCTTCATCAAAGCAAGCTTTGATCCCACAGGCCGACCTGGATATTTTGACAAAACGCTAACAGTCACTACCGACTGGGACGGCCAGCCAGTTGTCCTTCACATCAAAGGGAATGTTGTTGACCCAGAGAAAGAAAATGATCCAGCACTGTTTACCATTGAAAATGGGAGCTTACGATTGAAATCAAGTTCTTTTAACCTTGGAAAAATATTCATTAATAAAGAACCAGAAGCGCTATCATTTCCGATTAGAAATGCGGGCAAGGATTCAGTTCATTTCACTGGTACTGTTTCTCCTCGATATATTAAAGTCTTAACACCAAAAGCTATAGGTCCGAATCAATTGGGGCAAGTGAAGATTACGTTTAATGGACCTCTAAAGGGTCAATATGGTTTTACTTCCGAGAACATTGAATTGAAAACAGATGATCAAGTGCAACCAAATAAATCATTTTCTGTTTATGCTACAGTTGAAGAATATTTCCCCAAACTGACAGATGCGGAATTGGCCAAAGCTCCAGTGTTGGCTCTTTCAGCTAACATGATAAATTTTGGAAATGTAAAAGCAGGAGTAACGTTAGATAGAGAAATAAAAATTTCCAATACAGGCAAAAGCGAATTGATCATCCGTCATGCGCAATCTAACTGCTCTTGTTTGACAATCACACCTGGCCCGAGAAGAATTAAACCCGGACAAGACACATCGTTTAAGATCTCACTTAATACCGAAGGCCGATCAGGGCCACAAAATAAATCTGTAACGATTTACTCGAATGATCCTCAAAACCCTGTCCAAAGAATTACTTTTTCGGTGGGGGTTAGGTGATTAATTAAATAAGATTGCGGGAGTATTTACAACATTGCTCGTGTGTAGAGCTCTGTCCTTGACATAGAAGGATAATTTAACAGAGTCCGATCTTAAAGCAAGTAAAAATGCATTCGTCAAAGTATAAGTGAGCAAACCTTCTTTCGAAGAAATTCGCTGATAGTAGAAGGGGGTAAGTCTATGCGACTAGCATTAACTAAGAATGGAAAGCGACCATCAAATAGGTAATCAGGTGTGCACTTGTATCCGAGGCTATTGTAGTAGTCAGTGTTATTATATTGCCAAGCCTCTGTATTTTTTTTAGAAAATAAATTCACCAATAGATTATATTGATTTTGGTTCTTCAGATAATAAAGAGTGTCTGTGTCATAATTATAATTTGCGAGCCAACGCGAGCAATTAAAAGATGGTAGAGAGTCAATTGTCTTTCTATCTTTATATGTTACTAAAATTGCACTGTCAGCAGAAAATGCATCATCAGGAATTAGCTCACCGTTTGTTTTGTCTAGGAAATAAAAACTATTGAACGGAGGAGCTGTATCGAGAGGATTCAAACCTAAGTCAAAATCTCCGTCTCGTAAATAGAAAGTAAGTTTCATCGTGTCGTACACATCACCCTTTATGTAGTGAAAATCTCGAAGCTCGATGTATGGAATAATGGAATAGTTAGGCTCTGTATTACTTTTATTGCAACTAAAAATAGCGGCAATAAAACACGCGGATAAAAACCCGATGTGCTTTTTCATAAGTAATTGCTTTTTTAAGCAAACGCTGGAATTCCTGTGATAGTATTTCCCAGTATCAACAAATGGATATCATGAGTGCCTTCGTAAGTAATTACACTTTCTAAGTTCATCATGTGACGCATAATTGGGTATTCACCTGTGATACCCATGCCACCATGAATTTGTCTTGCCTCTCGCGCAATTTCCAACGCTATGTGAACATTGTTTCTCTTCGCCAGAGAAATTTGAGCTGTCGTTGCTTTGCCTTCATTCATCAACATGCCTAAGCGCCAATTGAGCAACTGAGCTTTTGTGATTTCAGTAAGCATTTCAGACAATTTTTTCTGAACCAACTGGAATGACCCAATCGGTTTTCCGAATTGAATTCTTTCAGTCGCGTATCTCTTGGCAGAATCGTAGCAATCCATGGCAGCACCAATGGCGCCCCATGCAATTCCATAACGAGCTGAATCCAAACACATCATTGGTGCGCCTAACCCACTTTTGCCTGGCAATAAATTTTCCTTTGGAACTTTTACATCATGAAAAACTAATTCACCTGTAGTACTCGCTCGAAGACTCCACTTGCCATGAGTTTCAGGGGTTGTGAATCCAGCCATTCCTCGCTCAACAATCAACCCATGGATTCTTCCAGCCTCATTCTTTGCCCAAACTACTGCTACATCAGCTTTTGGAGAATTTGAGATCCACATTTTGGCACCATTCAATAGATAATGATCACCCATATCTTTGAAGTTGGTGACCATCCCAGAAGGATTCGAACCGTGGTCGGGTTCAGTTAAACCAAAGCAGCCAAGCCATTCACCGCTAGCTAATTTTGGTAGATATTTTTTACGCTGCTCTTCACTTCCGAACTTGTAAATCGGGTACATGACAAGTGACCCTTGTACGGATGCAGTCGAACGCATGCCAGAATCGCCACGCTCTATTTCCTGCATTAAAATCCCATAGGAGATATAATCTAGGCCACCACCACCATATTGCTGAGGAACTGTTGGTCCGAAAGCACCAATCTCACCAAATTTCCGTACGATTTCATATGGAAAATGTGCGCGCTGAGCCCAATCTTCTATGTAAGGAGAAATTTCTTTCTTCACAAATTCGCGAATTGAGCTTCTGATCAACTTATGCTCTTCGGTAAGCAAATCATCGATATTATAAAAGTCAGGAGCTTCGTAACGATCTTGTTTCAATGATTTTTTTGCAGGGGCATCAGCTGTAGGTGCGGACATAGAGTTTGGGTTATTCTTTTTTAACGCGCAAATTTACGCAACTAACTACGAAGCACAAATCTAAAATCATGTCCAATACGATCGATCCTAATCTTTTAGAACAGCTAAAAAAACTGCAACAAAAATACGATGTCATGGGGCAAGACCTTTCGTCTTACCTCGATGGACTTTTATATTCAGATTATCTCACCTATTGGGATTACATTCACTTGGATACGTTGCTTAGCCTTCAAACACCAAAGACTCATTTTCCTGACGAAAAGATTTTTATAGTATATCATCAGATCACGGAATTGTACTTTAATCTGATCTTGTGGGAGATTGAGCAAGTCGTTGAAAATAATCAGCTAAACGAAAAATATTTTTGCGAACGTCTTGACCGCATCAACAATTATTTCAAAAATCTTGTGGCCTCCTTTACAATCATGGTCACAGGTATGGAGCGCGAACAATTCTTGAAATTCAGAATGTCACTACTGCCGGCATCAGGATTTCAGTCGGGGCAATATAGAATGATTGAAATTTGCTCTACAGACCTTATCAATATTGTAAACACTGCTGATCGTGATTCATTGAGGAATTCATCAATCGATTCACAACTAAAAAAATTGTACTGGCGAAGTGGGGCTACAGAACTAGCGACAGGCAAAAAAACTTTGACCTTACAGCAATTTGAGCAGAAGTACGATGGTGAGTTTAAGCAACTCGCGACAAAACGCATTGATAAAAACCTGCGGAAACTTTATCAAAAACATTTCCCTGATTCAACCGAGGTGAAAAATCGTCTTCGCGAATTTGATGAGTTGGCCAATGTACTATGGCCTTTAGCACACATGCGGTCAGCTGCCCAATATTTAAAGAAAGATCCCGAAGACATCAAAGCTACAGGAGGAACTAACTGGCAAAAGTATTTACCACCACGTTTTCAGAAAATCATTTTCTTTCCTGAGTTGTGGAGTGAACAGGAGAAGGCCGAGTGGGGGAAGGCTGGACTTGTTACAAGTTAATCTTGTAGAATGTTACTCATAAAACTCGATTTGAGCGCAAGCCATAACAAGAAAAATACAAGAGCCCACTGTAAGTAAATTTGATAGAAGTCTGACGTGTCTTTGAATCGGCTTTCTTTAATTTCAGCTTTCTCGTATTTGTCGATTCGTTCAAAAACATTCTTCAATGCTTCATTGTCGGTAACTCTGAAAAATTCTCCCGAACCTATGTCTGCAATCTTTCTCATGGTTGTTTCGTCAACTGTATTTTCAACCATTTGAGGTCTGCCGAAATAGTCTTTTCCATAAGGCACCAAACCTTCACGACCAACAACAATCGTGTAGATTTTAATATTGTAAGCAGCGGCAAGCTCTGCTGAAGTAATCGGATCAATATTTCCTGCGGTATTATCTCCATCACTTATAAGGATGCAAACCTTTGATTTGGATTCCGACTCACGCATTCTGTTAGTCACAACGGCCAGCGCACTTCCAATTGCTGTACCACGCGACTCGATCATATCAAATGAAATGTCATTAAGATAGGAGTAGAGCAATGGATAGTCAGTAGTAAGCGGAGCAAGAGAGAATGCATCACCTGAAAAAACGATTAGTCCGATTCGATCTTGCAATCTTCCCTTAATAAAATCACGAGCCACTTGTTTGGCGGCCTCTAAACGATTTGGTTGAAAATCTTCAATCTGCATAGACTGTGAAATATCCAACGCGATCATAATATCAATCCCTTCAGTCCATTGCTCTACTTTTTCGTTACTTCGTTGTGGGCGAGCAAGTGCAACCAATATTAGCGCTGCTACTAGCATCAAAACAATTTCAGGAACGAACCTCAACCAGTTGATTGCCGAGCTTTTCAGATCTCCTTTAATTAATGCTACAGGAAGTTTTTGATTCATAGCATACCTGATCAACCAGCGGAGTACGAACAAAATCGGAACAGCAGGTATCAGGTAAAGAAAAATAGAATTTTCCCAAGTGACGGCCTTAAATGTTGAGACGGAAAACCAGTCCAGCGAATACCAAGGGAGTGAGAGCTTATCCATTCATCACCTCCGATCTCTTCTTTTCAAATTGAACACGAACATATTCTTTTAATGTAGCGAAAGGCGGTTCTATATTTTGATTGTCATGCCCATAAATCATTCTGTCAATAAGCATTAAGGCTTGTCCTAGTTCCTCATTGTTTTCGATGAGACGAATTTCTTTGGAAGTAAACTTTGTATATGGCTTTGCCACAAGCGACTCCAGATATTTTTTCCAAATCACCAACGTGCTTTCTGCTTGTTGAGTTGAAAAATTTGTATTGAGTTTCTCAAGTGAACTTTCATAATTTGTTCTAAAGGCTTCATAACCTTTTAATAAACTCTTAAGCCTGAAATATTTTCGAATTCGTTTACCGAAAATTATCCAAAGTATAATTAGGACAACAATAAGTATCCCCAAGATTATTGCGAGAAGGATGTAGTTGAGTTGCCACCGAACGCCAAGGTAATGGACGTTAACTTTTAATGGAAGTTTGTCGGCTGAGAGGGAGTCAGGAATAGATGCTACCAAATTTTTAAAGAACACTGAATCAGTATTTGAAAACACTTCAGTGCAGTCCATCGGGTTAACCACAAAGATTGGCAACCTTAGTGTTTGGATACTATCAATTTCATAAGTCGCGAGTACGTACGTAACGCTGTCCCTACTAATTCCATTGACCGTTTTAGTCGTAAATATTTTTTTCTTCTGAATTTCAAAAGGCTTGAATGAAAAGCTGGAGTCAGGGAAAAGAATATTCAAGTTGCTTGGATAATGAGCCGATAAATAGAATTCAATTGGTTGTCCTATTTTGACACTGTCCGAACCGAACTTAGCATGCACTTTTATTTCCTGAGCGTTTGCCACAAAAGAAATAGAGAAGGATACTGAAGAAAGTAAAATCCAATTCAAAATTTGAAATCTGAAACTCGAAACTAGATGCCTCATGCCGTCTTCAAAACTTTATTCCTTACTTTAAATAATCTCAACAACTTTGGAACGTAGTCTTCATCAGTGTCTATGGAAATAAAGTTGATCTGATGTTTTTTGGCAAAATCGCTTAGTTCTTGCTGACGTGTAGTGCTGTGCGCTGATATTTTTTTCCTGAATCCTCCGAATGATGTGTTTACCCAAATTGTTTTTTTTGTCTCTTTATCGAGTACAGGTATGATGCCCAATTTCGGAAGCTGCGTTTCCCTTTTATCTGTGACACGGATTACAACTAGATCATGTTTTCTGGCAAGCGACTTTAATCCCTGAAAATAGTTCTCATCGATAAAGTCGGAGATCATAACAATTACACTCCTTCTTTTGATAAAATTTTGAGCAAACGCGATAGCTTTATTCAAATTTGTCTTTAGCGACTGTGGCTTTAGTGTGACTATACTATGGATGATTTCATAGGCTTGCACCAATCCTTTTTTCGGTTTAATCGCTTTTTCACGAATGTCAGAAAAGCAGATCAGCCCTAGCTGACTTGATTCTTTTGCTCCTGAAAGCGCTAGAACTCCACAGACTTCTTTAGCGATATCTACTTTTGATTTTCCTGGCGTGCCAATGTCTTGAGAGGCACTAACATCAAGTATAAAAAAGATGGTTTGTTCTTTTTCTTCCTTAAAGGTCTTGACGAATGTGCCATGGCCTTTAGCGGAAACATTCCAGTCTATGGTACGGATGTCGTCTCCATATTGGTATGGCCGAACATCATCAAACTCAAGCCCGGAACCCTTGAATAGCGAATGAAAATCACCCTGCATTTGGCTGTTTACTGCCTTGCGGATTTGGATTTCGTACCTGCGAAGTTTCTTAAGAAGCTCTTTCATTCAATTTTTCGGGGCTAAAAATAAGAAATCTATGACTACTGATATACCCTGTCTTGATAATCGGTCAATGATTCCTTTGGATTTAAATATTGCCGATTAACAAACGAAATAGACTTAACTTTGAGACTTGGTTTCATTTTTGCTCCTAGGCTTTTATAACTGATTTCTACATGAGAAGGTTGTCGATATTATTTTTGTTTTTGGCCTCTTGCAGCTCCAACGAAAGGCCGAAAGATGTACTTTCCCAAGCCAAATTTTCGGCTTTGCTTGTGGAGGTCTATCTTTCGGAGGCACGAGCTGAAGCATTCCCCGTCCCTCGCGATTCGTCAATCAAATTTTTCTTACCGCGTGAGAGAAAACTTTTGGATAGCATGGGAATATCGGATGAGGTTTTAAAAAAGACCTATACTTATTATATGGATCACCCTAAAGAATTTGAACTTATCTACGATGCTGTGATCGACACGTTATCAATTCGGCAGCAAGGAGCAGATAAGGTAGCACCTATCGGACCGCATCCTCTTCCTGTCGTTCACTAATGATTTCTGCCTTGTCTATTTATCCAAATGACTTTGAAACCAAACTTGGCTTTGATCAGATCAGGACCAAATTAAACTCTTATTGCTTTGGTGAACTTGGGACGGCAGAAGTAAATGCAATCTCATTTTCTTCGGTTAGGAAAAACATCGACACTCTGCTTTTGCGAACATTCGAGTTTCAAAAGATTTTTGAGAAAGGCGAAACTTTCCCAATTGAAAATTATACCAACCCTTCACCTTATTTTGATGTAATTCGATTGGAAGGAAGTTTTCTTGATGAAGAAATTTTTCAAGAGATAGTTAAAGTGCTGAGATCAGTCATTGCAGGTTCAGAGTTCTTAATCAAATCGAAAGAAGAATTTCCTGAACTCTTTAAACTAACTGACTTAGTAAAACTTCCCAACTCTTTAATTTCTTCCATCGAAGACAAATTCAATGAGAAAGGAAAAATAAAAGATAATGCGACACCCGAGCTTGCTCGAATTCGCAAGCGTCTTCGTGAAGAAGAAGCTCGTGTAAGAAAACTGACCGACCAAATTTTCAGAGATTCAGTTGGCCAGAATTGGGTGCCCGATGGAGCCACGCTGACAATACGAGATGGGCGTGTGGTAATTCCGGTTTTAGCAGAACATAAAAGAAAGCTTCGCGGCTATATTATTGATGAGTCTGCCACCGGTCAGACGGTTTACATAGAGCCTGCGGAATCAATGGAGGTGAACAATGATATTCGTGACCTCATTCACGAAGACCGAAGAGAAGTTGTTCGGATTTTGAAAGAACTCACTTCTTTGCTTCGCGAAAACTTAGAATCAATAAAATCTGCTTGCCAATTTTTAGGATTGATTGATTTCAATCGTGCGAAAGCAAAACTTGCCATTGATTTAGATGCCACGATGCCAATGGTTGTTGACAAGCCTGTATTAAACTGGATCAATGCGAAACATCCGTTGCTTTATTTAAGCTTGAAAGGAAAGCGTGAAGTTGTGCCACTCACAATTGATTTGTCGGATGGGTCTCGCTTTCTATTGGTTTCCGGGCCAAATGCTGGAGGCAAATCGGTTTGTTTGAAAACAGTTGGACTAGTGCAATACATGGTGCAATGTGGTTTGCTCGTGCCCATGTATGAAAAGTCAACGGTAGGGATTTTCGAAAAGATTTTTGTCGACATCGGTGATCAACAGTCAATTGATAATGACTTAAGTACGTATAGCTCACACCTCAAGAACATGAATTTCTTTTTAAGGGAGTCAAATCACTCAACATTGGTTTTGATGGACGAGTTAGGCTCAGGTACTGATCCCAACTTTGGAGGAGGAATAGCTGAAGCGATACTTACAACTCTATTACAAAAGAAAGCGTGGGGTGTGGCCACCACTCACTATTACAATTTAAAATTGTTTGCCTCTAACCGGAATGATGTTAGAAATGCTTCCATGCTGTTCGATACAAAGAAATTGCAACCACTTTTTCAATTAGAAATTGGTAAGCCTGGAAGTTCTTTCGCTCTTGAGATTGCCAAGAAAATAGGTTTGCCAAATGAGACGATGCAGCGTGCTGAAGAAATTATTGGTAAAGAATTGACTGGCCTTGAATCTCTTATGAAGTCAGTTGCTGAAGAAAAACAGTCTCTTGTAAAACAAACTCGAGAGCTTTCTGATAAAGAAAGAAAAACTTCCGAAGAACTTAATAGATATAAAAGACTTAGCGATGAGCTAGAGGCAAAGAAAAAGGAAATTGTTGACCGTGCTAAAACGGAAGCAGCTTCACTGCTAAAAGAAACCAATAGAGAGATCGAAAAAACAATTCGACACATTCGTGCAAATCAAGCTGAGAAAAAAGAGACGCTGAAAGTGCGCCAAGGCCTTAAACAGCTTACGGAAAAAGTACAACCGCAGGTCAAGAGAGAGCTTTCTGCGGGTGATGTAAAAGAAGGCGACAAAGTAAGGATGATAGGACAGGACGTGACTGGCAACTTAGTCAGCATCAAAGGCAATAATGCAGTTGTTGAGTTTGGAAGTATTCGTTCAACCGTAAAATTAAATCAACTGGTTCGTAGTGATCTTGTGGAGCCATCTTCTGTGCGAAAAGCAAAGTCACTAGGACTGGATGTGATGTCAAAGCAATCTACATTTAGCCCAGTACTTGATTTAAGAGGAAAGCGCGCGGATGAGGTGATGCCAGAACTTGATCGTTTCCTTGATGATGCAATTCTGTTAAGTCAGGGCGAGCTGAAAATCCTTCATGGCAAAGGTGAAGGAGTTTTGAGAAAAATCGTACGTGAACATCTTCGCAGAATAAAACAGGTTGCCTCAATCTCAGACGAGCACGCTGATAGAGGTGGAGATGGTATTACCGTGGTGGTGCTGAAGTAGAATCCATTGAGTTTAGCTCCACACAAACATTGCATGATATACGATCTGGTGTAGAACAAAAAATGGTAACGCTATTAGATAAGGTCTAAATTCTTTTTTGTTCTTCTTATCATAAAAGATGAGGGCCAATAGAGTAAAGTAGATAATTACGTATTGGGTATTCTGACCAAAATAATTGCCAAATCCAAAATAAATTGGCCAGATACGCCCCAAGGTTGGAAACAAGAAAACGAAGACAACCGCGATCATGTACCTCATATGTGAGCCGCTGTTTTTTCGATTGTAGATAGCAAGGACATAAAATACAATCATCAAAACGCTATCAGCAACGGGAAAGAAAACGCCTTTTGGATCATCATGAAGAATAATTCTTACAGTCTGAGGGATGAAAGAAAGGATTAGCAACGGAAAAACAATATAAGATAGCTTTCCAATTTTGCGATGAAGCGTAAAATTTTTGCTTTTGATTAAAAAGGGTTGAGCAATCATCATAGCAATCCAAATCATGGATAACGCAGCATGGATATGAGTAAATATCCCATTCCTTTCACTGAAGTGAGGGAATTGAACAATGTACGTTCGATAAAACGCAGCTATAGATAGTGGTACAAGTAAGATTAAAAAATAAGGTAGATATCGGTACGATTTTTCCATGGTAATTCAATATAAATAGAATATGGAAACCAAGAATAAAAACTAGTGACTAACAATCGCTTTCGCGGCAATGTAGGCAGTGGTCCAAGCGCTTTGAAAATTAAAACCACCTGTCTCGCCATCAATGTTAAGCACTTCGCCAGCGAAATAAACTCCTTTCATTATTTTGCTTTCCATCGTTTCAATGTCAATTGATTTTAAATCAATACCGCCACAGGTCACGAACTCTTCTTTGAAAGTAGTCTTCCCTTTAATATCAAACGGACAGCGGATTACAAATTCCACTAAACGATTTTGATTCTTTCGAGGCAACTCGGCCCAAGTTTTATTTTCATCAATGTCGGCAAACTCACACAAACGAACCCATAGTCGTGTTGGGATTTTATAAAGTGGATTGCCTACAATTTTTTGCTTGCCGTGCCGTGAGTTTAGCATTTGAAACTCGGATCGGATTTCTTCCTCACCCACAGTGCCAGTCCAATTCACTAGCGCAGTGAACTCATAATGTTTTTCATTCAGGTACTCTGCAGCCCAAGCTGAAAGCTTGATCACCGCTGGGCCGCTAAGCCCCCAATGAGTAATCAGTACTGGCCCTGCTTGTGAAAACTTAGTTCCTGCAATCTTAACTTCTGCATAAGTAACAGCAACGCCCATCAGATCTTTAAAGTCTTTTTTTGAATCATTGAATGTAAAAAGAGATGGAATTGGATTAATTATTGGCGAAGGTTTAAGCCAATCGTAGCCTTGTATATTATTGTAACCACCAGATGCAATCAATATTTTTTTAGCTTGATAGGAGCGGTCGGCTAGTTCAATGGTGAAAATATTCTGTGCTACTGAAATTTTTTTTACTTCGGCATGAATTTCTATTTTTATTTGATGTCGTTGGGCTTCCCTTAAAAAACAATCGATTATAGTTTGAGAATTGTCTGTGATGGGAAACATTCGTCCATCATCTTCAGTTTTTAGTTTCACCCCTTTATTTTCAAACCATTGGACCACATCTTTAGCTTGAAATTTTCTAAAAAGAGCTTTCAGTTCTTTATTTCCTCTGGGATAATGTTTTGAAAGTTGGGTAGGCTCAAAACAATGATGAGTGACGTTGCATCTTCCACCGCCAGATACTTTTACTTTTGAAAGAAGCTTAGTTGTTTTCTCTAAAATCAGTATAGATAGATTGCTGTTCATCTCAGCAGTGCAGATTGCTCCAAAGAAGCCTGCGGCTCCACCACCAATTACGACCAGGTCAAAGTCAGATTTGTTTGCGTCTTTTTGCATTTATCATGAAGGTGAAAAGCTAGTAAAATAATTTGGGGTAAAAATCTTCAGTTTTTTGAAACGATGATGAAACTCGTGAACATTTATTGGTAGCTAATTGTATATTGAGCAGAATCCGTTTTCTGAACTATGGGGAATATTACCATTGTCATTCTTTTGCTCACGATTGTAACTGCGCTGGCCGAAGTCGCTGATCGCATTAAGATACCGTACCCAATTTTGCTTGTACTTGTGGGTATTGGTGTAAGCTTGATTCCCGGCCTTCCTGTAATAACACTGAGCCCTGATGTTGTTTTTCTTTTGTTTTTGCCACCAGTTCTTTATTCAGCCGCTGGACAACCTCGTGGCCAGATTTCAAAGCAGCAAGTAGAGCAATTAGTCTGCTCGCCATAGGGTGTGTGTTGTTTACTACAGTATTAGTAGCAGTTGTAGCTCATTATTTTATTCCTGGCTTTGGATGGCCGGAATCATTTGTATTAGGGGCAATTATTTCTCCACCAGATGCAGTTGCAGCAAGCGCAGCCACTAAAGGAATGGGAATTCCCAGAAGGATAACGACAATTCTTGAAGGTGAAAGTTTGGTGAATGATGCTACAGGCTTGATCGCCTATAAATACGGAATAGCAGCTGCGGCATCAGGCTCATTTATATTTTGGTTGGCTGGAATAAATTTTGTCTATGTGGCTATAGTGGGCATTTTGATTGGCTTAGTGATAGGTCAAATCTTCAAATGGGTGCACATGATTACGCCTGATAACCCGGTCAACGATACTACACTTACATTCATCGCACCGTACACAGCTTATCTTCTAGCTGAACAAATTCATGTGTCCGGAGTTTTGTCTGTTGTTGCCTGCGGACTTTTCTTGAGTTGGAATTCTTCAAAGATTTTCAAGCATCAATCAAGATTAAGTGCGTGGTCTGTTTGGGAAACAGTCACCTTCATTCTCAACGGACTAATTTTTATTCTCATCGGATTGCAGATGCCAGTGATTTTGAAGCACATTAAAGATCACTCGTTCACGACTCTGTTGTTCTATGGAACAGTCATCAGCGTTGCCACCATTGTTTTGAGAATCATTTGGGTTTATCCCGGCACTTATCTGCCTAGATGGTTTAGTAAAAGGATCAGATATCGAGAAGCCAGACCAAGTCCAAAGATGGTCACCATAGTTGCTTGGAGTGGTATGCGGGGTGTTGTCTCTTTGGCGGCTGCGTTGGCATTGCCTCTAACAGTTGGTGACAGACCCTTTCCTCACCGAGACTTAATCATTTTCCTGACCTTCTCCGTTATCTTCGCTACGCTTGTCATTCAAGGAATTTCACTTCCTTATTTGGTACGTTGGCTGGGAATCAAACCAAGTGATGAAGAGCAGCGAGAAGAGCATGATGCTCGACTGAAAATCGTATCTAAAGTTATTGAGCACATTGAAGAAAATTATTCTATTGGTTTAAGTGATGAAGTGCTCAACCAAGTGAAAACAAAATATGAGATACGCATTCAACGTATCAGAAAGGGAGAGTCAGTAGGGAAGCTGAGTGACGAACAAGTGAGTGACTTTCATCGCGTGCAGCAGGAGATCATCCAAGTGGAAAGGAATCTGCTCAATGACATGCGTAGAGATGGAAAGATAAGTGAAGAAGCACTTCGCAAAATTGAGTATGAGCTTGACCTTGAGGAGACGAGGTTGATCCTTGAGACCTAAGCTATTTTACTTCTTCTGAACTAAGTAGACCCCAAGGATAATGGTAATTACACCTATTATTCTTACCCAGCTGATCTCTTTTACTGGAAACCCAACCCAACCAAAGTGATCCAGAACTACGGCACACAATAATTGTCCTGCAATGACAAATCCGAGAGCATTTGCAGCTCCAATTTTGGGGGCGATGAGTATCATTGAGAAAATATAGATCGCACCAAAAACCCCGCCCGTTAGCTTCCACCAACTGACAGTTGAAAGTGAAGAAATTGGAGTTGCAGCTTTAGTAGAGAAAAGATAAACTCCAACTAAAAGCACAGATCCAACTAGAAAAGAGATCAGTGCAGCAAGTATTGGATGTTGAATGACAATTCGAAGCTGTGAATTGACTCCAGCCTGGACAGCGATGAGTAGACCAGAAACAAATGCGAGCAGGTAATAAAATTCTTTAGCCATTTTGGTTTTGATTTGTCTGTAAAATTAGAAAATTGGAACAGAAGAGTAGGAAAGGCAACTTGCCAGCCAACTTGATCGGTTAAGTGGCGTTGGGTCTCTATAGGACCCTACATATTCATGCGATACTTGATTGGAAGGATCTTAGTTATTTTGGGTAATAGAGGAATAATCATTGATCATGAAAAAGTTTATAGCACTGGTTTTAATCGCCTCAATAATCTCGGCATGCGCGGGATCGCATTATTGTCCATCGTATGGCAAGCGCTCAGTAGTGAAGCCGACAAGCTATAAGGCGAAGAAACCAACAACCTAAATAGTTGTCTACTGGTCTGCTCATAAAAAAAGCCAAGCTCATGCCTTGGCCATTCGTTTTTTAACGAGTAATTGTTCTGTTAACAATCTTATTGTTAACAGAACTCATCAAATACCTCCAACAAATGTTGGCCGATCATCTGAGCATTGCGGCCTTCGATGTGATGGCGCTCAACAAAATGAACAAGTTCTCCGTCTTTAAATAAGGCAATCGCTGGAGAAGATGGGGGATAAGGTAGTGTGTATTCACGTGCCTTTGCCACCGCTTCTTTATCAACACCTGCAAATACAGTTGTTAATTTACCGGGTTTTTTATTGGTGTGTTCCAAAGCCCACTTTATTCCTGGACGAGCCGCACCTGCTGCGCAGCCACACACTGAATTTATCACCAAAAGGTTTGTGCCTTTTTTCTCTTTCAATTCCTGATCCACATCATCTGATGTTTTCAGTTCTTTGAAGCCCGCTGAGGTAAGGTCATTTCTCATCGGGGCAACTAATTGTTCGGGATACATATTGATTAAAGTTTAAGTTCTTCGTATTAAATAAGGTTCAAAGTTAAATCAAATTCAATCCATCAATTACAACCAAATTCGCTTGCTTTTAGTTCTCTGTCTAATTTTAATCCTAAACTCAGACTTTGAGCTCTAAATTCACATAAATCCTAATTCCAACTTGGCTGCTTCACTCATCATATCTTGTGTGTATGGTGGATCAAAGGTCAGCTCCACTTTTACATCATTCACACCTTCAATCGCCTTTAGCTTCTGTTCAACTTCACTCGGAATAACTTCAGCAGAAGGGCACGAAGGTGATGTCAAAGTCATCAAAACAAATACATTGTTTACCGGGAAAACATTGACTTCGTAGATCAATCCAAGCTCATAAATATCAACTGGAATCTCAGGGTCATAAACTGTTTTCATTGCAGCAATCACCTTATCGCGCATGTCAGTTTTTTGCTCAATATTTTCGACTGCTTCGTTCATGCTTTTGTTAATTGTGCTTTGAAAGCAAGCGCGTATAACTTCATTTGCTTAATCATGGAAGCAAATCCATTAGAGCGTTGTGTTCCAATGAATCTTTCCATTCCGATCTTTTGCATGAAATACAATTCTGTGCTCAAAATAGTTTCTGGAGGTTGATTATTGAAAATCCGGATAAGCAAGCTCACTAACCCTTTTGTGATTGCGGTATTGCTATCACCTGAAAATAAAACCTTACCGTCAGTTATTTTCGCAGTGAGCCACACTTTCGACTGACAACCTTTAACAATATTCTCTTCAGTCTTTTCAGATTCGTCCATCACTGGAAGTTTCTGTCCGAGTTCCATGATATAGAAAACAGTCATCTCCATATCGCCATCGAGAAGCGAAAATTCATTGATAATTTCATCTTGAATTTCATTAACCGTCATGGCTTCATGAAATTTACTATTCGCTTCAGACCTTCAGCCAGCTCATCTATCTCCGCTTTAGTATTGTAAATCGAGAATGAAGCACGTACTGTACCTTCAATTCCGAAACTGTCCATTAAGGGTTGTGTGCAATGATGACCTGTACGAACTGCAATGCCACGAGCATCAAGCATCTGTCCAATATCGAAATGATGAATACCCTCAATAACAAAAGACTGGACAGCTACTTTATGTTTTGATGTACCAATCAACTTTACCGAAGGAATTGCAGAAAGTTTCTCAACAGCGTAATTGAGCAATTCACTTTCATATTCAGCGATCTGATCTTTCCCTAAAGAGTTGACGAAATTAACGGCTTCATTCAAGGCAACAACATCCGCAATGTTAGGCGTGCCAGCTTCAAATTTGTAGGGAAGATCGTTATAAGTCGTTTTTTCGAAAGTCACTTCTTTGATCATCTCGCCACCGCCCATGTAAGGGGGCATTTTTTCAAGAAGATCCTTTTTTCCGTAAAGAATACCAGTACCCGTTGGGCCATACATTTTGTGAGAGGAGATGCAATAAAAATCACAGTCAAGATCTTGCACATCGATTTCTAAATGCGCGGCTGCCTGAGCTCCATCAATTAAAACAACAGCACCAACTTCATGAGCTAAGCGAATTATTTCTTTAACAGGATTGATTGTACCCAAGCTATTGGATGCGTGATTAGTTGCAACAATTTTTGTTTTTGCTGTCAATAATTTCCTGTAGGCCTCAATGTCGATCTCGCCAATTTCAGTGACAGGAATTATTTTTAGTTTGGCTTTTCGTTCGTTACAAACAATTTGCCAAGGAACAATATTAGAATGATGCTCCAGTCCGGAAATTATCACCTCGTCACCTTCGTTTAAAAACGTTCGGCCATAAGAGGATGCAACCAAGTTGATGCTTTCAGTTACGCCACGTGTGAAGATGATCTCTTCAACATGTTTAGCATTGATAAATTTCTGCATTGAGTGGCGTGTAGCTTCAAAAGCTTTCGTTGCTTTCTCAGCCAGTGTATGAATGCCTCGATGGATGTTTGCGTTGTAACCTTGATAATAGTTAGTCAACGCATCAATTACTTGCTTTGGTTTTTGGTTGGTAGCAGCGTTGTCGAAATAAATCAACGGCTTGCCATTTACCTTTTGATTAAGGACAGGAAACTGCTCCCTGATTTTTTCTATATCAATTGCCGTTGTGGCGTCCATATCAGAATTTGTTCAATCGTTGTGAGATTAAACCATCCAAATAATTTTTCAGTTCAATATTTTTGATTGGTTCCAGTGTTTCAGCTGCAAAAGCACATAACAACATGGCTTTAGCTTGATCCATAGGAATACCACGTGACCTTAAATAGAATAACGCTTCTTCATCCAACTGCCCTGAAGTGCAACCGTGTGAACACTTCACATCATCAGCCCAAATTTCTAACTGAGGTTTCGTATTGATCGTTGAACTATCAGTCAATAAAATATTTCTGTTCGATTGAAACGCATTTGTTTTCTGTGCATGTGGCCTCACGAAAATCTTGCCATTGAAAACACCTTTTGAATTTCCGTCCATCACGCCTTTGTATAACTCATTGCTGTGAGAGTTCGGCTTGATGTGGTCAACAACGGTATGGTTATCAGTTATTGTATTTCCACTAAGGAGATACAAACCATAAAAATGCGACTCGCAATTTTCTCCATCAATGGCAATATTGAAATTGTTACGAATCAATGAACCATTAAGCGTAAGAGTAAAAGTATTTAGAATGCTTTTGTTTGATTGATGAATAAGTGAATTAGCGACCTGATGAAGCTTGCCTTCATCATTTTGAATTTTCACATAGTCAAGCTTAGCATTTTCCTTTACAATAATCTCTTCAGCAAAGGTGTGGAAGATGGCATTGTTGCCAACAGAATTCGATTTCTCAATTAGAGTCAGTTCGCTTTCTTCCTCTAGAACAACAAGCAACCTTGTATGGCTCATTGATTGCTTTTCAAGAACATCGTTGATGTGAAGAACAACTACTGGTTTCTCAACTTTTGTCTTAGTTGGAACTTGGATGAAAACTCCATCTTGCCAAAGCGCTGAATTTAAAGCTGTGAATGGATCGACTGACGAATTCAAATACTTCTGAAAATAATTGGCAGCTGTGCTGTTATTTTCAGTCTTCAGGCTAGAAATTTTAAGCTCATTCGCAGGGCTTATGATCTTTGATAAAGCAGTTGAAAAAAATCCATTAACAAATACGATAAGATTTGCTTCGAGATTTGGAATCAAAAATCTTTCGATAGAATCAATTTTTGACTGTACATTTTCTGTTTCATCAAAATTGAAATTATTTTCTAAAGCTCGTGTGATAGGAGTGAAGCGGTATTCTTCAGTTTTATTTCCAGGTAAGCCTAATTTCTGAAAATGCGCAAACGCTTCTTTTCTTTGTTGATTTTTTGAGTGCGCACTTGCCTCAAAAGCGCGAGCTATTTTTTCTTTTAAATCGGTAGTAAGAGTCGTTGTCATTAAACTGAAGCCATTTCATTTTTAATCCAATCGTACCCTTTCGACTCAAGTTCAAGTGCCAATTCTTTTCCTCCGGATTTTACAATTCGACCCTTATATAGAACATGCACGAAATCAGGAACTATGTATTCCAACAATCGTTGATAGTGTGTTACAACAATCGTTGCGTTGTTTTTATTGCGAAGCTTATTGACACCATTAGCTACAATTCGCAGCGCGTCAATATCAAGACCAGAATCAGTTTCATCTAAGATAGAGAGCTTGGGTTCAAGCATGGCCATCTGGAAAATTTCGTTGCGTTTTTTTTCTCCACCAGAGAAACCTTCGTTTAGCGAACGACTTAATAATGATTGATCAATCTCAACCAATTTCATTTTCTCTTTCATTAACTGAAGAAAAGCAACTGCATCAAGCGCAGGCTGACCACGATGTTCCCTGATTTTATTGAGAGCTGTCTTCATAAAATTGACAGTACTCACACCGGGGATTTCAACTGGATATTGAAAGGCGAGGAAAATTCCTTCGCAAGCGCGTTCATTTGGTTCTAGTTCCAAAAGATTTTTGTCGTTGAACAAAACTTCTCCCTCAGTTACTTCATAATCTTCTCGGCCTGCAAGTACAGACGCAAGAGTGCTTTTGCCAGAGCCATTCGGCCCCATGATGGCATGCACCTCACCTGCATTTATCTGAAGGTTAATTCCGTTCAGAATTTGTTTCTCTTCAATCCGCGCTTTTAAATTTTTAATCGTCAACATCTATTCTAAAATCTATCGTTAAATCTGTATTCGAATTATCCTACACTTCCTTCTAAAGTCAACGCGAGCAATTTTTGAGCTTCAACAGCAAACTCCATCGGCAATTGGTTTAATACTTCTTTGGCATAACCATTGACAATCAATGCTACAGCTGCCTCTTCATCAATTCCCCTTTGTAAACAATAGAAGATTTGATCTTCGCCAATTTTCGATGTTGTGGCTTCGTGTTCTATTTTGGAGGAGCTATTTTCTACATCGATATAAGGAAAAGTATGAGCGCCACATTGATCGCCCATTAGAAGTGAATCACATTGTGAGAAATTTCTAGAGTTCGTGGCACGCTTCATAATCTGCACTTGTCCGCGATAACTGTTTTGTGATTTGCCAGCAGAAATTCCTTTTGATACAATTCGTGAACGTGTATTCTTTCCGATATGGATCATCTTCGTTCCGGTATCGGCTTGCTGATAATTATTGGTAACAGCAACAGAATAAAACTCGCCCATGGAGTAGTCACCTTTCAAAACACATGAAGGGTATTTCCATGTGATTGCAGAGCCGGTCTCTACTTGAGTCCAAGAAATTTTAGAATGATCTCCTGAACACAATCCACGCTTAGTTACGAAGTTGTAAATACCACCTTTGCCATTCTTGTCCCCAGGATACCAATTTTGAACTGTGCTGTATTTGATCTCAGCATCTTTCATCGCATAGAGTTCTACAACAGCAGCATGTAATTGATTTTCATCACGCATCGGAGCAGTGCAACCTTCGAGATAACTAACATAAGAACCTTCGTCTGCAACAATCAATGTTCTTTCGAATTGACCCGTGTTGGCAGCATTGATTCTAAAATAGGTAGAGAGTTCCATTGGGCAGCGGACGCCTTTTGGAATGTAGCAGAATGAGCCATCGCTGAACACTGCTGAATTGAGCGCAGCGAAATAATTGTCATTCATTGGAACGACACTTCCTAAATATTTCTTTACCAGTTCGGGATGTTCACGTACAGCTTCACTGAATGAACAGAAAATAACTCCGAGCTCTTTAAGCTTGTCTTTGAATGTGGTTGCAACCGAAACACTATCAATGACGGCATCGACAGCCACACCAGTCAAACGCTTTTGCTCTGTCAATGATATTCCAAGTTTTTCAAATGTCTTGATAAGCTCAGGATCAACTTCATTCAAATTGTTAGGCTTAACTTTTTGCTTGGGAGCAGAGTAGTAAATGATATCTTGATAATTGATTTCCGGATAAGTTACATTCGGCCACTTGGGCTCAGTCATCTTTTGCCAATGACGAAATGCTTTCAGTCTCCACTCCAACAACCATTCAGGCTCTTGTTTTTTTGCAGAGATGAAACGGACTATATCCTCGTTAAGACCTTTGGGCGACTCCTCGGCTTCCAGATTGACCGCCCAGCCGTGCTCGTATTCTTTCGAGGTGATCTCTTCTAAGACTCGGTTGTCTTTGGCCATTTTACACCCTAATTAGACTAATTTTAAATAAAACCCTCAAAATTACAACAATTTCCAATACTTAAGGTTCATTGAGCATCATATTTTATTTAAGCGGCCAAATTGAAAATAAAGGGATGAGTGACAGATATTTTCATCAAAATCGCCTTCCCTCGAAAAGGTTTCTAATTGCTATTGCCTGTTTTTTTTGCCTACTTGAATTTTTGTTTTAAAGTTGATCTAGATGAACGATTTCCCTTGGTTCAAGAAATATCCGGCTGAAATTCCACATGAGATTGGCCCACTTCCATTTAATTCATTAGTCGAGCTATACGAAGCAGCTTCCAAAAAACATGGCGACCTAATTGCCTATGAAAATCTGGGAGGCAAATTGACTTTCACAGAAGTTGATAGATTAGCCACGCACTTTGCAGCTTATTTGCAAAAGGATTTGGGACTGAAAAAAGGAGAACGCATTGCCATTCAAATGCCGAACCTTCTGCAGTTTCCTGTAGCATTTATGGGTGCATTGAAAGCCGGATTAATCGTAGTGAATACTAATCCACTTTATACAGCTCGTGAGATGGAGCATCAATTTAAAGATGCAGGGATTTCCGCGTTGGTAATTGTGGCCAACTTCGCTCACAATCTGGAAGCAATTGCTGATAAGATTCCAGCGAAGCATTATATCATTACTGAAATGGGAGATTTACTTGGCGGCTTTAAAGGCGCGCTCGTGAATTTTGTAGTAAAGCGCATAAAAAAATTAGTGCCTCCTTACCATCTTCCACATGCCCATTCTTTTAAAGATGCGTTGAAAAAAGGAGCTGCACTCACACTTGATAAACCTGCTATTGATAGAGAAGACTTAGCTGTACTTCAATATACCGGTGGGACAACTGGAATTTCCAAAGGCGCTCAACTTTCACATCGAAATCTTTTAGCGCACAATGAGATGATCGCGTATTGGTTCAAACCAATAATGTCTTCTCACCAACAAGAAGTTGTGATTACAGCTTTGCCAATGTATCACATTTTTGCGTTGTCAGTGAATTTGACTTTGATGTATCACAGTGGTTTGAGAAATGTCTTGATCACAAATCCTCGTGATATGGATGGATTCATGAAAGAACTGAAGAAGTATAAGTTCTCGATTATTCTTGGAGTGAATACATTGTTTAACGGAATGCTTAATCATCCGCTTTTCAAAACATTGGACTTCTCTCACATGAAAGGAGCAGTGGGTGGTGGAATGGCAGTGCAAGATGCTGTCGCGATTAAATGGGCAGATGTAACTAAGAGTCCACTTGTAGAAGGTTATGGTTTGAGTGAAACTTCTCCTGTGTTGTGCTGTAATCCATTGAATGGAAATCACAAGAGAGGAACAATCGGTTTGCCAATGCCAAGCACGGAGGTTGCGATATTTGATGATGATGGAAATCAGTTGGCACAAGGTGAGACAGGCGAGATTTGCGCGCGTGGCCCGCAAGTGATGCGTGGCTATTGGCAAAAAGATAACGAAGGAGTTTTCTTCAATAAAGAATGGTTCCGCACAGGTGATATAGGTCTGATGGATGCTGAAGGTTATTTTAAAATTGTCGATCGTAAAAAGGATATGATCAAAGTCTCTGGTTTCAATGTGTTTCCGAATGAAATCGAGAATGTGATCGCGTCTCATCCAAAAGTTCTAGAAGTAGCAGCGATTGGAATACCTGATGCTAAGTCAGGAGAAGTTATCAAGGTCTTTATTGTGAAGAGAGATCAAAGTCTCACGGAGGAAGAGTTAAGAAAATTCTGTCATGAGAATATGACGAACTACAAAGTTCCCAAGTATTTTGTGTTCAGAACTGAGCTTCCAAAAACTAACGTTGGCAAGATTCTTCGCAGAGCACTGAAAGAAGAGGAAGCAAAAGCCGCGTAATTCAAATTATATTTTTTCAAATCAATTAACATGAAAAACATTTTTCTATTTCTATTATTCGTACTAGTTCAGTTAGGAGTTTACGCTCAAAATAATTCTGACTCGATTCATTATTCTCGAGAAAAGCATTTTAAGAATATTCGGCAGCTCACCTTTGGAGCCGATAATGCGGAAGCTTATTGGAGTTTTGATGGAAAGAATGTTTCATTTCAATCCAACAACAAAGATTGGGGATGCAATTGTGATCAGATCTTTTATATGCCTGTTGAAGGAACGGATTTGAGCAAAGGAGGAAAGCCAAATCTGATTAGTACTGGTATGGGAAGAACCACTTGTTCTTTTTTTATGCCTAAAGGAAAATCAATTTTATATGCATCAACGCACTTGGGCGGAAAGGATTGCCCGAAAGATGTTGAGCGCAAGCCAGGGGGAAAATACTTGTGGCCGATTTATGATACCTATGACATATTTGTTGCAGACCTAAATGGAAAAATTCAAAAGCAATTGACGAACTCTCCTGGCTATGATGCTGAAGCAACGATTTCTCCCAAAGGAGACAAAATTGTTTTCACTTCTACACGTAACGGTGACTTGGATTTATATGTGATGGACATCAATGGAAAAAATGTGAAGCAGATAACAAACGAGTTGGGTTATGATGGTGGAGCCTTCTTTTCACCTGATGGAAAGAAGATTGTTTTTCGTGCGTCAAGATTTAAAACTGAAGAAGAGAAAAAGGAATATCAGGATTATCTGAAGCAAGGTTTGGTTGCTCCAACAGCAATGGAAATTTTCACGTGCAATGTTGACGGTTCAGATTTGAAGCAGATCACTCATTTGGGAAAGGCAAACTGGGCACCATTTTATCACCCATCTGGGAAGAAAATTATCTTCAGCTCGAATCACAAAGGTAAACGAGGTTATGAATTCAACTTATTCATGATGAATGAAGATGGATCGGGTCTAGAGCAAATCACATTCGATAAAGTGTTTGATTCTTTTCCCATGTTTTCCCCAGATGGAAAGAAGATTATTTTCTCGTCTAATAGAAACAATGGAGGTACTCGCAACACAAATTTGTTTGTTGCTGACTGGGTCGATTAACTTGCGTCTTTAAAAATTCCCAATGATTAACGTGAACACTTTGGCAACTTCTTCAAAAGAAGTTGTGATGAATTCAGTAAAAGCATATTTGGCTGAATTAAAATTAAATATCGCTTCGCATGATTTCACACGCCCCTGGGGAGGATTTTTTGTGCTAGATGAATCACAAGCAGAACAATTTATTCAGCTTTATTTTACTCACTTAAAATCTTCTGACTTAAAAATTGCAGGGAAATTAAGCCCCAAAATTCTGGTGGTTGCCCCCGATCAACGTTTATCATGGCAATATCATCATAGACGTGCTGAAATTTGGAAATTGATAGCAGGAGTTTCCGGAGTGATTACAAGCTACACTGACGAACAGGGCGATTTGAAAAAAATGGTGCTGAATGAAATTATCCAACTTAAGCAGGGCGAGCGCCATCGTCTAGTTGGCCTACCCGAGGGTTGGGGTATGATTGCAGAAATTTGGCAACACACCGAGGCTAACAATCCCTCTGATGAAAATGACATCGTGCGGGTACAAGATGATTTTGGAAGATGATTTACGAGGTGTGATTCTTAAACATTGCGCCAATATCTCAAATCAAAAAAATTGTTTTCTCCCTTCGTGCTTTTCGTTTAATTTGTGCCAATGAAGAACATCAAAGGCCCTGCAATTTTTTTGGCTCAGTTTCTTGGTGACGACCCACCATTCAATAATTTAAAATCGATATGTAAGTGGTCTGCTTCATTAGGATTTGTTGGTGTCCAAATTCCAACTTGGGATTCACGAGTTATTAATCTCAAACAAGCTGCTGAAAGCAAAGACTACGCAGACGAATTGAAGGGAACTGTTGAATCTTGCGGACTTCAGATTTCTGAGTTGTCAACACATTTGCAAGGCCAGCTTGTGGCCGTTCATCCGGCTTATGATGTAATGTTTGATGCATTTGCTCCCAAGCAAGTGCACGGCAAGTCGAAAGAAAGAACTGCTTGGGCTGTTGACCAACTTAAGTTAGCTGCTAAAGCAAGCAAGAACCTCGGGCTTAACGCTCACGCAACATTTTCAGGAGCTCTGATGTGGCATACAGTTTATCCATGGCCACAAAGACCTACAGGTTTGGTTGAAGACGGCTTTAAAGAATTAGCAAAACGTTGGCTTCCGATTCTAAATGCGTTCGACAAAGTGGGAGTTGATTTGTGTTATGAGATTCATCCAGGCGAAGACCTTCATGACGGAATCACATTTGAAAGATTTTGGGAAGCAACAGGCAAACATTCTCGTGCAAACATTCTGTACGACCCAAGCCATTTTGTTTTGCAACAACTCGATTATCTCCAATACATTGACTTCTATCATGAATTCATAAAAATGTTTCATGTGAAAGATGCAGAGTTTAATCCCACTGGAAAAAGTGGCATATATGGAGGTTATCAAGATTGGATTAATCGGCCTGGACGTTTTCGCTCAATTGGCGATGGTCAGGTTGATTTCAAATCTATTTTTTCAAAACTTGCTCAATATAATTACGGAGGATGGGCTGTGCTAGAGTGGGAATGCTGCATTAAACATCCTGAGCAGGGCGCGAAAGAAGGAGCAGAGCGAATCAAGGATTATATTATTCGTGTTACAGAAAAAGCGTTTGATGATTTTGCTTCTGCAGGAAAAGATCCCAAACTGAATAAGAAAATATTAGGAGTCTAAACAATTATTTCAAGGATTATGAAGAAGGTTTATTTTTTATCGATTGCGATTATTGCGATGGTAGTTATTATCTCGTGCGGTTCTAAAAAGGAAGCGAAGGGTGAAGATTATGGAACCCCTACGGAAGAGACTACAGCTCAGAAGGGAGATGTTGTAGCCATAGGTGAGTCTTTAGTGAAAGCAAGTGATTGCAAGACCTGTCATCACAAGACAAATAAGATTATTGGACCAGCGCATTTGGACGTAGCTAAGAAATATGAATTCACCGAAGCCAATGTGAAGTACCTTGCTAACAAGATCATAAAAGGAGGCTCGGGCGTTTGGGGATCGATAAATATGTCAGGCCATCCTGATATTTCAGAAGCGGATGCTGAGAAAATGGCTCGTTACGTTCTTTCCCTCGATGGTGAGAAGGAACATTAAAATTTTTTAAACCCAGATTGTGCAAGGTTAATTTGAATGAGTGAGGAACTTTTAAAAGCCATTATCCAATTTTTTGCCATCGTGGCAAAAGAGCGCATCACAGATGAAGAGCGCTCTATTATTAAAGAGTTTCTATCGCTTCACTTGAATCAAGATGGCGTTCGTTACTATCTCTCCTTGTTTGATGATTTCTGTAAAGCAAATAAGCCTGCTTCAGCAAACCTTTCTAATGTTGATGAAGCAACACAGGAATTCGTAGACGACTGGGCTCAAATCATACAGATAGCACGCAAAGTAAATCAGGCACTTACGATGCAGCAGAAGGCTGTCTTGGTAATAAAAATTATTGAACTAGTTTTTGTTGGCGATGATCTTTCAGAGCGTCAGAGTAATTTGATTTTTTACATTGGAGAAGCGCTTAAAATTCCAGCCAAAGATTTTCGCGCGATGCGCTCATTCGTTCTTGGTCATGATGCCGAAGAACTGGATGCGAAAAATATTCTGATCATTGATGAGAGTGCTGAAGCACAAACACATGGTAGCCCGCACTTGATGGCGAAAAACCTTTCGGGGATGATCGCAATCCTTCGTTTAGCTGACATAGAAACTTACTTCATAAAATACCTTGGTATTACTCCGCTGTATCTCAACAGCCAATCATTGAAATCGAGAAGGGTGGATGTGTTTCCAACAGGAAGCACAATACGTGGAGCCAAGATCGAACCTATCTATTACAGCGATATCGTAGGTAAATTTCTTCTCGAAGAAAGTGATATTAAAATAAGTTTTGTCTGTGACCACGTCTTCTATCATTTCAAAAGTGGAAGAGCCGGTTTGCAAAATATAAGTTTAGCGGAGACTGGTGGAAAGTTAATCGGAGTGATGGGAGGAAGTGGTTCTGGTAAGTCCACGTTGTTAAGCGTTTTGAACGGATCGGAGCGACCTTCCAGCGGCCGCGTGATTGTAAACGGAATTAATATTCATGATCAACCTGAAAAGGTTGAAGGTGTTATAGGGTATATTCCACAAGACGACCTTTTGATTGAAGATCTTACGGTTTATCAAAATTTATATTATTCTGCGCGACTCTGTTTTGGTCACTATAGTCATGAAGAGATTGCAAAAGTTGTAGACCGAGTAATTGTAAATCTTGGGCTAACTGAAATTAAGGACTTAAAAGTTGGATCTCCACTTGAGAAGACAATAAGCGGTGGTCAACGAAAGCGATTGAACATTGGATTGGAATTGTTGAGGGAGCCGACCATACTTTTTGTTGATGAACCAACTTCAGGATTGTCTTCCCGGGATTCTGAAAATATAATGGATCTGTTGAAGGAATTAACGCTGCGAGGCAAAATGATTTTTGTAGTCATTCATCAGCCTTCATCAGATATCTTCAAAATGTTTGACACACTCTTGATCCTTGATGTGGGTGGGTTTCAGATTTATTATGGCAATCCTACTGAATCAGTCAATTATTTTCAGCAGATCATCAATGCCGCTAACAAAACACCAGGAGCATGTCCTGAGTGTGGCAACATAAACCCAGAGCAGATTTTTAATATTATTGAAACTCGTGTTGTGAATGAATATGGAAGGTTTACACACACACGTAAAGTTTCTCCTGGGCAATGGTATCAATATTTTAAGCAAAAAATAAGGATCCCAAAGATCGAAGAAATTGTTGAGGCCTTGCCGACCCAACAAAAAATTCCGAATTGGTTTCAACAGTTGGCTGTGTTTACACTTCGTGATGTTGGTTCAAAGTTTGCCAACCGTCAATACATGACAATCAACATGCTGTTGACACCTCTGCTTGCTTTGTTTATTGGATACTTCGTCAAATACTATGATGCAATAGGAGTAGAGCATCCCAAGTATACTTTTTTTGACAATGCGAACATCCCGGTTTATTTTTTCATGAGTATTGTCGTTGCTCTTTTCGTGGGGTTAATTGTCAGTGCGGAAGAAATTTTTAGAGATCGAAAAATATTAAAAAGGGAGAGATTCCTCCATCTGAGCCGGAGTAGCTATTTTGTTTCCAAAGTCATTATTCTTTTTGTGCTGTCGGCCGTTCAAACGGTAATGTTTGTGTTAGTGGGCAACGCCCTTCTTGAAATTCCATTTCTAGAACTTCGTTATTGGCTAATCCTTTTTTCATGTTCATGCTTTGCCAATATGCTTGGTCTAAATATTTCTTCAGCCTTCGATTCAGCTGTTACCATTTACATTGTTATTCCAATTTTAATCATCCCTCAATTATTGTTGAGTGGCGTGGTTATCAGTTTTGATAAATTCAATCCAAGTGTTGGAACACCCAACGGAATTCCTTTACTCGGAGAAGTGATGGCATCGAGATGGGCGTTTGAAGCATACATGGTTACGCAATTCAAAGACAACCCTCTCGAAAAGCAATTTTATTCTATTGACCAGAAGAGAGCCATAGCCGATTATAAACGAAATTATTATTTACCAGAGCTAGAGTCACGATTGTCATATGTTGTGAATCACCCTGGAAATTGGAACAGTAATCGGGATGATAATAAAGTGAAACTGGATTTAGATTTGCTGCGCAATGAGTTGGTTCACGAGTCATCGGTTGTAAGAAAAGAACTGCCAAGTTTGGTAAACCTTCAGATTGGGAAATTTGATTCTGCTACTTACTTAAGTGCGAATAAGTTTTTAAGGGCTTTGCGTGAATACTACAGCATTAGAAGTAACAACGCTCAGGAAGAGAGAGATAAGTTGATGCTTCATTTGACCGATGATGAAGAGAAAAAAGTAGCCTTTGAAAAATTAAAGACGAAATATCAGAACGAGGCAGTTACCACGATGGTGGAAAATACTCAGAACCCTACTCGGATTGTAGAATGGGATGGCGAGTTAGTTCAAAAAATATATCCTATCTATTTTAACGAGCATCGCCCAGAGCATCTGTTCGATTTCAGAGACAATTTTTATATTCCTTACAAATATTTTGCAGGTAAAAAATTTGATACTCTTCACTTCAACCTTTGCGTCATTTGGTTGATGACGATCCTATTGTACGTTGCACTTTACTTCGAATTGCTTCAGAAAGCAGTCCATGGATTTGCAATGCGAAGGAAATACGGAAGAAAGCTTAAGACCTGATCTAGATTTCCCAGAGTAACGTGTATCTATGCTTGTTGATGGACTCTACTAATTTTAGATCGGTTGAGTATTGACCCGGTTTTGTGTCGAGGTTAAATTGGAAGTAGCCCAATAATTCGCTAGAGAGCCAATCTTTTTCCCACAGCTCGATAGAAAATCATTTCATTTGGATCGCTCATATAGAGAACTTGGTTTATTGCTGCTTCTCCAGAGCCTTTAATTTTTTCGTATTTTTTTTGAGGCCAAAATTTTTGACCTCCAAACATCATGAATATCTCGTCACCATTGCCCTCTGAGCTCTGGTGGCACTTCAAAATTTTTAATCTGCATTTGGGCATCCTTAAATCATTCGTTTTCATATCATTATTGATTGGTTCAGAAATAATTCCATTGATAATTTTCATTTATTTTCATTGCGGTCGATATGAAACTTAGCGGTTGTAAGTTGTGTTGAGAGAACTGTCACTTTATTTTATCGGTTAGGAGCCCTCCAGTCCTGTTAATGGAATTTCCTTTATCTTTCGAGATTGTTTGATTTTTGACACTGACGAATTTTGACTTTCGAGGACTTTCAATTTGATCACAAGCTTCAAGATGGCTTGTCGTCCATGGGCTATGATAAGCCAACGCCCATACAGGAACAAGCAATTCCGTTGATCATGAAAAAACATGACCTGATTGCCTGTGCGCAGACTGGAACAGGAAAAACTGCTGCATATCTTTTGCCCATCTTAAATAATATCATCCATTCAGATCATCGTCATTTGAATACGTTGATCATTGCGCCAACGCGGGAGCTTGTACAGCAAATTGATCAACAAGTAGAAGGCTTTGCTTATTTCACCGGAGTGAGTTCTATTCCGATTTATGGTGGTGGTGATGGCGCTGTTTGGGACCAACAAAAACGAGCTCTTGAAGCAGGAGTGGATTTGATGATCGCTACGCCTGGCAGATTGATTGCTCAGCTAGCGTCTGGAGTGATTGACTTGAAACATGTTCAGCACCTTGTTTTGGATGAAGCTGACCGAATGTTAGACATGGGTTTTCATGATGATATTATGCGCATCATCAAACATCTTCCAACTACGCGCAAACACTCATGTTTTCGGCAACAATGCCTCAACGAATTAGAGTGCTGGCTAATCGCGTTTTAAAGAACCCTCAAGAGATAAACATAGCTATTTCCAAACCCGCAGATGGAATCTTGCAACAGGCTTACTTGGTTTATGATGAGCAAAAAGAAAAAATGTTGACTAAACTTTTAAAAGAATCTTCATTTTCAAGTGTCATCATTTTTGCGTCAACGAAAAGAGAAGGTGAAGCATTTGGGACGGCTGCTGCCCAAACTTGGTTTGCCTTCAAAAGCTATTCACTCTGATCTTGAGCAAGTGGAACGTAAAGATATTCTCCGTGAGTTTAAAAATAAGCAGTTGAAATTTTTGATTGGCACTGATGTGCTCTCACGTGGAATTGATGTGGAGGGAATTGATTTAGTTTTGAATTATGATGTCCCACCAGATCCAGAAGATTACATTCATCGAATCGGTAGGACGGCTCGTGCCGAAACAACCGGATGCGCAGTAACTTTCATTAACCCATTGGATCAAAGAAGATTTCATCAGATTGAAAAGCTCATAGGAAAGGAAATAGAGAAGCCCGCATTGCCGACAGAATTAGGGCCTTCGTTTGAATATGCCCCAGAAAAACACAGAAATCCTAAAGGCAAACCGAACGGTCGTAAGAGACATTTCAGGAAGAGACCAACCAAATAATTGCTCCTAGTATTTGAATTATAGGCAATTTGCTCATAATTTTGTCTATTAATTCGATAGGATTTATATTTTTTAAATGATTGAGGAGCAAGAGATATTGATTGAAAAACGAGCGAATCGTTTAGAGGCTTTCACAAAGAAAGACGTAGAGGGCGATTCATTGGGGGAGCCAGCTGATATTCTTGAAGTTAAAAAGGAGAAAGAATTGTGGAGACGAGTTGCAACTTATTCACTGTTAATTTTTCTAATAGCTTTCATCGTTGCCTTTGCGTTAATCTATGCTCCATTTTCGGATATGGTTGATGCGATGTTAAAAGCATCTGCAAATGCAGATTCCAATTTTGGTTGGATGATCGCAGCAGGTTTCTTCGCGCAGTTAGTTGATGGAGCATTGGGCATGGGCTATGGTGTTACAAGCACTACTGTTTTACTTTCGATAGGAATAAATTTGCCTGCGATCAGTGGAAGCGTTCATACAGCGGAAATTTTTTCAAGCGCTGCATCGGGCTATAGCCACTATAAGTTTGGCAATGTGAATAAGAAGCTATTCAAAACAATGCTAATCCCAGGTGTGTTGGGCGCGATTCTTGGTGCATATCTTTTGTCAACATTAGGAAATCAATATGCCAATTATATAAGGCCGATACTGCGGTGTACACGCTGTTTTTGGGTGTTAAAATTATTTTCAATGTTTTCCGCAAAAACAATGAAACAAAAAAAAGTGAAAAGGGTTGGTTGGTTAGCTGGAGCTGGTGGCTTCTTGGATTCATTTGGTGGAGGAGGTTGGGGCCCATTAGTAACAAGTACTTTGATATCCAAAGGCAGGAGTCCCAAGTACGTTATTGGTACTGTCAGTATTACTGAGTTTTTTGTGACGCTTGCAAGCGCAGCTACTTTTTTTGCGATCCTTGGCGTAAGCCACTGGCCTGTAATCATTGGACTTTTCTTGGGAGGAATTTTAGCAGCCCCAATTGCTGCAAGACTAGTTGGCAAACTGCCATTGAAAACAATGTTTCTTGGAGTTGGAGGCTTGGTGATTTTCTGGAGTGTACGAATATTGATTAAGTCATTATTTTGAAAATAAAAGCGATGAGCAGAATTATTTTCGAGCAAATAGAACAAGAGTGTTTTGGACTTTCTGAGATTGAAGTTCTGCAATTGCTCAGCGAGAGATTTGGCAGCCGAGCAAAATTTTCAACTTCATTTGGCTTAGAAGATCAAGTAATCACTCATATGATTGCGAATGCTGATCTCGAGATTGAAATTTTTACCATAGATACGGGGCGTTTGTTTCAAGAAACTTATGACGTGTTTGATCTAACGAGAAAGAAATATGGAGTAAACATTGCGACTTACTCTCCGTCAACGGAACAACTTCAACAGCTCATTAAATCAAAAGGTCCCAATAGTTTTTATGAATCAGTAGAGAACAGAAAGGAGTGTTGTTTTATTCGTAAAGTTGAGCCACTTCAGCGAGCCCTTGATGGAGCTGGTGTTTGGATCACAGGCCTTAGGTCAGAGCAGTCGATCAATAGGAGCTCGATGAATGTTTTAGAGTGGGACGAGCAATATCATGTAATTAAATACAATCCCTTACTTAGCTGGACGGAAGAAGGAGTAAGGTCGTTTGTTGAGGAAAATAATATTCCAATTAATTCGCTTCACAAAAAGGGGTATCCAAGCATTGGATGTGCACCATGCACTCGCGCAGTGTTGCCTGGTGAAGATTCTCGTGCAGGCCGCTGGTGGTGGGAGAGCTCTTCCAAAGAGTGTGGGCTCCATGAAAAGAGACTCCAAGTTTCAGTAAGATAGAATTCGAAGAATTTTCTTTCAAAAAGCGAATCGATCTTTTCTAAGTCGACAATCGCGAATCAAAATATGTATCGAACTCCCACCTGAGCTTTCCAGCGAGAAGCGAATTGATCAACCGAATATTTTGCTGTGGGTGTAGAATATGATCCGTTTACTGTTGCGATTCCGTTACTAACAGTTCTGCTTGTTATGCTCAAACCAGGATCTACTGAATTGTTAAGTGTGTTGGGAACAAAATAATACACGCCCCAATTTTTGTCGATCAGATTGCTGAAATTGATCGACTGCTCTGACCTAAGGCCTGTGATCCAAACACCAGCTCCATCAAGGGCTCGCTGAAGTGGCTCAACTTTACGAATAAAACAACACTCCTTTCTGTTCTCTACTGATTCATAAAAACTATTGGGACCTTTTGATTAATGAGCTGTTAGAAGTCTGCGTTGACGGAGAGTAAGTCGCAATGTTTACTCCATATTTCTTTCTCGTTAGATCAAACACGTCATAAGTTTCTTGAAACAAACGCCCCGTATCTATGGTAAAAATTTCAATCTCGAGATCAGCATTCGCAATCATATGAGTGATTACTTGATCTTCTAAGCCAAATGAAGTTGAAAATTTTGCTCGGCTGCCAAATCTCTCGCTGAGCAATTGCAGAACTTCAATCTCAGAAAGTCCAAAACACTCTTGTTCTATTTGCTCGAAAATAATTCTGCTCATCGCTTTTATTTTCAAAATAATGACTTAATCAATATTGGTAACTCCAGAAAATCACCAAGCCTCCAACTCCAAGAAACATTGTTTTCAATGGCAGTTTGCCAACTAGTCTTGCAGCAATTGGGGCTGCTAAAACCCTGCCCAAGAAAAGTCCAATGATTACAGGCCAGTGGCTTACGCCAAGGATCGCAAAAAAAGTAGCTGCGCTTGCAAGCGTCACAAAAAACTCAGTAATACTGACAGTACCAATAACGTACTTGGGACTCCTGCCTTTGGATATCAAAGTACTTGTTACTAATGGGCCCCAACCTCCTCCACCAAATGAATCCAAGAAGCCACCAGCTCCAGCTAACCAACCAACCCTTTCCACTTTTTTTGTTTCATTGTTTTTGCGGAAAACATTGAAAATAATTTTAACACCCAAAAACAGCGTGTACACCGCAAGTATCGGCCTTATATAATTGGCATATTGATTTCCTAATGTTGACAAAAGATATGCACAAAATAGCCACCAACACACCTGGGATTAGCATTGTTTTGAATAGCTTCTTATTCACATTGCCAGACATAGTGGCTATAGCCCGATGCAGCGCTTGAAAAAATTTCCGCTGTATGAACGCTTCCACTGATCGCAGGCAAATTTATTCCTATCGAAAGTAAAACAGTAGTGCTTGTAACACCATAGCCCATGCCCAATGTCATCAACTAACTGCGCGAAGAAACCTGCTGCGATCATCCAACCAAAATTGGAATCTGCATTTGCAGATGCTTTTAACATCGCATCAACCATATCCGAAAATGGAGCATCAAGTAACGCAAAGGCAACGATGAAAGCTACTTAGAAAAATTAACAGTGAATAAGTTGCAACTCGTCTCCACAATTCTTTCTCCTTTTTAACTTCAAGAATATCAGCTGGCTCCCCCAATGAATCGCCCTCTACGTCTTTCTTTGTGAAAGCCTCTAAACGATTCGCTCGTTTTCAAATCAATATCTCTTGCTCCTCAATCATTTAAAAAATATAAATCCTATCGAATTAATAGACAAAATTATGAGCAAATTGCCTATAATTCAAATACTAGGAGCAATTATTTCGTTTTAGTATCTCCTAAATGTCTCTTACGACCGTTCGGTTTATTAGGATTTCTGTGTTTTTCTGGGGCATATTCAAACGAAAAGTTATAAAGATCTGTCGGCAATGCGGGCTTCTCTATTTCCTTTCCTATGAGCTTTTCAATCTAATGAAGTGCTTGATCCAATGGGTTAATGAAAGTTACTGCGCATCCGGTTGTTTCGGCACGAGCCGTCCTACCGATTCGATGAATGTAATCTTCTGGATCTGGTGGGACATCATCATTCAAAACTAAATCAATTCCCTCCACATCAATTCCACGTGAGAGCACATCAGTGCCAATCAAAAATTTCAACTGCTTATTTTTAAACTCACGGAGAATATCTTCACGTTCCACTTGCTCAAGATCAGAGTGAATAGCTTTTGAAGGCAAACCAAGTTTGGGCAGCAGCCGTCCCAAATGCTTCACCTTCTCTTTCGTTGACGCAAAAATGATGACACTTGAAAATGAAGATTCTTTAAAAGTTTAGTCAACATTTTTTCTTGCTCATCATAAACCAAGTAAGCCTGTTGCAAGATTCCATCTGCGGGTTTGGAAATAGCTATGTTTATCTCTTGAGGGTTCTTTAAAACGCGATTAGCCAGCACTCTAATTCGTTGAGGCATTGTTGCCGAAAACATGTTCGGCACGTAGTTGGAAGATGTTTGATGATGCGCATAATATCATCATGAAAACCCATGTCTAACATAGGTCAGCTTCATCCAAAACAAGGTGCTGAACATGTTTCAAGTCAATCACTCCAGACGCTAGCTGAGCAATCAATCTGCCAGGCGTAGCGATCATCAAATCCACTCCTGCTTCAAGAGCTCGTTTTTGTTGGTCCCAAACAGCGCCATCACCACCACCATAAATCGGAATAGAACTCACTCCGGTGAAATAAGCAAAGCCTTCTACTTGTTGATCAATTTGCTGTACAAGCTCCCGCGTTGGCGCAATGATCAACGTATTCAAATGACGATGATCTGAATGGATGATATTATTTAAGATGGGCAAAAGATATGCAGCAGTTTTTCCTGTTCCAGTCTGCGCACAGGCAATCAGGTCATGTTTTTTCATGATCAACGGAATTGCTTGTTCCTGTATGGGCGTTGGCTTATCATAGCCCATGGACGACAAGCCATCTTGAAGCTTGTGATCAAATTGAAAGTCCTCGAAAGTCAAAATTCGTCAGTGTCAAAAATCAAACAATACGAAAGATAAAGGAAATTCCATTAACAGGACTGGAGGGCTCCTAACCGATAAAATAAAGTGACAGTTGCTCTCAACACAACTTACAACCGCTAAGTTTCATATCGACCGCAATGAAAATAAATGAAAATTATCAATGGAATTATTTCTGAACCAATCAATAATGATATGAAAACGAATGATTTAAGGATGCCCGAATGCAGATTAAAAATTTTGAAGTGCCACCAGAGCTCAGAGGGCAATGGTGACGAGATATTCATGATGTTTGGAGGTCAAAAATTTTGGCCTCAAAAAAAATACGAAAAAATTAAAGGCTCTGGAGAAGCAGCAATAAACCAAGTTCTCTATATGAGCGATCCAAATGAAATGATTTCTATCGAGCTGTGGGAAAAAGATTGGCTCTCTAGCGAATTATTGGGCTACTTCCAATTTAACCTCGACACAAAACCGGGTCAATACTCAACCGATCTAAAATTAGTAGAGTCCATCAACAAGCATAGATACACGTTACTCTGGGAAATCTAGATCAGGTCTTAAGCTTTCTTCCGTATTTCCTTCGCATTGCAAATCCATGGACTGCTTTCTGAAGCAATTCGAAGTAAAGTGCAACGTACAATAGGATCGTCATCAACCAAATGACGCAAAGGTTGAAGTGAAGAGTATCAAATTTTTTACCTGCAAAATATTTGTAAGGAATATAAAAATTGTCTCTGAAATCGAACAGATGCTCTGGGCGATGCTCGTTAAAATAGATAGGATATATTTTTTGAACTAACTCGCCATCCCATTCTACAATCCGAGTAGGGTTCTGAGTATTTTCCACCATCGTGGTAACTGCCTCGTTCTGATATTTCGTCTTTAATTTTTCAAAGGCTACTTTTTTCTCTTCATCATCGGTCAAATGAAGCATCAACTTATCTCTCTCTTCCTGAGCGTTGTTACTTCTAATGCTGTAGTATTCACGCAAAGCCCTTAAAAACTTATTCGCACTTAAGTAAGTAGCAGAATCAAATTTCCCAATCTGAAGGTTTACCAAACTTGGCAGTTCTTTTCTTACAACCGATGACTCGTGAACCAACTCATTGCGCAGCAAATCTAAATCCAGTTTCACTTTATTATCATCCCGATTACTGTTCCAATTTCCAGGGTGATTCACAACATATGACAATCGTGACTCTAGCTCTGGTAAATAATAATTTCGTTTATAATCGGCTATGGCTCTCTTCTGGTCAATAGAATAAAATTGCTTTTCGAGAGGGTTGTCTTTGAATTGCGTAACCATGTATGCTTCAAACGCCCATCTCGATGCCATCACTTCTCCGAGTAAAGGAATTCCGTTGGGTGTTCCAACACTTGGATTGAATTTATCAAAACTGATAACCACGCCACTCAACAATAATTGAGGGATGATTAAAATTGGAATAACAATGTAAATGGTAACAGCTGAATCGAAGGCTGAAGAAATATTTAGACCAAGCATATTGGCAAAGCATGAACATGAAAAAAGGATTAGCCAATAACGAAGTTCTAGAAATGGAATTTCAAGAAGGGCGTTGCCCACTAACACAAACATTACCGTTTGAACGGCCGACAGCACAAAAAGAATAATGACTTTGGAAACAAAATAGCTACTCCGGCTCAGATGGAGGAATCTCTCCCTTTTTAATATTTTTCGATCTCTAAAAATTTCTTCCGCACTGACAATTAACCCCACGAAAAGAGCAACGACAATACTCATGAAAAAATAAACCGGGATGTTCGCATTGTCAAAAAAAGTATACTTGGGATGCTCTACTCCTATTGCATCATAGTATTTGACGAAGTATCCAATAAACAAAGCAAGCAGAGGTGTCAACAGCATGTTGATTGTCATGTATTGACGGTTGGCAAACTTTGAACCAACATCACGAAGTGTAAACACAGCCAACTGTTGAAACCAATTCGGAATTTTTTGTTGGGTCGGCAAGGCCTCAACAATTTCTTCGATCTTTGGGATCCTTATTTTTTGCTTAAAATATTGATACCATTGCCCAGGAGAAACTTTACGTGTGTGTGTAAACCTTCCATATTCATTCACAACACGAGTTTCAATAATATTAAAAATCTGCTCTGGGTTTATGTTGCCACACTCAGGACATGCTCCTGGTGTTTTGTTAGCGGCATTGATGATCTGCTGAAAATAATTGACTGATTCAGTAGGATTGCCATAATAAATCTGAAACCCACCCACATCAAGGATCAAGAGTGTGTCAAACATTTTGAAGATATCTGATGAAGGCTGATGAATGACTACAAAAATCATTTTGCCTCGCAGCGTTAATTCCTTCAACAGATCCATTATATTTTCAGAATCCCGGGAAGACAATCCTGAAGTTGGTTCATCAACAAAAAGTATGGTCGGCTCCCTCAACAATTCCAATCCAATGTTCAATCGCTTTCGTTGACCACCGCTTATTGTCTTCTCAAGTGGAGATCCAACTTTTAAGTCCTTAATTTCAGTTAGCCCAAGATTTACAATTACTCGGTCTACAACTTTTGCAATCTCTTCATGACTATAGTGACCAAAACAGAGTCGCGCAGAATAATATAAATTTTGATAAACCGTAAGATCTTCAATCAAAAGGTCGTCTTGTGGAATATACCCTATAACACCTTCAACCTTTTCAGGTTGATCATGAATATTAATTCCGTTTACAATCACGCGGCCGCTGGAAGGTCGCTCCGATCCGTTCAAAACGCTTAACAACGTGGACTTACCAGAACCACTTCCTCCCATCACTCCGATTAACTTTCCACCAGTCTCCGCTAAACTTATATTTTGCAAACCGGCTCTTCCACTTTTGAAATGATAGAAGACGTGGTCACAGACACCAATTCAATATCACTTTCTTCAGAAGAAATTTACCTACGATATCGCTGTAATAGATAGGTTCGATCTTGGCTCCACGTATTGTGCTTCCTGTTGGAAGACATCCACCCTTCGACTTCCAATGATTGGCTGTTGAGATACAGCGGAGTAATACCAAGGTATTTTATGAAGTAAGTTTCTATGTCAGCTAAACGAAGGATTGCGATCATCCCCGAAAGGTTTTTCGCCATCAAGTGCGGGCTACCATGTGTTTGTGCTTCAGCACTCTCATCAATGATCAGAATATTTTTCGCATCCAGTTCTTCGGCATCATGACCAAGAACCGAATGAGCGCATCGCGCGAAAATCTTTGGCTGAAATTTTAAGCGCTTCTCCAATGTAAAAAATCAAATTACTCTGACGCTCTGAAAGATCATCGCCAACAAAAACTAGTTCAATAATTTTTATTACCAAGACAGCCTTCTGCTGCATCGTAAGTGCCTGATTTACTTTGCGTGCTATCTGTATGATTTGAGCCCAGTCGTCTACGAATTCCTGTGTTGCTTCATCAACATTAGAAAGGTTTGCTGAAGCAGGCTTATTTGCTTTACAGAAATCATCAAACAAGGAGAGATAGTAACGAACGCCATCTTGATTCAAGTGAAGCGATAGAAACTCTTTAATAATAGAGCGCTCTTCATCTGTGATGCTGCTCTTTTGCCACGATGGCAAAAAATTGGATAATGGCTTTTAAAAGTTCCTCACTCATTCAAATTAACCTTGCACAATCTGGGTTTAAAAAATTTTAATGTTCCTTCTCACCATCGAGGGAAAGAACGTAACGAGCCATTTTCTCAGCATCCGCTTCTGAAATATCAGGATGGCCTGACATATTTATCGATCCCCAAACGCCCGAGCCTCCTTTTATGATCTTGTTAGCAAGGTACTTCACATTGGCTTCGGTGAATTCATATTTCTTAGCTACGTCCAAATGCGCTGGTCCAATAATCTTATTTGTCTTGTGATGACAGGTCTTGCAATCACTTGCTTTCACTAAAGACTCACCTATGGCTACAACATCTCCCTTCTGAGCTGAAGTCTCTTCCGTAGGGGTTCCATAATCTTCACCCTTCGCTTCCTTTTTAGAACCGCACGAGATAATAACTACCATCGCAATAATCGCAATTCGATAAAAAATAAACCTTCTTCATAATCCTTGAAATAATTGTTTAGACTCCTAGTATTTTCTTATTCAGTTTGGGATCTTTTCCTGCAGAAGCAAAATCATCAAACGCTTTTTCTGTACACCAATAATATAATCCTTGATTCGCTCCGCTCCTTCTTTCGCGCCCTGCTCAGGATGTTTAATGCAGCATTCCCACTCTAGCACAGCCCATCCTCCGTAATTATATTGAGCAAGTTTTGAAAAAATACATTTGAAATCAACCTGACCATCGCCAATTGAGCGCAAACGTCCAGGCCGATTAATCCAATCTTGATAACCTCCATATATGCCACTTTTTCCAGTGGGATTAAACTCTGCATCTTTCACATGAAACATTTTTATGAATTCATGATAGAAGTCAATGTATTGGAGATAATCGAGTTGTTGCAAAACAAAATGGCTTGGGTCGTACAGAATGTTTGCACGAGAATGTTTGCCTGTTGCTTCCCAAAGTCCTTCAAATGTGATTCCGTCATGAAGGTCTTCGCCTGGATGAATCTCATAACACAAAATCAACTCCCACTTTGTCGAACGCATTTGGAGAATCGGAAGCCAACGTTTTGCTAATTCTTTAAAGCCGTCTTCAACCAAACCTGTAGGTCTTTGTGGCCATGGATAAACTGTATGCCACATCAGAGCTCCTGAAAATGTTGCGTGAGCGTTAAGCCCGAGGTTCTTGCTTGCTTTAGCAGCTAACTTAAGTTGGTCAACAGCCCAAGCAGTTCTTTCTTTCGACTTGCCTGTGCACTTGCTTGGGAGCAAGCGCATCAAACATTA
>JASGIR010000107.1:0-21497 GCA_049840975.1 Cyclobacteriaceae bacterium | reverse complement strand
AAGGTTAATAGGGAAACACGATCGAATCCGAACAGCACCTAAGCATATGAGATGAGCTGCCTTTGCCATTGGTGCCAGCCACATGTATACTCTTGAATTTCTTTTTCAGGATTACCAAGGGCGTTGCAAAGTGCAATGGTGTTGGTTAAATCATTCTTATAGGCGACTGCACCAATGCGTTGAAACATCGGGAGGCTTTCATACAAATAATTTAAAGTCTCTTGGTAATTCATTTCTGTCGCAAAAATAGAAAACTGAACATTCTTTCTCATTCCCAATCCGCCCAACGCCAATGCTCAGCCAAATGGTAAACTTTGCGAAGACACTGCAACTGGCGGATTTTTTTCTCCGATTCATATTGTACTGCTTCGGCAACCTAAGTTCGAAAACCTCTATTTTTGTATTTCCTTTATGACTAATTCACATAAAAAATACAACCGCGATTCAGGAATAACGTATTAACTTGCAGTCCAAAATTTTAAAGCGTGGTTTGGTTTCGTGAATGGGGCTTAACGCAAACAATCGTTGTCCTTACATTTATTTTCCTTTATGGGATTTTTATCTGGCGTATCGTCCGCATCAGCCGTACGCTGAACACCCCTTTCTACACAATTTTCTTTAAGCTATTAGTTAGGACTTCATTTTTTATATTACTGATCATCGCATTTCTGGGACCATCATTTGGCGACACTCAACGTGAAGTAAAATCGATCGGTAAAGACATCATGATTTGTGTTGACCTATCCAAGTCGATGGACGCATTTGATGTGCAACCTACTCGTCTGGAAAAAGTAAAATTTGAAATGAAGCGGATTGTCGATGCATTCAATTCAGATCGTGTTGGCGTTATCATTTTTTCATCTGAAGCATTCATGCAATGTCCACTTACCTATGATCAGAATGCACTCAATCTATTCATTGAAACAATGAATTCAAGTTTAGTTCCGTCAAGTGGAACAGATTGGCCCTCCTTTACGAATGGCTTTGGATAAATTGGAAAATCAGGAAGGCCCAAGTACCCAACAAAAATCAAAGGTGATTATTTTAATAAGTGATGGTGAGGATTTTGGCGAACAGACCAATGAAATCACGAAAGAAATTGAAGACAAAAACATCAAGTTGTTCACACTTGGGGTTGGCACAGAAAAAGGCGGACAAATTATGGCCGGTCGTGGATACAAAACCGATGCTCAAGGAAATACAGTCATTTCAAAATTGAATTCATCTGAATTGAAATCGCTGGCAAGCAAAACTAATGGTCAGTATTTTGAGATCAACGAAAGCCAAAATGACGTTAACCGGATGATTAACACCATCAGCAAAATTGAAGGTGAACTTCGAGATGCCCGAATGATTGATGTCTCTGCCAACCGTTACTATTATTTTTTATTGGCTGCTTTAATTCTTTTAGTTTTAGATTTGTTAATTGATGTGAAGACCGTGACAATATGAAGTGGATCGCATTCATTTTTTTTGCAACCATCCTATCCATTGACCCAACCAAGGTCAGCAAAATCAATTCTATAAAAGCGGAAGCGAAAAAAGCATTTTTGGAAGGTGACTTCAAGACTGCCATCGAAAAATATCGATTCCTGATCGATTCGATGCACGTGAATGAAGAAGAAGTTGCGATGAACTTAGCTAACTCCTACTTCCGAACTAACGACACCACCAAAGCGTTTAATTCCTATCAGCCATTGACTGTAAGCAAGGATTCAAAAATAAAGTCGTGGGCAAATCAGCAAATGGGCGTGATGGCCAATCGGCAGAGCAAATTTGAAGAAGCCCTCAATTATTTTAAGCAGGCGCTGAAAGCGGAGCCAAACAATGAACAAGCGCGCTATAATTATGAGATGGTGAAAAAGAAATTAGAAGAGCAGAAGAAACAGCAGCAACAAAATCAAGATCAGAACAAAGACAACAAGGATAAAAAGGACGATCAGAATAAGGATCAAAAAGATCAGAAAGACAAACAAAATAAAGACCAGCAGAACAAAGATCAAAAGGATAAGCAGGACAAGAAAGATCAGAAAGACAAAGACAAACAAGATCAGCAAAAGAAAGATCAAAAAGATCAACAGAACAAAGACCAAAAAGACAAGGAGCAGAAGGAAAAGGAACAAAAAGAAAAAGAGCAGAAAGAAAAGAAGGATCAGCAGCAAAAAGATCAAGAGAAAAAAGATCAGAACAAAGACGAGAAAAAACCTGACCCTTCACTTTCAGAAAAATTGAAAGACATGAAGATCAGTGAAGATAAAGCAAAGATGATTTTAGAGGCAATGAAAAATCAAGAGGTGCAATATCTTCAACAAAATAAACGCAAGGCCACAAAGCCAAAAGAAAAAGGGAAACCTGATTGGTAAAAAATAGAGTTCAAGGTTATAAGTTGTAAGTCATAAACTTTGGGACTTACAACTTTAAACTTGGGACTTATAACTTAACACTTAATAACCATGAAAGAAGTTGTAATCGTATCAGCCGTTCGTACACCGATAGGAAGTTTTGGAGGGAGCCTCGCCAGCTTGTCTGCTGTAAAGCTCGGAGCAACTGCAGTGAAAAGTGCTCTTGCCAAAATCAATTTAGATCCAAAGGAAGTACAAGAGGTATTTTTTGGCAACGTTATATCTTCAGGTCTGGGGCAAGCTCCAGCTACCCAAGTTGCCGTTGGGGCGGGTTTAGGCTATAACATTCCATGTACTCTGATAAATAAAGTTTGCGCATCAGGAATGAAATCAATCATGATTGGAGCGCAATCCATTATGCTTGGTCAGAATGATGTTGTCGTTGCTGGAGGAATGGAAAGTATGAGCAACATTCCTTATTACTTAACGAAAGCACGCTACGGTTATAAATATGGCGATGGCCAACTACTTGATGGTTTAACTTACGATGGTCTAACTGACGTTTACAATCATTGCGCAATGGGCGTGTGTGCCGACAATACCGCTAAAGAAATGAACATCAGTCGCGCTGACCAAGATAAATATGCGATTGATTCATACAAGCGTTCTGCTGCAGCATGGGCCGCTGGCAAATTCAAGGATGAGGTCATTCCCGTAGAAATCACTGGCAAGAAAGGTGACGTAACCTTATTTGCTGAAGACGAGGAATATAAAAATGTAAACTTTGACAAAATTCCCGGACTAAAACCTGTCTTTACAAAAGAAGGAACAGTAACTGCAGCAAATGCATCGACAATCAATGATGGAGCCGCAGCAGTTGTTTTGATGAGTGCAACCAAAGCAAAAGAATTAGGCCTTACTCCTATCGCCAAGATTCGCGGCTTTGCGGATGCTGCTCAAGACCCTATGTGGTTTACTACAACACCTTCTCTTGCTATTCCTAAAGCAATGAAAATGGCTGGTGTAGAGAAAAACGATGTTGGCTTCTACGAAATCAATGAGGCTTTTTCAGCAGTAGCCATAGCCAACAATATTAAGCTCGGTATCGATCCAACAAAGGTTAATGTAAATGGAGGCGCTGTCGCACTTGGCCATCCGCTCGGAGCATCAGGTGCCAGGATCACTATCACTCTTGCCAATATATTGAAGCAAAATAATTCTTCTATTGGTGTTGCCGGGATTTGTAATGGAGGCGGTGGCGCATCAGCAATTGTAATCGAGAAATTGTAATCCAATTGATCCCTGTCTAAATCTCACATGAAGTTTGAATTAAAATTTCTTCATGTCATTTTAATTTTGTGCTTTCAAATCCAATTTTGAAAATAATTTTACGTTATCGTTTTATTTATGCGTTTTCAAATTTTGGTTTTTAGTCTTATCAGTATTTCATCCTTTGCGCAAAAGGAGGTCAAGACATATTATGATCAGGAGAAAAGGCGAATAGCTGAAGACTACTTTGTCCTTGATGACGACCAAACCATGGAGGGTAAATACCGCAAGTACTTTATCAGCGGTAAACTGGCAATCGAAGGGAATTTTGTGAACGGGGTACGATCAGGTACGTTTTACGAGTATCATCAAAATGGCACTCTTATTCGTAAAATCAGCTATGAAAATGGAATGCGCCACGGTGAAGTCGAAGTCTATGATGAAAAAGGCAAACCCATTCAAACTGCTTTTTATAAGAACAACAAATTAGTTGACAGTGTAAGGTCTTATTTTCCAACGGGAGTTTTAAAAATGGAAAGTCGTTTTGAAAAAGGCAAACCCGATGGAATGGTGAAAGAATATTATCCTTCTGGAAAGATCCGCAAGCAGATTGAATATAAAAACCAAAAGCCAAACGGCATCACTAAGACATTCTACGAAGCAGGACCAGTGGAGACCGAAGCCAATTATAAAGATGGTTTCATTAGCGGTTATTACAAATCATTTTACCCAAATACACAACTTGAATTAGTCTACACGATTAAAGAAGGCGAAAAGCTAGGTGAGTTTTTAAGCTATGACATGCAAGGCCATTTGCTTTTGAAAGGTCACTTTATGTATGGAAAATTGCATGACAGTAATATCGGATATTTTACAGATGGAAAAATTCGTCATGAATATAATTTTTATCAAGGCGGAAAAACGGGAACCAATATTGATTACCATCACAACGGAAAAATAAAAACCAAAGAACAATTCGCCCAAAATGGAATTGACAGTGAGCTTGATGAATTTGACAGTTTGGGTCGCAAAATCTTTGAGAAAAACTTCCGCCATGGAGCGCCTCATGGAATCTGGCTTTTCTATAACGCGGATGGAAAAACTTTGTCCTTAAAAGAGATCTATGTTGATGGACAACTTAACGGTCTTCGCACCTCCTATTATCCCAATGGAGAAAGGAAAGTTGAAGAAACCTGGAAGTTTAATCTAGTAACAGGACCCGTTAAAAATTTCTATGAAAACGGAAAACTTCTGAGCGAGTGTGAATTCAGAGCCAACCGCATGCACGGAATTTATACCAGCTATTGGCCCAACGGAAAAATGAAAGAGCAAGGAGAATATGTTGCCAATAAAAAACACAAGGAGTGGAAAGAATTTGACGAAACTGGAAAGGTGACCAAAGTGATGAATTTTAGAGCCGGTATCCTAATGGAGCCGAAGCCCGAAGAAAAAAAATAATTGGCTATTGACCTCATCTTGGTTTATTCGTCTTTAATTTGCCGAAAAACTTCCAGCCGATGCAGGCAATCAAAGAGACGAATTTCAAATTCAAAGGACAAACTGGTTTTTACAAAGGCAAAGTAAGGGACGTCTATTCTTTTGGAGATAAAATGGCAATGGTCGCCTCCGACCGCATTTCTGCGTTCGATGTTGTACTTCCAAAGGCTATTCCTGATAAGGGTCGAGTGCTCAACCAAATTGCTGCTTTTAATCTCAACGCTACCAAAAATATTGTTCCCAATTGGGTCATCGCTACACCCGACCCAAATGTGACTATCGGTTTTAAGTGTGAAACATTTGCTGTAGAGATGGTAGTTCGAGGTTATCTGGCGGGTCATGCTTGGCGCGAATACAAATCCGGCAAACGAAAAATTTGCGGTGTTCCACTTCCTGAAGGACTTAAGGAAAATGATCAACTTCCTCAGCCTATTATCACACCAACAACCAAAGCCAGTGTAGGGCATGATGAAGACATTTCCAGAGAAGAGATTCTTTCCAGAGGAATTGTGAGCAAATCCGATTATGAAATGCTCGAAGACTATACCTTAAAGCTTTACGCAAAAGGAACAGAACTCGCTGCGGCACGAAGACTAATTTTGGTAGACACGAAGTATGAATTCGGAAAGCATAACGGCAAAATCTATCTGATCGATGAGGTGCACACACCCGATTCGTCAAGATATTTTTACAAAGAAGGTTATGAAGAGCGACAGAAGAAAGGCGAGCCTCAGAAACAGCTTTCCAAAGAATTTGTACGCCAATGGCTTATAGAAAATGGATTTCAGGGAAAAGATGGACAACAAGTTCCAGAAATGACTGACGAAATTGTTAAGAACATTTCCGATCGCTACAAAGAACTCTATAAGCAAGTTATGGGCGAGTCCATAAATGAGATAAATTATTCCAACATTTTGGAACGAATAGAAACCAGTATCGTTAATTCGATAAATTGAACTAATTTTAGCTTCTAATTCCATAATTACGCATGAAGTATACCATCGACAAACAGGAGAAATACACGCTGATTCGCTTGCACGAAGAGAAACTAGACTCCAACGTAGCTCCACAATTGAAATCTGAAATGGTGACACTCCATGCAGAAGGGGTCCGCAATATCATCCTTGATCTCACGGAAGTAAAATACACTGATTCATCTGGACTAAGCGCACTGCTCGTTGGCAATCGCATCTTACAGGAAGATGAAGGTATTTTCATTCTCGCTTGCCTCTCCGATCACACAATGAAGCTTATCAAAATTTCTCAACTCGATAGCGTGCTCAATATTTTGCCATCTGTAGAAGAGGGTGTTGATGCTGTTTTTATGCACGAGATTGAGAAAGACATGAAAAAAGAATAATTGTCACTTAGTCTTACCATTCTCGGTTCCAGTGGTGCATTGCCAGCCATCGGAAGATTTCCGTCCTCACAATACTTGACAATTCAGAATAGGCACTTTTTAATCGACTGCGGTGAAGGTGCCCAAATGCAAATGGCGAAACTTCAAGTATCGCTTCACAAAATCGACCACATTTTTATCAGTCATTTGCATGGCGATCATTATCTCGGCCTGATGCCTTTGCTTTTTTCAATGCATCTGAATAAAAGAACTTCAGACTTACATCTTTATAGTTCAACTGGCCTTGATGAAATTATTACACTTCAACTCAAGCATTCAAAATCAGTCTTGAGTTATAAAATCAAATTCCATCCCTTCGACCCAAACAAAACTCAACTTCTTTTTGAGGATGATGTTTTGTCCGTAGAAACAATTCCGCTGATTCATAAACTAGATTGCGCTGGATTTCTTTTCAAGGAAAAACCAAAACCCCGCAGAATTGATAAAGACAAATTGGTTGATGGATTGAAGCTCCAACAAATTGCTTCTTTAAAAACTGGCGCTGACATTTTCGATGACAATGGAAATCTCTTGTACAAGAATGAGAATTTCACGCTCCCTCCACGCCCATCGCTTTCATATGCATATTGTTCCGACACGGCTTGGAATGAAAACATGATTCCTCAAATCAGGAATGTTGATTTACTTTATCACGAAGCCACTTTCGCTCACTCCGATTTAGACAAGGCAATTGAGACGAAACATAGCACAGCCACGCAGGCAGCTGAAATAGCAAAGCTGGCGACTGTTAAGAAGTTGGTGATTGGTCATTTCTCTGCTCGTTACAGAAATCTAGATGAGCTTCTTGATGAAGCAAAGGAAGTTTTTCAAAATACGGAGTTGGCCATCGAGGGTACAACTTTTACTTTAAAGGATTGATTTTATCTTTACTACGTGATCGAACAAAAGAAAAATAAACTCTTCATCGTCCTTTCGGGAATATTCCTAACGAACGCAATTATTGCTGAACTCATAGGCGTCAAGATTTTTTCGGGAGAAAATTCATTGGGCCTCGCTCCTGCTAATCTTCAGATTCTTGGCTTTACTATGGATTTTAATCTCACCGCAGGTGTTGTCATTTGGCCTGTTGTTTTTATTACCTCAGATTTGATTAACGAATATTTTGGAAAGCCCGGGGTGAAAAGAATTAGTTACCTCGCTGCAATTTTTATCGCCTATTCTTTCTTGATCATCTTTCTTGCAATGAAACTTCCACCAGCACAGTGGTGGCTTGATGCCAATAATAAAGATGCTTCAGGCAATTATTTTGACATGGATTTTGCTTTCAATAAAATCTTGGGTCAAGGACAACGTATCATCGTTGCATCACTCGCGGCATTCTTAATTGGACAGCTCGTTGATGTATTCGTTTTTCAAAAACTTAGAAAAGTAACAGGAAGTAAAATGCTTTGGCTCAGGGCAACAGGATCCACGCTCGTATCTCAGTTCATCGATAGTTTCGTTGTGCTGTATCTTGCTTTTACTGGAATCTTTTCGAATCAGCAAATCATGGCGATCGGTATCACCAACTACATCTATAAATTCACAGTTGCCATTCTACTGACTCCGCTGATTTATGCCGGGCACTATGTTATTGATAAATACTTAGGGAAGGATAACGCAGAAAAACTTTCCGAAGAATCAGCCCAACAAAGCAGCTCATTTTTTTGAGCGATAGACATTGTCAAGTATAATCCCAGTTGCTATCGCAGCATTAAGCGATTCGGCTTCTCCTACCTTAGGAATGGTGATTCGTTGAGTTACGTATTTGCCTACCTCCGCAGATATTCCGTTCGACTCATTTCCAATCGCGATAAGTCCTGCATCCTCAAATTTAGTCGCATGAACATCCTCTCCATCCATAAAAGCGCCATACACGGGAAGGCGATTGCTTGAAAGAAATTCTGATAAGTTGGTATAGAAGATATTCATGCGACAAAAAGAACCCATCGTGGCACTGATCGTTTTCGAATTATAAAAATCGGCTGTCTCTTCCGAAGCAATAATACTTTTAATCCCATACCAATCAGCCGTGCGAATGATTGTACCGAGGTTTCCAGGGTCACGGATATCATCCAAAACTAAACCATATTGATTTGTAAGGTTAGGCAAAGAGTTTGCCTTCATCTTCGCTATCGCAACTGCAGCATCATTCGTTTGAAAAGACCCAAGCTGCTTAAGCTCATCTTCATTGGCTGCTGCCGTCTCAACATTTTTCCTATCGATCAACCTTGAGTTTGCATCGAGGTATTGCTCTGTTGCCGCCAGCCACGTTACTTCGAAATCCGATTGCAAAAGTTCTTGCACGCTTTTTGCACCTTCCACCAGAAAAGATTGCTCCTGTTTTCGGTATTTCTTTACTTGCAGAGATTTGACGAATTTAATTTTCGCTTTGGATACCATTTCTAAAACTTTTAAACCCACCAGAGCCTATTGCTTTGTAGCCTTAATCGCACTAATGAGCAGCTGCATTGGCACAAAGCATCTTCAAGAAAATGAAAAGTTGTTGTATCGCCAAACCCTGAAATATCCCAAAGGGTTTAGTCCTGAAGGTTTAACCGATCTCTACGTAGAAAAGGTCAACAGCCGAATACGGCCAACCTCTCTGAGTTTGCCTGTCGGCATGTATTATTTAGGAAAGAAAAAATTCAAGAAAGAGAAGTTCGTTGCCAAAAAAGAAAAGGTCGAGCTGAAGTTTGATCGGAAAATTGCGAGAACGAAGAGTGAAAAGAAGATCGCCAATCTTCAATATCGAAAGCAAAATGCCGTGGATGCCATCACCAAAAAAATGGATAACGGGAATTTGCTTATGCAATGGGGCGAGCCGATTGCCGTGTTTGACACCGCTGCCATCCGGCAAAGCAAAATCAAAATCGAAACTTTTTTATTTAACAAAGGATATTTTGACTCGAAAGTTGAATCGACCTACAAAGACCTCAGAAAAAAAAGAGTTAGTGTCACTTATGAGATAATACCTGGAAAGCCTTTCACTTTCGACACGTTGTTTTACAATATCCACGACAGCAAAGTGCTCAGCTTCATTTTGAAAAACAAAGCAAACAGCTTCATAAAAAAAGGAGAACAATATGACCAAAATAATCTTGGCAAAGAGAGGGACAGAATAGATCAACTATTAAAAGATAACGGATACTACGACTTCAGTAAACAGTACGTTGATTTTTCTATTGACACAACAACAAAGAAGAACAAGATCAAAATACAGCTCGAAATTCTAAACCCTTCAAAGAGAGGATATCATAAACAATTCAAGGTTGACTCAATTATTTTCACTCCTGATGCGGCCGTTTTAGGACAAGAAAACAAAAAAAGGCAGAGCACTTCATTTCACGATATCACTTTCAATTCGTTTGAAAATCTTTATAGCAAGAAAATCCTAGCACAACGTGTTTTCATTTCCAAAGATAGCTTGTACAGTAGAACCAAAACTTTCAATACGCAACGACAATTGGCCAACCTCGACAACTTCAAATTTGTGAATCTAAACTATGACACAAGTGGAGGTAAATTTATCGCCAACCTATTCACCAGTCCGCTGGATCGTTATACGTGGGAAATGAAGCTGGTATGACCGTGACTCAGGGATTCCCCGGTCCCTATTTCAGCAGTAACTTCAAAAGAGAAACGTATTCAAGGGCCTTGAAATATTAGAGTTGAACGGGCGCTTTGGTTTTGAAGGCGTTGCAGCCGTGACATCGGAAGGTGGGTTTTATAGGAGCACAGAATTATCTGCGAATGCATCCGATCACGTTTCCTCAGTTTTTATTTCCATTTACGAGCGCTGCTTCTTTCCGTTACGGAAAAAACAACCCGCGAACAAAAGTGTTGGGTGGATATACGTTTACTGATCGACCCGAGTACCATCGGTCAATCACGACTCTTTCTGCCACCTACACATGGGATTTACAGAGACGTCTTCAGTTCTCTTTCAGCCCAGCAACACTTAACGTTATCAACTCAACCATTACAGACGACTTTCGGAAAAATCTTCAACATCTTGACAGTTTAGGAAATAAATTAATCAATGCATTTAAGCCGTCATACGTGAGTAGCATGATTTTTTCAATGACGTGGAACAACAACTACGGTGTGGCGCAGAAAAGTTCAACATTCATTCGTGGAACCCTCGAAAGTGGAGGAACTTTATTAAACCTTTATTCACCAAGGTTTATTGAGAATCAAGGACTGGAGCCATACAAATATTTTCGCATCAGTTTTGACCTAAGAAAAAATGTAGCTATAAGTAAGACCAGAGCTTTTGCTTACCGATTTAATACTGGATTTGGTTTTGCCTACAGTACTAACAAAGTGCTTCCATACGAGAAAAACTTTTTGCGCAGGTGGAAGTAACAGCGTAAGAGCATGGCGACCTCGAAGATTAGGGTTAGGCTCAGACCCACCACCACTAAATTCGAATCCAGCAAATAATGGCTACTTTGATTATCGATTTGAGAGACCTGGTCAATTGCTCATTGAAGGAAGCGTTGAATGGCGACAGAAGCTAATTGGATTCTTGAATTACGCATTCTTCATTGATGCCGGAAACGTGTGGGCGGTGCAGACCAACTCAAATGCAAACGCAAGTTTTGCATGGGATAAGTTTTACAAAGAGTTTGGCATCGGGACTGGCTTAGGGTTACGCTTCGATTTCACTTTCCTAATCCTTCGATTTGATGTCGGGATCAAAGCCTGGGATCCCGCTCGACCTGTTGGAAGCAGATTTGTATTACCAAACGTTAGCCTTAAACGGCCATACGTTTATCACGAGCCGTGGTCTACAACATTGGAATTGGGTATCCTTTCTAAATCAGAAGTTCAACAGCTTTCTAGTTCTGCTGCAAACTTTGGTGGCATTAGGCAACATCATCTTCTCTAAATCCACATTAAGAGGAACGCAGGAAGATTCGCTGCACCAAAAGTACTTACGGAGCATCCAGAGATTTGAAACACTCTTTCGATATTCTTCCAGCCAAAGATTCTGCAAAAGAATTAAGCAACGGCTCTTCTGTAAGAACAAGCGCACGACTGTGCCTTTCAACACTTGATTTCACAGTTTCCCAGTCTAATGGATTTAACGATCTCAAATCAACAATCTCGATCTAGACCTTCAAATTTTTTCGAAGCCTCTTTAGCCCAATAAATACCATGTGTATGTAATCACCACTACACTCCGGGCATCGTTGATGTTTGCTTCATCTGGCATGTTGAACAATATTTGCTTTACCTAGCGGAATGATAAAATCTTCATCTGGCTCGATCGTCTTTGCATCAAGCGTGCCTGGCACTTTACTCCAAATACAAACCTTTGTGCTCAAGCATCACCACCGGATTCGGATCATAAAACGAAGCCTTAATCAAGCCCTTCATGTCAGCTGCGTTTGAAGGATAAACAACCTTAATTCCGCGAATCGTTAATAGTGTAGATTCAATACTCCCTAAGTGGTACGGTCCACTATAGCTTCGAGAGGCACTGATCTAGCGCCTGCACTGGAAACTTTCCTTTAGACAAATAACAACTCTTCTACCAGGTCGGTTAATACCTGGCCAGATGTGAATCCAACAATTGGCTTCACTCCAACAGCACTCATTCCAGAGTACAACGGAACCACTTCCTGAATGGTGTATTAAAAACTCTGTCTCGATACTTCTGAGCAAGTGTAGCAGCTTCGCGAAACATCTCAACTGCTACATCTTGTGTCCGTAAAACATTGTATTTGCCGAAAATCTCGTCAACCGCGTGTAGCTGCGTCAACCATCACCACCTTCTCTCCATTCTCGTACACGATTTCCTTTCTCTTCTGTCACTGCCGTTGGAGCAAACTCATGAGAGCTAAAATCATTTACATCTGGATCAGGTGATTTCATGTGCCTTGTGATAATCCGCTAAAACCTTTTGCTCCGCTTCGCCCTTGATCTTATCCAATTCCTTTTGAGAATGGTGGAAGCAAATAATTTTCAAGCTTAATGATAGGATCATCTTTCAAGTGAACAGATAAATCTTCTCCTCGATACCATTCTTTCCGAACACCAGATGTATGATGCCCAGTAAAAGGCAACTTCCGATGAGGAAATCGGAGCGCGTTCACTCCGCACAAAATCAAATGCCTTTTTCAATCCATTGTAAGAGTCAACAAAATCAGATCCGTGAACGCGCATGCGTTCCATTCCTTTAAAACCTATCAGCATCATCTATTGTCCCTCTATTTTCAGCCGAGAATACCCCAATTGTTATCCTGAACTAAATAAATGATCGGAAGCTTTTTCAACACAGCCATTTGAAATGCTTCAGCAACTTCTCCTTCAGTGACGAACCATCGCCTAGTGAGCAGAGCACAACAGATTTATCTTTAACAAAGCTTGCGACTCCAGGTAAGAAAGCTCCGTGCGCCATTCCAGTAGCGGGAATGTCCTACAGCGGGAGAACTTTGATGAGGAATCGTTGGAAATCCCTTCCTCTTCAGTGATGGGTGTCCGTACAGGTCTTTTCTGAAAAATGGATCATCGCGCTGGCATTCCCATCAATTGCAGCATCAATTCATACGGCTCCATTCCAATAGCCAATAGAATCGATTCGTCTCGCATAGTAGGGGAGCTGCGTAATCAATCGGCTTCAAATGAAAACCGAGCTGCTAATCTGAATGGCTTCATGGCCTTGTGAAAGTGACGCACATACTTACCACCTTCATATTCTTCTATTAGTTAGCGATTTCGTTTTGATGTACACATCAAGCGATAGGCTTCAACAAACTTCAAGAAAATCTTTGCTTACTTCTGCTTTCTTTAAAACGGTACTCATGCAATCGATTGAAAGCCAAAGATATTAATTGCTACGAGCACAATGAAATAAAAAATCCCTGAAGCCTAAACACAGCTTTAGGGACTTAGGCGGTGCGTATGTCTTCTCTTGTCTTGCCTCCAAAAAGTTTCCTCCTACTCCTCCGCCAGATCCTCCTGAAAGCTGGTTGAGCATTCCAGACACATCGAAACTACTATTGCCTGTGAATGTCCTCATCATATTTCCCAAGTCGAAAGAATTATCGTTTGGATTATTAGTCTTTATCAACCGGTTCATTACAGATGGCAAAAGATTTGAAGCCATGCTTTGCGCTGCTCGTGGGGCGATCGGTTTATTGGCAACGCTAGAAGACACCGAAGAGATCAATTGACTTTACGATCGGATTGGAGGAAGTATTAGATGCGTTTCCTTGAAACAAATTTGTAAGCTGAGACAAATTTCCAGAGTTCGCATGATTTTGCAGTCCATTGAAAATTTGTTGTGCTACTTCTTTTATAGCAGCATTGTTGCGTTGATTGGGAATGGCCGAGTTATTTACGGTGCTTCCAGCATGCTGCTCGACAAGTTTTATTAGTTGGTCTAGCATATGATTTAGGTTTTGTGTGAATGAATTTTTACCCTACTTAAATTTAAGATTTTCGCCTCTGGCTTGGGAGTCATTCTCAATAATTTCATGTATTTGCCGATGATGTCAAATTCAAGATTTAGATCCCCGACTTTGAGTTTGTTAAATCCAGTATTTTCGAAGGTATACGGTATGATGGGCAGAATTGTTATTTCCGGAGTTGAAACAAGTGAGGCTTACACCATTAACGCAAATTGATCCTTTCTCTACGGTAAGATCGCCTTGAGAAAGGTTCGTGTAACCAGCTTCCATTTTGATCTTGAATGGATTTACTTTTCCAACTTGATTGAGACACCTACCTTGCACAATATGTCCATCTCAAAGCGCCCATTGGTGATTATGTAGTGTCTCTGTTTACCCCATTGTCTTGAAGTAAACCTAGATCAGACTTTTGAAGACTTTCCTGGAATCCAACCACCCAATGAAACCCATCTCCAACCCACACTACAGTGAGACAAACACCATCGTGATACACTTTGATCTACTTTCAGTTCAGTGCTGATTTTACTTGCAACCTTGAAGTGCTTATTTGTTCCTTTGTCTCAATCGCAGACCTTCGCCTACCGTTTCAATAATACCTGTAAACATCTTTTAATTTTCCATGAAAGATGAGAGGAAGTTCTAGTAATAAAAAAATCGAAGATTACCCCTTCGACTTCTGAAAACGTACAAAAAGCTATAATTTCTTTACGGCTTCTTCTATTTAAAAACTGGGACTTTGGAGCATTACTTTACTTATTTACTCCAAACCAAATCTCTTCTTTTCCCTTAGAGTATTTAATCTTTTTTCTGCCAATTGACGGGCGCCGAATCTCATAAAGGCAAATCAGGAAAGCATCGAAAGAGCTATTTTTTTACTTAACTCTTGAGGAAGATATAATTCATCTGAACCTTTTATCTGGAGAGAGAATTCATCGCATTCAAAACCTCCTCATTAATAACTCGGTCAAAGACAGCTTTTCGATGTGATATAAATTGTGTCCGAAGAAAGCAATCACTTCCCCATGCATAGATAGATGATCCAATAATGGTTCATTCACAAAATAAACTTAGGGAGCTTCCGATTTCCAAATTTAAAGAATCCGTACGTCTGTTTATTGAATGGTCGATCTTTACCCAACAGTCGTAGTCATTCCTTCTCAATAGATTGGTCTGCTTTGAGCTGTTAGAGAATGTAATGGTACACTTAAAACAATTAAAATTAAACCACTTAGCATCGCGATTTTCATACAGTTAATATTTTTCTTCGTAGAAATCACTGTTCTGGAAACTCTGCGCTATCACCCATTAACTGGCGCAAGTCTTGTGCGTTGAATGTGTGCGGCTTGTGCGACTCATATCTCAAACATAACTCAATTCAATCAAACTTTTCTTACCACAGTAATAACGCCCCGGCACTGCTGCAACCCAATCTTCAGCCTTCTCAACAAAACCGGCACGCACCGGATTCTCATGTAGTACTCCGATTTTCTGCTCAGTACAACCGCATTGCCGCACTCGATTGGTATGGGTCGTCCTGCTGCCACCGAGTTTTATTGTTACTGTTGGATTCTCCTTCTTGCGAAAATAGGCAAGCATCCACTCTCTCTGAAATTTCAGGTTCTTCTCCCATCGTCTTCCAGAAAGCTTTGAGGAAGTAAGGTTCGCCGATGATCCCACTAGCAATGCATCCGAGTCTTTCGAGATGATGTGCAGATGGCTGGTCATGATCACGTATCCATGTATAAGGAGACCTTTGTTTTGTTGGCAGTGAACCATCAACGACTATGTTCTTGTAAACGTCCCTTGTAAAGAGCTATCCAGCCCAGACTGAAAGGTTACAAAATAACAACCATCGGGATGTGGGTTGTACTTGCTGCTCATGCTGGAAAGATAGAGGCCTCTGACATCAAGAAAGCAAGCGAGAGGGGAAAACACTGCAGCTTGTATGAGTGGGTGCTTGCCACCTTGCGCGTTGGTGAAGGAGCCAATTATCGCGAGCAGTGTTTCATTGGAGCACAAACTCTCGCGCATTCCATCACATGTTCTCAAGACTTGCGCTAGATTCGGGTCTTGGCTTGTGCTGATTATCATGTGCAGATGGCTCGGCATACACCACGCATAAATGACAAGACCTTTCTCTTTTTGACAATATCGCATGTTATCATAGATTCCTTGCGATATTGTCAAAAAGAGAAAGGTCTTGTCATTTATGCGTGGTGTCTTATGCCAAGCCATCTGCACATGATAATCAGCACAAGCCAAGACCCGAATCTAGCGCAAGTCTTGAGAACATGTGATGGAATGCGCGCAGACTTGTGCTCCAATGAAACACTGCTCGCGATAATTGGCTCTTTCACCAACGCGCAAGGTGGCAAGCACCCACTCATACAAGCTGCAGTGTTTTCCCCTCTCGCTTGCTCTCTTGATGTCAGAGGCCTCTATCTTTCCAGCATGAGCAGCAAGTACAAGTTCCACGATCCCGATGGTTGTTATTTTGTAACCTTTGCAGTTGTTGGCTGGATAGCTCTCTTTACAAGGGACGTTTACAAGAACATAGTCGTTGATAGTTGCACTGCCAACAAAACAAAGGTCTCCTTATACATGCATACGTGATCATGACCAGCCATATACACATGATTGTCTCGAAAGACTCAGATGCATTGCTATCGGGGATCATGCGCGACATGAAGAAGTTTACTTCCTCGAAGCTGCTGGAAGCGATCGGGAAAGAACCTGAAAGCAGGAGAGAGTGGATGCTTGCCTATTTTCGGCAAGAAGGAGAATCCAACAGTAACAATAAAATGTTCCAAGTGTGGCAGCAAGACAACCATCCGATCGAGTGCGGCAATGCGGTTGTACTGAGGCAGAAGATGGAGTACTTGCATGAGAATCCGGTGCGTGCCGGTTTTGTTGAGAAGGCTGAAGATTGGGTTTACAGCAGTGCGGGGCATTATTACTGTGGTAAGAAAAGTTTGATTGAATTGAGTTATGTTTGAGATATGAGTCGCACAAGTCAGCCGCACACATTCAACGCACAAGACTTGCGCCAGTTAATGGGTGATAGCGCAGAGTTTCCGAGACGGGTAACTCTGCGAAGAAAAAATATTAACTGTATGAAAATCGCAATGCTAAGTGGTTTAATTTTAATTGTTTTAAGTGTACCATTACATTCTCTAACAGCTCAAAGCAGACCCCAATCTATTGAGAGGAATAACTACGACTGTTGGGTAAAGATCGACCATTCAATAAACAGACGTACAGATTCTTTAAATTTTTGGAAATCAGGGAAGCTCCCTAAGTTTATTTATGAACCATTATTGGATCATCTATCTATACCGTGGGGAAGTGATTGCTTTCTTCGGACACAATTTATATCACATCGAAAAGCTATTCTTGACCGAGTTATTAATGAGGAGGTTTTGAATGCAATAATTCTCTCTCCAGATAAAAGGTTAGATGAATTATATCTTCCTCAAGAGTTAAGTAAAAAAATAACTCCTGCTTTCGATGCCCCAGGCTTTCCTGATTTGCCTTATATGAGATTCAGCACCCGTCAATTGGCAGAAAAAAGATTAAATACTCTAAGGGAAAAGAAAAGAGAATTTGGTTTGGAGTAAATAAGTAAAGTAATGCTCCAAAGTGCCATATTTTAAATAGAAGAAAGCCGTAAAGAAATTATAGCTTTTTAACGTCTACGTTTCAGAAATCAAGAGGTAATGTTCGATTTTTTTATTACTAAAGTTCCTCTCATCTTTCATGGAAAATTAAAAGATGTTTACAGGTATTATTGAAACGGTAGGCGAAGTTGTTGCGATTAAACAAGAAGGAACAAATAAGCACTTCAAGGTTGCAAGTAAAATCAGCACTGAACTGAAAGTAGATCAAAGTGTATCGCACGATGGTGTTTGTCTCACTGTAGTGTGGGTTGGAGATGGGTTTCATTGGGTGGTTGCCATTCAGGAAACGCTTCAAAAGTCTAATCTAGGTTTACTTCAAGAAGGCGATAAGATAAATCTAGAACGCTGCATGATCGCCAATGGGCGCTTTGATGGACATATTGTGCAAGGTCATGTCGATCAAGTTGGAAAAGTAAAATCCATTCAAGATCAAAATGGAAGCTGGCTTTTTAAATTCACCTACGAACCTTCTCAAGGCAATATTACCGTAGAGAAAGGATCAATTTGCGTTAATGGTGTAAGCCTCACTTGTTTCAACTCCGGAAATGGCGAGTTCTCAGTTGCCATCATACCGTATACCTTCGAAAATACTGGATTTAACAAACTCAAAGTCGGAGATACTGTAAATCTTGAATTTGACATCATCGGCAAATACGTGAAGAAATTATTGGGCAAATAACTCCCAAGCCAGAGGCGAAAATCTTAAATTTAAGTAGGGTAAAAATTCATTCACACAAAACCTAAATCATATGCTAGACCAACTAATAAAACTTGTCGAGCAGCATGCTGGAAGCGCCATTGTAAATAACTCGGCCATTCCCAATCAACACAACAATGCTGCTATAAAAGAAGTAGCACAACAAATTTTCAATGGACTGCAAAATCATGCGAACTCTGGAAATTTGTCTCAGCTTACAAATTTGTTTCAAGGAAACGCATCTAATCTTTCCTCCAATCCGATCGTAAGTCAATTGATCTCTTCGGTGTCTTCTAGCGTTGCCAATAAATTTGGAGTGTCGCCACAAGCAGCGCAAAGCATGGCTTCAAATCTTTTGCCATCTGTAATGAACCAGTTGGTAAATAAGACTAATAATCCAAACGATAATTCTTTCGACTTGGGAAATATGATGAGGACATTCACAGGCAATAGTAGTTTCGATGTGTCTGGAATGCTCAACCAGCTTTCAGGAGGATCTGGCGGAGGAGTAGGAGGAATGTTGGGGAAACTTTTTGGAGGCAAGTAAGAGAAGACATACACACACCTTAAGTCCCTGAGGCTCTGTTTAGGCTTCAGGGATTTTTTATTTCATTGTGCTCGTAGCAATTAATATCTTTGGCTTTCAATCGATTGCATGAGTACCGTTTTAAAGAAAGCAGAAGTAAGCAAAGATTTTCTTGAAGTTTGTTTGAAAGCCTATCGCTTGATGTGTACATCGAAGCGAATGGCTGAGCTTTACGATGAATATCGCGAGGTTTGCAGTAAGTATGTGCATAGTACTTCACGAGGCCATGAAGCCATTCAGTTAGCAGCTGGGTTTCATTTGAAGCCGATTGATTACGCAGCTCCCTATTATCGAGACGAATCGATTCTATTGGCTATTGGAATGGAGCCGTATGAATTGATGCTGCAATTGATGGCCAAGCGCGATGATCCATTTTCAGGAGGGAGAAGTTATTACGGACACCCATCGCTGAAGAGGAAGGGATTTCCAACAATTCCTCATCAAAGTTCTGCCACTGGAATGCAGGCGATTCCCGCTACTGGAATGGCGCACGGACTTTCTTACCTGGAGTCGCAAGCTTTGTTGAAAGATAAATCTGTTGTGCTCTGCTCACTAGGCGATGGTTCAGTCACTGAAGGAGAAGTTGCTGAAGCATTTCAAATGGCTGTGTTGAAAAAGCTTCCGATCATTTATTTAGTTCAGGATAACAATTGGGGTATCTCGGCAACGGGAGAAGAAATGAGGACGATGGATGCTTACGAGTATGCTGATGGTTTTAAAGGAATGCAACGCATGCGCGTTGACGGATCTGATTTTGTTGACTCTTACAATGGATTGAAAAAGGCATTTGATTTTGTGCGGAGTGAACGCGCTCCGATTTTAGTTCATGCAAAATGCCCTTTACTGGGGCATCATACATCTGGTGTTCGGAAAGAATGGTATCGAGGAGAAGATTTATCTGTTCACTTGAAAGATGATCCTATCATTAAGCTTGAAAATTATTTGCTTCAGCAAGATTATTCTCAAAAGGAATTGGATAAGATCAAGGGCGAAGCGGAGCAAAAGGTTTTAGCGGATTATCACAAGGCAGTAAAATCGCCTGATCCAGATGTAAATGATTTTGACTCTCATGAGTTTGCTCCAACGGCAGTGACAGAAGAGAAAGGAAATCGTGTACCAGAGAATGGAGAGAAGGTGGTGATGGTTGACGCAGCTCTACACGCGGTTGACGAGATTTTGCGCAAGCATCCCGATGCAATGTTTTACGGACAAGATGTGGGCGGTAGGCTAGGAGGTGTTTTTCGCGAAGCTGCTACACTTGCTCAGAAGTATGGAGAGAACAGAGTTTTTAATACACCGATTCAGGAAGCATATATCGTTGGTTCTACTGCTGGAATGAGTGCTGTTGGAGTGAAGCCAATTGTAGAGATACAATTTGCGGATTATATCTGGCCAGGTATTAACCAACTGGTGGAAGAGCTATCGAAGAGTTGTTATTTGTCTAAAGGAAAGTTTCCAGTGCAGGCGTTGATCAGAGTGCCTATTGGAGCTTATGGTGGCGGGGGCCCGTACCACTCAGGGAGTATTGAATCTACACTATTAACGATTCGCGGAATTAAGGTTGTTTATCCTTCAAACGCAGCTGACATGAAGGGCTTGATCAAGGCTTCGTTTTATGATCCGAATCCGGTGGTGATGCTTGAGCACAAAGGTTTGTATTGGAGTAAAGTGCCAGGCACGCTTGATGCAAAGACGATCGAGCCAGATGAAGATTTTATCATTCCGCTAGGTAAAGCAAATATTGTTCAACATGCAGATGAAGCAAACATCAACGATGCCCGGAGTGTAGTGGTGATTACATACGGCATGGGTGTTTATTGGGCTAAAGAGGCTTCGAAAAAATTTGAAGGTCAGATCGAGATTGTTGATTTGAGATCGTTAAATCCATTAGACTGGGAAACTGTGAAATCAAGTGTTGAAAGGCACAGTCGTGCGCTTGTTCTTACAGAAGAGCCGTTGCTTAATTCTTTTGCAGAATCTTTGGCTGGAAGAATATCGAAAGAGTGTTTCAAATCTCTGGATGCTCCGGTAAGTACTTTTGGTGCAGCGAATCTTCCTGCTGTTCCTCTTAATGTGGATTTAGAGAAGATGATGTTGCCTAATGCCACCAAAGTTGCAGCAGAACTAGAGAAGCTGTTGAACTTCTGATTTAGAAAGGATACCCAATTCCAATGTTGTAGACCACAGGCTCGTGATAAACGTATGGCCGTTTAAGGCTAACGTTTGGTACAATCTGCTTCCAACAGGTCGAGCGGGATCCCAGGCTTTGATCCCGACATCAAATCGAAGGATTAGGAAAGTGAAATCGAAGCGTAACCCTAAGCCAGTCCCGATGCCAAACTCTTTGTAAAACTTATCCCATGCAAAACTTGCGTTTGCATTTGAGTTGGTCTGCACCGCCCACACGTTTCCGGCATCAATGAAGAATGCGTAATTCAAGAATCCAATTAGCTTCTGTCGCCATTCAACGCTTCCTTCAATGAGCAATTGACCAGGTCTCTCAAATCGATAATCAAAGTAGCCATTATTTGCTGGATTCGAATTTAGTGGTGGTGGATCTGAGCTGGTCCCGTCCTTCGAGGTCGCCATGCTCTTACGCTGTTACTTCC
>JASGIR010000106.1:0-11949 GCA_049840975.1 Cyclobacteriaceae bacterium | reverse complement strand
AAGGTTAATAGGGAAACAGATAGAATCCGAACAGCACCTGGATATTCTTCTTTCCCGAAAGGACCAGACTTCACGTATGGAATCATTAACATGCCTTCTCAGTTTCCTTCAATCACTAAAGATATTTTGATTTCAAACAATCAGCCAGATGGCGGAACTACCAACGCTAATGGAGATAACGTATCCGTTTCAGTGGGATATCATGCTATTGAATTTTTATTGTGGCCAAATCACATGCCTGCAGAAAATAAAATCCCTGGTCAGCGGTCTTATATGAATTATTTAACAACTGAAGATGCTACCGCACCGAATGGAGATCGCAGAGCATTATATCTTCAAGTCGTTACACAATTGGTAGTCGACAACTTGAAAGAAGTTATGGATGCATGGGCTCCCAACGCAGATAATTACAGGAAAACTTTTGAAGCAAATCCCACTGCAGCTATTGCTAATATTTTCAATGGTATTGGTCGTTTGGCAAAAGGAGAATTGGCGGGTGAACGAATGGGTGTTCCTTTGGCACTCCACGCACAGGAACAAGAACACTCCTGTTTCAGCGACAACACTCACCGTGACTTAGGTTCAAGATCTTCAGGGAATAATTAATGTTTACAATAGTTAATACACAAGAGACTGATAATACCGTAATCAGCGGCCTTGGATTAAGCGATTTTGTAAAAGCATTAAATGCCAACGATGATACTCAAATGAAAAAACTTTTGAGCAATGCACAAACCAGTATTAAAGCTATCGAAGACAACAAGCCTTTTGATTGGTTAATTGATGGCAGCAATTCTGCAGGAAATCAAATTGTACAAAAAGGAGTGACGGATGTAAGTGCTGTGGCTGATTGGATATCTCAAATTGCGCACGACCTTCATTTGAATCAGGTAAATATACCTGATGAAAACCCATAGTCTTTAATTAATCAAATCAGATTTAAAAAGTAGCGTAGAGTCTGGCGATGTTGATGGGAGCGAGTTTTGATAAAAAAAATGTGATAGGCAGAATTTGTTTTGTTCTGTTGATACAAATTTGCGCTCAGGGATGTTATTACCGTGATCTTGAAGCTTCACAGAATCAACTGACGGACGAAGGATTGCAGGGTGGGAAAAACGGTACGATTAATTTAGTGTCCGATTTTTCCTTTACCCAACCTCTTCCATCGATGGCCACCTCGGATGTGATCAATTTCAAAGTAGGCCGTTCTTTTTTTCACACAGCTTGGATAACGGCACCTGCATCAACAAAAGCGGTAGATGGGCTCGGTCCTTTTCATACAATGCTAATTCGTGCAATAGTTGTCACATCGAAGATGGACGAGGCCGAACGCCATTTTCAATGACTGAGCAGCTCTCTTCTGTTTTGATTCGTATCAGCTTAAGAAGGTCATGATACTCATGGTGGTCCCAATCCAGATCCGGACTTAGGGCTTCGAATGAAGAAATAATTCTATTTTACGAGCCACTCCGGACGGCCAGAGATTTATGGTGATTTACTCTAATCGCATTGTTGCTTATCCAGATGGCTCAACTGACACATTACGCGTGCCTGAGTATCAAATAAAAAATCTTCGTAATGGTCATCCCGTCAATTTCATGATTTCCCCACGCATTGCTCCACAGTTAGTGGGCATGGGACTTTTGGAAGCGATACCCGAACAGACTATACTTTCCTACGCAAGTCCGAACGACACAGATAATGACGGAATTTCAGGAAAAGCAAATTACGTGTGGTGCGAAGAAAAAAGCCCAGACAGTTTTGGGACGCTTTGGGTGGAAGGCAAATCAGCCAAACATACGCCAACAAGTGGCTGGAGCTTTTAGTGGAGACATGGGAATAGAACAACACCTATTTATCCTGATCAAAATTTATCAGGCATCGAGCAGCAACCTTATTTGGCAATTTACCCACAGGCAGTGATAGCTCTGGAGTTCCTGAATTGCCTAACCTTATTTTCTAATTGCGACTTTTTTCTTATACACTTGAGTGGCATGCTAAGACGAAATTGGACAGATGCAACAATTCAGCGCGGTAAATTTCTTTTTTATCAAGTGTCTTGCGCCAAGTGCCATCTTTCGCAATTGCAAACAGGTGGCTACAATGATATACCCTTACTCTCGAATCAAACGATCCATCCTTATACTGATTTTATTATTGCATGACATGGGTCCTGATCTTGCCGATGGTCGCGAAGATTATCTGGCGTCTGGGAACGAGTGGAGGACTCCTCCGCTTTGGGGAATTGGGTTAGTAAAACTTGTCAACAATAATAACGGCATGTTCCTAATGCATGACGGTCGAGCGCGCACCATTGAAGAAGCAATACTTTGGCACGGTGGCGAAGCGCAAAGAGCAAAAGAAGAATTATGAAGCTTTCAAAAAATGACATTGATGCGCTTATTAAGTTTATTAAAGATCTGTGAAAATAAAATGAAAGGTAAGTACATACTATCGCTATCTTCAATAATCACAGCAGTGCTGTTGGCTGGAGCTTGCTTAAACACTTTCCACAGGTAATAGTTCATTGTTTGGTAATTACGATCAGACAACAATGCTTAACAATATCTGGAAGACAACATTTTACTGCACTAGGTATTAATAACGTTGCGTCAAGTGCTGTCACTGCTTCTAATTCCATTCAATGCATTTTCGAATAACCCTGATATGAAATAATTTGACGATGCTCAAAAGTGTCGTTCAGGACACTAGCTCAAGATTGGGCTCTTATCGCTCCGATTAATATAGGGCCGATGAATGATGATTTGATTTCAACCAATATCGATACATGGCCGGCCAGTGATACTAAAATTGAAAACGCCATCACTGCTGGATCTGCGGCAACGATAGTTGGTGCGAACGCCAAAGGATTAAAAGCACTCGAATATTTATTGTTTGACAATAGCGGAAATGATGCTGTCGTAGAAAAATACATGGCAGCAGACTCTACTAAACGGAGAGCATTTTTAAATTCTGTCGCTCAGGACTTAGTAACTCAAACAACCAACTTGAAAAACTATTGGAACGATGGTTATCTCAACGTTTTTGTGACAGCAAAGGGTAACGATGTCAGCGGTTCGGTGAGCCAATTGGTAAACACAATTGCACTTTACCTCGATAATATTAAAAATTTAAAAGTTGGAAATCCGATTGGCAAAGGAGTTAAAGTGAATGACAATCAGATTCACCCTGATAAAATTGAATATACACTGGCTGAGGAGTCTCTTCCTGTAATGAAATCAAATTTGCAAGCCATGAAAATCATTTTCGATGGTGATGCATCTCAGGGCATTGATGATTTGCTGGATTATGTGAAGGCTCAGAAAAATGGACAGAATCTTTCTGATGTGGTTGATAGTCAGTTTGACGATGTGATCTCAAAGATCGAGGCCATTAATTCTCCTTACGCAACTGCATTAAGCAATCAGACACAGCAAGTGCAAGATGTTTTTGATTCTCTGAAAACGTTGATTGCTTATTTTAAAGTAGATGTTGCCAACAACTTGGGCGTAACCATCACATTTTCTGATACTGATGGCGATTAAACCATCACAGACGAGTGGCAAAAACTCTCTCCATATTAAAACTTAGCAACAAACTGAATGAGCCAGTTGATGCTGCTTCTCTAGCTTTTTTTCGGATCCTTTTTGGGCTTATCATGTTGATAAGCCAAGTGAGATTTATTTTGAAGGGATGGGTCGATGAATTGTATATCAAGCCAGTTTTCTTCTTCAAATATTTTGGTTTTCACTGGGTACAACCACTACCTGGCAAATGGATGTATTTGCCTTGGCTGGTGATGATAGCTAGTCTGATCTTTATTATCATCGGAAAGTATTACCGAGTGGCCATCGTCACTTTTTTTCTGTTGTTCTCTTATACAGAATTGATTGACCTGACAAATTACCTCAATCATTATTACCTGATTTCTCTGCTTTCCTTTGTCATGATTTTTTTGCCGATGAATTCTTGTTTTAGTTTTGATAGCAAGAATTGGAAAGACCAAATTGTGGTTCCCCGATGGACACTTTCTGTTCTTCGGATACAAATAGGACTCGTTTATTTTTTGGCAGGAGTATCAAAAATAAAATACGATTGGCTGATTGAAGCCGAACCTTTAAAAATCTGGCTTGGTACTTGTCAAAATATTCCACTGATTGGTGGGTTGCTTGCAATGCCCGTTACCGCTTATCTATTTAGTTGGGGCGGAATGCTGTTCGATGTTACGGCTCCATTTCTTTTACTTAACAAGAAAACAAGGCCATTTGAATACGCGCTTATAGTAGGCTTTCATTTGATGACCTATTATCTTTTTTATATTGGAATTTTCCCTTTGGTGATGATGGGTGTTGCCTTGATATTTTTTTCGCCTACAACTCACCGATCTATTTTAGAAAGAATTTTCTTTTGGGTTCGGAGAGAGAATTCTGTAGAAGTTGCGTCCATCAATTTTAAAAATAAGAATGTACTAGCACTTTTTTTTGGAGTCTTCTTGCTTTTCCAATGCCTGATTCCTTTGAGGCATTTACTTTACAAAGGCAATGTTCTCTGGACAGAACAAGGCTATCGTTATTCGTGGAATGTGATGTTGATGGAGAAAAATGGATTTGTTGAATTTTATGTAGAAGATAAAATTACTACTGAGAGGTTTATCGAATACCCTAAAAAATACCTTACCCGCCTCCAGGAAAAAATGATGAGCACACAACCCGACATGATTTTACAATATGCACATTTCCTTGCATCAAAATATCAAGACAAAACAGGGCATCCTGTCGCAGTGTACGCTGATGCTTATGTGTCTCTTAATCATCATGAAGGACAGACTTATATTGATCCCCCTGTAGATTTGTCGCAAGAGAAGGATAGCTTTGCAGCCAAAAAATGGATTCTTCCGGAAAAGGAATTGTGAGATGTTTAGATTATTAGCTATTTCATTTTACTTTTTTACTCTTGCTCTAAACGCTCAGCAAGTAACCGTCACTGGCGTTGTGCAAGATGAAACCACTTACGAGAGAATTTCTTTCGCAACATTAATTTTTACAAAGGATAAAATTTGTGTTTCAGACAGTACGGGTCATTTTTCTTGTGACCTGCAAAAAGGCAGATATACAGTTGTTGTGCAGGCAGAAAACTACGATGCCAAATCGTTCGACTGGAATGTAGCTGAGTCACTCAACAAAAATTTTTACTTGCGACCGATGGCGAGCCGTCAATTATCAGAAGTAATTATAATTGGAATGCAGCGCCCATGGGATGTACGATCTCAATTACAAACAGTCGGCACTACAATCTACGCAGGAAAAAAAAATGAGCTTATTGATCTGAATACTTTGTCGGCCAACACAGCGATCAACAATGCACGGCAATTGTACGCCAAAGTCCCTGGGATAAACATCATTGAAAATGATCAGGCTGGAGTTCAACTTAGCATCGCTACGAGAGGCCTTAATCCTAACCGCACAACAGAATTTAATTCAAGACAAAACGGATATGACATCAGCGCTGATCCGATCGGCTATCCGGAAACTTATTATTCACCACCAACCGATGCTTTGGATAATATCGAAATTATTCGTGGAGCAGCTTCATTGCAGTATGGTACCCAATTTGGTGGGCTCCTCAATTTTAAATTTAAGAAAGGCCCAGAAAATAAAACTTTTGATTTGGTGAGTAAACAGACCGTTGGAAGTTATGGCCTGTTTAATTCGTTTAACAGCGTAGGCGGCCAAAATAAGAAAATGAATTATTATGGTTTTTATAACTACAAACGAAGCGATGGATGGCGCGCTAACACAGGTTTCGGAATTCACAATGCTTACATTTCTTTAAAATATTCGCTTTCAGAAAAACTTACTTTGGGTTTTGATTACACGTTCATGTACTACCAAATGAAACAGCCTGGTGGCTTGACCGATCTTCAGTATTATCAAAACCCACGTCAATCTTTACGCAACAGAAATTGGTTTGATGCCACTTGGAATGTTCCTGCGCTCACGCTTGACTATGCAATTGACTCCGATAATCTACTTTCGGTAAAAGCCTATTCGCTGTTGGCCGACAGGAAGAATGTGGGTAATCTCAATCCTGTTAATTATCCTGATGACGTTAATTCTCCGCGTACAGTAATGAACGATGTGTATCGCAACTATTACTTAGAAGCCAGATATATTCATCATTATAAACTTGTTCACGAAATTCAATCTTCATTTTTGGCTGGAGCACGATTTTATACTGGAGATACGCATCGTATCCAAGGTTATAATTATTCAGGATCGAATGCCGACTTTTCAGTAAGGGATAATCAAAATCTTCAGATCGATTATCGTTTCCCTTCATACAACGCAGCTATATTCGCGGAAAATGTTTTTCAGATTACAAATAAATTCTCTGTGACTCCAGGTATTCGCTTGGAGTACATTCAGACGAATGCCAAAGGTTATACTATTGCCGATACGACAACCAATGTCAAAACCTATGGCAATGAAACTCACACCAGAAAATTTCCACTGATTGGTGTTGGCCTTGACTACAAAGTTTCACGCAAAACAGATGCCTACGCTAATTTCTCACAAAACTATAGCCCAATTAGTTTTGGTGATATTGTGATCCTACAACCGGGAATGAAAGTCGATCCAAATTTGAAAGACGTTAAAGGGTATAATTTTGATTTAGGCTATCGCGGACAATACAAAAATTTGTTCAACTTCGACATCAGTTGGTTTTATCTGCTTTACAAAAATCGAGTTGGAAATTTGTTGCAAACGGATGGAGGCGGTAATGTTTATCAATACAAAACAAACATCAGCGATTCACGAAGCACAGGTACTGAAATGTATGCAGAGATGAACTTTTTGAGATTGTTGAGGCACTATAAATATGCAGAAGACAAACTTTCGTTTTATGCTTCTGTCGCTTACACCAACGCGCGTTATATCAATGCTCCTCAAGACCGAAAACAATTCGAAGGCAAGAGAGTTGAATATGCAGCTCAGTGGATTGATCGTTATGGCATTGTTTTCTCATTCAAAAATGTCAGCGGCACTTTGCAATATTCTTATACTGATCCCCAATATTCTGATGCTACCAATGCGCGATCTTCGAACGATGGAATTGTTGGAATTATTCCCGCTTATCATGTAATGGATTTTACCATTGGATATTCCATTAACAACTGGAAACTTTCATTTTCAGCAAACAACCTAACCAACGAAATTTATTTTACCAGACGAACTACTGGATTTCCAGGCCCTGGAATAATTCCTTCGCAGGGAAGAGCTTTTTATGGAACTCTGCAATTTAAATTGTGATCTTTCAATTAAACTTAATGTCAAAAAAATGAAAAAAATAAATTCTATTATCATGGCGATGTTGTTGATTGCAATGGTCGCTTGTAGCGAAAAACATCTTGAGGCTTCAAGCGTGCCGCAAATAGTGAAAGAAGCCTTTGCCAAGAAATACCCTCAAGCAACAGATGTCGAGTGGATTCAAGAAGCTGGCGGGAAGGTGATTTATGAAGCAGAGTTTAAATTGGACGGAAAAGAAATCACAGCGGAATTTTCAGAGTCAGGCGAATTTCTCGAAGAGGAATAATCGCTTGTGCGTTGAAGAAACTTTAAGATATTGCGGCTGAAAATTTTCAGCTTGAAAGTCATTATTAAAGTTGCGAACGCGATTTATATTTTCTGGGTGTTCCTGGTGTTCACCGTTTTCATGTTGTTGTTTTTACCGGGACTTACACTACCATTTCTTTTTGGAAGTCGCGTAAGTTGGATCGGGTATAGTTTTTTGTGGATTTGGTCTTGGGTATTTAGTTTCCTCACGCGCATCCGATACGAATTTCACGGACGTGAAAATTTCCGCAAAGGCCAGTCTTACATTTTCGTTAGCAACCATACTTCTTTTCTTGATTTACCTGGAATTCGTTTACTGATCCCTGGAGAATTTAGGCCACTTGCAAAAAAAGAATTGCTGAAAATTCCAGTCTTCGGCTTGATTGCTCGTGGCGCGACTATAATCGTTGACCGATCAGATCGCGAAAGCAAACAAAAAAGTCTGGAACGATTAAAGGAAATTTTGAGAGAAGGAATTTCTATTTTGCTTTTTGCTGAAGGAACTCAAAACCGAACCAAAGAAATTTTACAACCATTTAAAGATGGTGCATTTCGTTTGGCAATCGATACGCAAATGCCAATCCTTCCCATGGTCGTAATTGGTGCGGGAAAGTTAATGCCACCGGGCACAATCAATATGCGACCGGGGTTGATCAAGATTATTGTTGGTTCAGAAATTCCAACAGAAGGAATTACCGATGCGGCTGAATTGAAAAAACAAACATTTGATGTGATGAAAGAAATGATTGTCAAAAATTCACCTTCATGAAAAATCTATTGAACATTTTTCTGGTTTTTGTTGGTGGCGGTTTTGGCAGTACTGTTCGTTACTTGCTGGGCAAGTGGGTGAATGCAATGCACAGCTACCATTTTCCTTTTGGAACTCTTGTGGTCAATGTTGTCGCGTGCTTTGTGCTTGGATATGTTGTTGGAATCGCTGACCACCGACAAGTGATTTCACCCGCAGCGAGATTATTTTGGACAGTTGGCTTTTGCGGAGGCTTCAGTACTTTTTCAACTTTCAGCGCTGAAACGCTGACTTTAATTCAAGATGGATTCCACCTTTCAACAGTCTTATATATCGTGTCGAGTTTAGTGCTGTGTTTGGCAGCAACTTTTGGCGGAATTTATTTTGGAGAGAATAGCTAGATCGCTTCAAAAAATTCTAGCAGCCGATTAACAACAGGATTACCCAAGTGACTATAAAGACAACAGCTGCACGTTTTAGTTTCTGATTGTCTTTTTTGATCAATCCCCAAACCAAAATCAGAACGGTTATTGATATACCGATGAGACCAATTGAGAATTTTAAAATATTCCCCGAAACCATAGTTTAATGTATCGGAATGTATGCTACTCGTTTTGTTTCGAAAAACTCTTCTTTGAAATAGTCTGACAAGTTATAAAGCGAATAAGGTTTTTTCAACTCGTCAAGTTCTTCATCCAAGTCTCCTCCTTTGAGATATAGAATTCCATTGTCAAGTGGGTTCGAAGACCCAGGCCTGACTTTTACTCTTACCCAACCATAAAATTCTTTCATCCGAGTTACAGCACGACTCACAACAAAATCATATTTCCCTTTTACTTGCTCAGCACGAATTTGCTCGGCTCTCACATTTTTTAAACCCACTGCCTGAGCAATCTCCTTAACAACTGTAATCTTTTTCCCAATGGAGTCAATCAAATAAAATTCAGTTTCGGGAAATAGAATAGCCAGTGGTATTCCTGGGAAGCCACCACCAGTTCCTACATCCATTACATGAGTTCCTTTGTTGAATGCCATGACTTTGGCGATACCCAAAGAATGCAAAACATGATTTATGTAAATGTTTTCGATGTCCTTTCGTGAAACGACATTGATTTTTTCATTCCACTCTTTATATAACGGACCCAACCGCTCGAACTGCAATCGCTGCTCGTCTGAGAGTGAAGGGAAATAGTTGAAGATGATAGATGCGTCTTTCAATTCCATTGGACCAAAGTCAAATCAAAAATAATTGAAAGAGAGAGAATTATTTTCGCAAAAGAGAATCTGCGATTATTTTTTCAGGAATTTATAGATTCCTCGCGTATTGCTTTGAGAGTCGTTGACACCTATAATATAATATCCAGCCGACAGATCTTTTACTTTGATTCGGATTTCAAAATCGTCAATGGCCTCTTGCTCCAATTCTATTGACGTTCCGATAATGGTATGAAAAGCCAACTTAGCGTTTTTGGCGATGGGAGATTCAAACTTCAAAGTGATGAAATCAACCGCTGGGTTGGGGTAAACTTGAGCCGATTTGGCTGGATCAATTTGACGACCTTCCTCATGACCTTGTGCAAAGGCATTAACTCCAATCATTACGGCCACAAAGAGTAGAAGTGTTTTCATTTAGGTTATCTCTTCCTTTTACGGGGTTTCTTTCCATTTGGATGCAATACTCGAGCCAAAAGTTTAACAGAAACGCAATTTTTGTTGAAAGTGGCCGTTAGGCGAAACTCAATTTCTTAAAAGCGGAAGGTAAATATTCAATCAAATCACTGGCAATGAGTGATTCAGCACTTCCATCAAGCACTGCTAAATCGCCCGCCAATCCATGAAGAAAAACCCCGAGCAAAGCAGTTTCAGAAGGCGAATAGCCTGCCGCTAAAAGGCCAGTCAAGATTCCAGTAAGCACATCCCCACTTCCTCCAGTTGCCATCCCCGGATTTCCGCTAGAGTTGAAAAAGACATTACCATCTGGCATCGCTACAGAAGAATAAGCTCCTTTTAAAATGACTATTGATTTTATTTTTTTCGAGAAACTTCTTAACAATTCCAAACGAGTAAAATCATCGGACCAGTTTCCTGCTAAACGCTCAAATTCCTTTGGATGTGGGGTAAGGATACTGTGTTCTGGTACTAGGTCCATCAATTCCGGATTCATTGCGAGCATATTCAATGCGTCTGCATCGATTACCATCGGCCTTTTATATTGTCGCAACACTTTTGCGAATGCTTTTACAGTTTCAGAATCTGTCCCTAAACCTGGACCAATTCCAATGGCCGAGTAGTTTAAATTTTCAGGCGCTAATGAAAAATAATTCTGCGATGGATCAACAGAAGCCATTGCTTCCGGCACAGAAGCTTGAATGATTGAATAACCACAATTCGGAACGCGAGCTGTTAACAGACCGCACCCGAACGAAGCGCAGCTTTTCCGGCGAGAACGCAAGCCCCCATTTTTCCAAAAGATCCACTTATTAATAAAGCGTGACCAAAAGATCCTTTATGCGAAAATTTTTTCCTCGGCTGGATAATTTTTTTGATACTATCTGGAGTGACAGAGAAATTACTGACATCGGCTTCATCAATAAATCTTTGATTTAAACCGATATCTACAACTAACCATTGGCCTACGTATTGACTGTTCTCAGGAAACAGAAAGCTCAGCTTTGGTAACTGAAAAGAAATAGTGAAAGAAATCTCTTTGACAATTTTCTCCCTTCGATTTAAAATCAGCAAACAATCCAGAAGGAATGTCAACCAATATTCGCAATGCACTCGTTTGATTAATACATGAAATGACTTGAGCATAAATTCCTTCCACTTTTCGTGAAAGGCCGGACCAAGAACAGCATCGATTAAAACTTGACAGTCTTTAAATAAACCACGGTCAGTGAATTTGAAATCTCGAACTGCTCAATTTTTCCGAGTGAGACGTTTTCTAAATTGGTTTTAAAACTTTCAGTTACTCCATCTCACCGCGCACAATCCAAACTCTGACGGAATAACCTCGTTCTTGTAGCATTCTTGCAATCCCTAGTCGTCTACACCGTTGTTTCCGGTGCCCGGATTCTTTCCGACTTTCTTTTTGCCTTACATTTTGAACAAACCATTGAGCAAATGCATGGCAAGCCCTTTCCATCAAATCAATAGGAGCAATAGGTTCATGCTCGATCGTAAATTGATCAAGTTCTCTTATCTGTTTTGCCGAAAGGATCTTGAGCATCTTTATTTCTTACTTACCTCATCCTTGGCTTTTTGAATCGATGAGTTGATAAGCTCCTTAACCTGCTTCACTTTTTCCATTTGGTCTTCCAAATACTCTCTAACCACTTCTTGATTTGCAGAATCTGGCAGAGGAGTTTGAATTTATGCATCCATGTCATCATAGAACGGTCAGCTGAGTCCAGTTCATGGATAATTTGATCCAGCTACCTTTTTTTTGTCACTTACCATGTCGGGGGCGCTAGCTATCCTGTCCTTTAAATCTTGCTTGAATTGATGGATTTCCTGCATTTTGGGCATTACTTCATTGTAGGTGCTACGGATTCTATCGTGTTTCCCTATTAACCTTAGCAATACGTA
>JASGIR010000105.1:0-17390 GCA_049840975.1 Cyclobacteriaceae bacterium | reverse complement strand
ATTGCTAAGGTTAATAGGGAAACACGATAGAATCCGAACAGCACCTGCCACAAGTAAAAGTATTTCCAGTTGAAACAACAATTGAACTCGCTGAGAGGACTTGGCTAAGAGAATATTTGCGCCACTGTTCGCATTAACCGTAACGGTCGTAACATTTCCTACAGTTGGTATCTCTAGAGCAGTGGTCTTCCCCCCCCCATATATTCGACATTCCAAGGTGCACCAAGCGGACCAATCCGGTAATCGTTCCATTAGCTCTGATTATTGTCGAACCACTTCCCATAGTCAAAAGATTGGACGCATTCGAAATTGATCCAGCTGTGAGAGTTAAAGTGTTTGTAACTGTTGAAGCGGTACCAACGGTAACTGGGTTAGTTGATTTATTTACAATCAACTGATAAAACTGTGTATTTGTTGTACCAAGAATCGATTGGGCTGTGGTACCTCCAAAGCTTATTGCGTTGACACCAGCGTTAAATGCACCACTATTTGTAAAATCGCCCCGAACATTAAGTACAGCTGGAGACACTAAAGTTGCACTGCCATTAATCTTAATGGAATTGAATAGCGCTGTTGACGCTTTTGATCCTAGAACTGATTCAGTGTTATCCATTGAGAACAAGTGTACCTGAATTATGTGTATAAGTGCCATCGATAGAAATGTCACCTGTAAACACTAGTGTTCTGCTAGGAGCAGTAAATGTACCACCCGAAACAGTTAATGATGATGAAGAAATAGCATTCGCTCCACTATTGAATTTTCCAGCTGATTCCGTAATTTCGACAAGCCTACCGTAAGGGTCTGATCCAAGGTGATTGTACCAGTTCACCTGACGCCAAGCCCATTTAAAATTCCAGATGCAGGAACTTCAGGACCAGTTGTAACCGATGCAGTGCCTAAATAATTCAATATCCAAGGTCCGCCTGAAGGTGTTTGGCTAATTGAACTTGGCGTAGAGCCAGTTGCTGTGAAATTAAAAGTAGAACCTGATGACAAGTTCAGTCCAGCGCTTATATCCAAATTTCCATCAGTTAGGTTAAAGAGTGCTCGTTCACATTAACACCAGAGGCTCCTATTTTAACTGATGTTCCAGAGGCATTTGTTTTGTTTACCGTCAAAGTTTGAAGCGTCTTATTTGAACTACCAAAATTAACTGTAGAAGTCAATGCTAAAGACCCTGTCAAAGAAAGCGAGGAGACCCACTAGCTGACAGCAAGCCCGATGAAGAGTAATCTCCAGCCAACGAAAGTGATTGACCGTCAAAAGCAAGAACAGTACCTGAAGACAGAGTAGTAACACCTTTCACAGATGTTGTACCACCTAGCGTAACAGTACCATTGGTTAAAGTTAAGGTTCCTGAAATTGTAAGATCATTACCAAATGTTACCGAACCAGATGTTCGACTTACGGCTAAATTTTTAATAGTTTGCACACCGCTTGGAAAGGGAAATGTACCCAATGCTCCACTTCCGTTAATAGTCAAACTTGTATTTGCGCCAGAAAAAGTAATATGATTTGAATTGGCTGTAATATTACCATTCAAGGTAAGTGACCTCGCAGTGGAAGTGCTAACAATATTTAAATCCCCACTAGTCAAGATTAAATTTCCAGGAATAGTAAGAACAGTTCCACTTGGATTACCTGCACTCACAGTCGTAAATGAAACTGCGCTTGAGTTATTTACTTCTGTTGTTACACCTGAGACTGTTGGATGCCCTGATCCTATAATTTGTGCAGCAGTACCTGAATAAATAATTCTACTACTAGAACCAGTAAGTTCTGTTTGCTGTGGCAGTTCTAATATTGCCGAGAGTAGTACTACTAACTAATGCTCCAGTAGAGTTAAGGGATCCGATTTTTAAATTATTATTAATAACCAAAAAGCCTGTTCCACTCGCAAATGATTCTCCTAGCATGTTCAAAGTTCCGTTCACCACCAAGGCATTTGCACCAGCTGCTAAAGTCAACCCTATGCCATCTGAAACAGCAATGGTCCCATTAGCGTCTACAGTGGTTTGGTCGATTGTAACATTTGATGAAACGGTAACCAAATCATTTGCTCTAATCTCAATTGTATTACTTGCAGAAGTGGGTGTGCTTGAGGCAGCAAACCAGCTTCCAGAACCATTTGGATTCTCTACCTGCCAAGTGCTTATGGCGCTCCAAACTCCACCGCCAGTTCCATTTGAGCGGAAATTGGTTTGAGCCTTGGCTAAAATGCTAAAGCAGATCAGCCCAACAATGACAGCATACTTATTCATAATCAATAACTTATTGTTCTTCATTCAGAGAAAAATACCAAGCTGAACTTAGGTAATCAATATACGCGTAAAAAGACAAAAGTAAACAATTATTCCCTGTGCAAGAATCCCACTCTGTTTATGCTTTTGACAACAAATGAGTAACCTTAAACTGTGAAATTAAAACCTAAATTCTAGTTGCTTTAATCTCATCAACAATGAAGCCAATGTCTTGGTTAGAAAGGCTTGAACCTGACGGTAGGCAAAGACCCTTTTCAAAAAGGGCTTCAGAAACTCCGTTTACAAAATTGGGTGACTTTTTGAACACTGGCTGAAGGTGCATTGGCTTCCATAAACGCCTTGCTTCTATATTTTTAGTCCCAAGTTGGGCCATAATTTCCCCAACATGCCGTTCCCAATTTTTCTCAATTACAATTGTTGAGAGCCATCGGTTTGAAAAGGCATTTATTGGTTCAGGTTGAAATGAAAATAATTCTTGGTTTAGGTTTTTTTTATAGAAATCGAAATTTGCTCTTCTTGCTTTGATTCGATCGTTGATTATGGTCATCTGGCCAAGCCCAATGCTTGCACATATATTGCTCAGTTGATAGTTGTACCCTATTTCTTCGTGTTGATAATAGGGTGCGGGTGTACGTGATTGACTAGACAAGAATCTAGCTCGATCGATCAATTCTTTGTTAGAAGAAACTAAGGCTCCGCCTCCGGAGGTTGTAATAATTTTATTGCCATTAAACGAGTAGACTCCTATGTCTCCTATGGTTCCGAGTTTCTTTCCGTTTAAAGTTGATCCGAGTGCTTCAGCTGCATCTTCTATTACAGGAACATCGTAATGTCGAGCGATCGGCATGATCCGATCCATGTCAGCTGGCATCCCAAAAAGATGAACCACTATAATTGCTTTTGGTTTTTTACCAAGGCGAGTTCTCTCTTTGATTGCTTGCTCCAATAGTTCTGGATCCATATTCCAGCTTCGCATCTCAGAGTCAACAAAGACAGGGACTGCTGACTGATAAATAATCGGATTGCATGAGCCTGAAAAAGTAAAAGTCGAGCAAATCACTTCATCATTTTTGTCAACGCCAAGTGCAATTAGTGCAAGATGAATTGCGGCCGTACCTGAGTTAACCGCAAGGCAATGATCCACAGCATTAAATTCAGCTAATTGATTTTCAAATTCAGTAATAGCTGGTCCAACAGGCGCAATCCAGTTGGATTCAAAAGCTCGCGCTATAAATTTCTGTTCTTCACCACACATGTGCGGTGGCGAAAGGTAAATCCGCTGGGTCATCCTTGCTTTGAAAATTTCTGGAAATATACAGCAGGGATCAACAAGATCATTAATGTTGGGTTGATAATAAGCCTATGAAATTGCGATAGTAGTGGAGCTGAAATCTCGGAACTACCCTCAAGGTCAAGTTTGAAAAATAAATAAATCGGCAGAAGAATAAATCCGTCAATCAACTGGATAACTATTGCCAGTCTTGTCACACGCCAATCTTTAAACCAAGTGGTCAGAAAGATTAACATAAAAAAATCATTGAGCACTACACGCAATATTTTGCGCAAAACAAATCTCTGATTTTCTGATATGTTAAAAGAATCGAGGAAAGAGAATTCTTGAAATAAGAAGGTCATAATAATTCCAATAATCGAAATTATTATCAAAGCCCTATTGACCAGACGATCTTCAAAAATTCTATTCATGTCTGACACTTCTTACCCAGAAATACCACAACACAAAAACGATGATATAAATGATTCCAGTAAAGAGATACTTGTGAAAAAAGTAAAGTTGCTCAGGAAAATAAAACGCAACTCCATACAACAATCCTATTCTTGCAATGTTCAAAATATGGATGCTAATAATTCCTATACTAAAGTATTTCAAAAACGGTTTCAGCGGGCCGCTGAATGCAACTAAAAAACTCAAATACACAATCATAACATTGATTCCGTTGCATCCTTCAAAAACATAAATCAAATTTTCGCGGTCATTGCCCACGGCAACATATTCTGAAAAACTAGACGGAAAACTTACAATCGATTCATCGAAAAGTGAAAGAACCCAAACTACTTGGCTCGATACTGATCTCGTAATTGGGTCTGATGTTGGTAAATAGGATTGCGTATAGAATCCATAAATGGTGTTTAAGCCAAGATAGAGCGCAACAAATACAAGTAAAAACTTAATTGCATTCTTATTCTGTTTGATAAAATTAAAATCCATAATCAAATAGAGCGAGCTGGCACACCCATAATCTTTTTATTGTTCTCAAACGATTTTGTCACCACAGCACCCGCACCAACAACGCACCTATCTCCTATTTTTATTCCTTGAATTATTCGCGTACCCGTACCTAGCAAACTCCCTTCACCAATGTCTACGTTTCCTGAGATGTTACAACCAGGCATGATCGTACAATAGCTTCCTAAATTCACATCATGACCGACTGTAACGGAAAGATTAACTATACAAAAATCACCAATAGAAATTTGTGTTGTGAGTATAGTTCCAGCCGTTAATATGCTCCCTTTTCCAAACCTGTTTCGTTCGACATCGCCAATATTTGCCAATGGGTGAATCATAACAGGAAAATCAATTTTGTTGTTAGAAATTTTTGAAACTAAATCCCTCCTAATGTCTGGATCAGCAACAGCCAAACAGATCGATAAGTCAGATTGATAAGAATTCAATTCTTTCATTCCACCTAATACGAGTAAGCCATCAACGGTTGTTTCCTTCGGAATACCATCGTCAAAAAAACCAATAATTTCCCATGGCGAATTTACCGCGTTGATTTGGGAAATCATTAAGGCTGTTTCTCGGCCGAAACCTCCAGCTCCATAAATTGCAATCTTCTTTTTCAATTGCCTTTAAATTTTTCTTCATTCAAAGATACATCCTTCTTGAATGAGAGCAGTAGAATACAAGTTTTAATAACGATAATCGAATCCAATCTCATCGAGATATTGTCAACGTAGAATAGATCAAGTTCAAATTTTCTCTCCCAACTGATTCCATGCCTTCCATTGACTTGAGTCCAACCTGTAATCCCAGGCAAAACCAAATGCCTTCTCTTTTCTTCATCGTTCATCAAAGCCAAATATTCAGTCGGAAGTGGCCTTGGTCCAATCAAAGACATCTCTCCTTTAAGTACGTTCCAGAACTGCGGCAACTCATCCATTGAAAAAAATCGCAAAAAATCTCCGAGCCAAAATCTACGGTTCTCGAGATTTGCGTCACCTTGTTTAAGCGTTCTGAATTTATAAACAACAAATGAACGGTTATTCTTTCCAATCCGCTCTTGCTTAAAAAATATCGGGAATTGAAAAGTTACGGCATACAGGATGCAAGCTAAAACCATTATCCAGCCAAGAAAAATTATAGCAAGTAAGACAAACACCAAATCAAATAATCGTTTTACAAATTTCTTATACATACAGATCAAGATTTCAGTTGAACTTTCTTGATCACTACGTTCCTCAAAACAAGATAGCTCAACCCATATATCAATGCGGTCGCTATTGGAATAATAGAGTTGCTATTGATATAGCTCCAAACTAAAATCAAATTGAAAATAATTTGACTTAACCCATAAATTGACGAAACAACAAGATGAGGGATTCTCATTTCATTGGATAAATATTGAAAGAGATGCGTACGATGCGCTTTGAAAATATTTTCTTTTCTCTTAAGTCGATAAACGATAGTGACAATGGAGTCAATCCCATACACCAGAAATAAAAGTATCCACAAAAAACTATTCGTTGCTATCATCAACTGAATCATAACAAAAATCAAAACCAGGGCAATCGTTACACTGCCCACGTCACCAGCAAAACAACGAGCTGTTTTCCTAAAATTGAAAAACAGAAAAATCACTACAGATGCCGATACAAATAACAGAAGATGACCGTTGGTAAAATGAACAATCCATCTGTGTATTGAATCAAACGTAATAAGTGCCACCAATGCGTAAACTCCAGTGATACCATTGATGCCATCCATAAAATTAAACGCATTCAAAGTGCCAATGAAAACGATCAAAAGAATGAGCAAAACAAAAAGATGCCAGTGAATTGGCCACAGCTGATAAAAAATCAAAAGCATCGCCACTAGTTGTATCAAAAATCTGACGATTGCTTTTGTTGAAGTGACATCATCGAGAAAACTTATAACTGCAATCATGGAGACAGCCAATACAAACCAAGGCCATTGAAAATCGCTTTGGATAAACCAAAATAAAATACTGAATAGAAAAATAATTCCTCCTCCACGAATGATAGGATGCACGTGAGAGCTGCGCTCATTCGGTTTGTCAATGATCTTAAATCGTTCCGCTATTTTGAAATAGAGGAATTCTGCCACTACGAGTAGCACCGATGCAATTCCCAAACTTGTCCACAGATCAATTTTCATCGAATGAGCGTATCGTTTTGATAAGTCCCTCCTTCATACTAAGAGGCATTGCGCCAATTTCTTTTTTTATTTTTTCATTCGACACCATCATATCCTCCGTCAATTTATTAACCATTGATTTTTTTCCTGTTATTGTTGCTGCTAATTCGATTATTCCTTTTGGCAAATTCCAAACCCTTGATTTCTTATTCAAACCCTCAGCAATGATTCTATACAATTCAGTAGTTGATAAAAAACCATCGTCAGCTAAATGGTAAATGCCTGAATCTATGTTCTTATTAAGCAAGGATTCAATAGCATAACTGAAATTCTCAATGCTGTGAAATGATCTTTGGTTATGGAAAGCTCCAAATGGAAAAGGCAATCCCGATCTTACAAATTTGTAAAGCAAGTTAAGATTCCCTTTGTTTCCGGGACCGTGAATCATTGCAGGTCGGAGAATGTAAAACTTCTTCTCACCCCATGACTTTGACAGAATATACTCTTCCGCCATTCTCTTTGACTTGCCATAATCGGTAACAGGAGAAGGCTGCATCATCTCTTCTGCTGGCACTGAAGAAGTATCGACTGTTGCTTTTATCGAACTGACGAAAATAAATTTCGTGGCATTCGATTTCAGAAATTCATCAACCACATTTTTAGTTCCTTCAAAATTTACTCGATAATAATCCTCAGCTTTGAATTTTCCGCCAAGATCATGAGCGATACCCGCGAGGTGTATTACTGTTTCAATTTTATTCTCATCAATCGTGCTAGCATCCGTTTTTGCAACGAGTTTTACATTCGAAACTTCATTTAGTCTGCTGTGACCAAACAATTCATACTCGGGTTTGCCACGTAGGTACGAAACTAAATTTGTGCCGACAAAACCTGAAACACCTGTAATCAAAATCCTTTTCATCCAAGCAACTCAAATATCTTCTTGAAATATTTACTGTAAACCATGAGCGCATTTGTATAAACTCCATTCTCTCTACATCCCCTCATAATCTCCCGATTCAAAATTACATTACTCATCAAGTTTCTTGAGCTTACTCCTCCTTTTCTCATTTTCACCATTGTTAATGGAAGATACTTGTATTTCAAATGGTGCACATAAAGAAACCGAATCAGCAGTTCATAATCGGCAGCGATTTTATAGTCAGTCTTAAATAATCCGAAAGCCTCATAGTGTTTTCTTTTGACAAAAAAAGTCGGATGTGCAGGCATAAATCCCCACGCAAATTTTTTTGGGTTCCAACGGGCGGAAGAATATGTTCTAAGTACTTTTTTCAAATTGTCTGGATCAACAAAAACTAAATCACCAAAGACTGCATCAACTGAAGAATCATTAAAAACTTCCGCAACCTGTGATATAATCGTTTCGTTAGAATAAAAGTCATCTGAGTTCAAGATCCCAACCACTTCGCCCGTCACCATTTTCAACGCTTTGTTCATTGCATCGTAAATGCCTTTGTCAGGTTCACTTACCCATTTGGTAATGACACTTTCATTGGCTTTAATAATATCCACAGTTCTATCCTTCGAGTTACCATCAACAATGATGTATTCAATGTCTTTGTAATTCTGAGATCGAACGGATTGAATAGTATCTTGAATAGTGGCTGCCGAATTAAAGGAAACAGTGATCAAAGAAATTTTCATTCGGCCAATTGGATTTTGCGGCAAAATACGCGAAAGTTTCTGGAATAGATTCAAAAAAAGCCAGCGTTGACACTGGCTTTTCGCTATTGAGCTTATTGTTTTGGTGGCCCATCCGAAGAACCTGAAACAGTTGGTGTCGGTTTAGGAATCCAGCTTCCTTCAAATTTGAATTTTAATTTTCCTTGCCAGTCACTGCTATAGAAAGCAACTCTATCCAGTGTTGCATTGATTTCATTTAAGTCGAGTCCAGCTGCTTCGCGCAAAAACATCACGTAAGTCCAATCATTCTTTTTACAAATCCAAGATCCATAAAGCCCATGATTGATCTCAAGAAGATTCTGATAAAAGCTTTCTAAGTTTTTATCAGGTAGCGCAACTAATGGGCTCATCACTTGAAAGTACCATCGTGTTGGGTTGTCTTGAAAATTGAAGACATCAATCCACACAGTTGCGCCTTTATAAATAATCGACCATTGACCCGGTTTCTGGCCGCGACAAAGTGCAGGGTCTACTTTAAGTCCACGAATGCTGTCCTCAACTAAGGCAGATGTTTGATTCAAGTCCATAAAATGATTTGGTTTGTGTTTGTCGAAGGTAAAAAATTTCGGAGCGTTTTTACCCCATGTGAGCTATGAAAATAAAGGAATGACTTGACCTTATTTTCATTCAAAAATGGCTTCTGTCATCTCATCTGTTTATATTATCTTTGCATCTTCTAAGAAACAAAAAACATGAATATGGTTGCTGAGAAAGTCGCTTACAAAGTAAAAGACATGTCGCTGGCCGCTTGGGGCCGCAAAGAAATTAAACTGGCTGAGGCCGAAATGCCTGGGTTGATGGCACTCCGCGAAGAGTACGGAGCAAAAAAACCACTCAAAGGAGCACGTATTGCAGGTTGTTTGCATATGACCATCCAAACTGCGGTGCTTATTGAAACGCTAAAAGAACTTGGTGCTGAAGTAAGCTGGAGTTCTTGCAATATCTTCTCAACACAAGATCACGCTGCTGCAGCAATTGCCGCTGCTGGCATACCAGTTTATGCTTGGAAAGGCATGAACGAAAAAGAATTTGATTGGTGTATTGAACAAACGCTTCATGCATTTGAAGGTGGCAAGCCTTTGAATATGATTTTAGATGATGGTGGCGATCTTACCAACATGGTTCTTGATCGTTTCCCTGAATTGGTTTCTGGCATCAAAGGAATCTCGGAAGAAACAACAACGGGTGTTCACCGCTTGATTGAGCGCATGCACAACGGCAAGCTTCCTTTGCCTGCAATCAATATCAACGACTCAGTAACTAAATCTAAGTTTGATAATAAGTACGGTTGCAAAGAATCACTTGTTGATGCAATCCGCAGAGCTACTGATGTGATGATGGCAGGAAAAGTTGCTGTTGTTGCCGGTTACGGTGATGTAGGAAAAGGCTCAGCAGCATCTTTGCGTGGTGCTGGTGCTCGTGTAATTGTAACTGAAATCGATCCGATCTGCGCACTTCAAGCTGCAATGGACGGATTTGCGGTAAAGAAAATGGATGATGCTATAAAGGGCGCTGATATCATCGTGACTGCAACTGGAAATTTTGGTATCGTTTTAGGCCGTCACTTCGAAACAATGAAGGACAAAGCTATTGTTTGTAACATTGGTCACTTCGATAATGAAATCGATGTAGCTTGGTTGAACAAAAATGCTTCAAAAGATACAATCAAACCTCAAGTTGACATTTACACTTTGAAGAATGGAAATCAAGTGATCCTTCTTGCTGAAGGTCGTTTGGTCAACTTAGGTTGCGCTACTGGCCATCCTTCTTTCGTGATGTCAAATTCATTCTCAAATCAGACAATTGCACAATTAGAACTTTGGACTAATTCTGACAAATACGAAAACAAAGTTTACATGCTGCCAAAACATCTAGATGAAAAGGTAGCTCAATTGCATTTGAAAAAAATCGGTGTGGAGCTGGATACTCTCACTTCTGACCAAGCGAAATATATTGGCGTTGAAGTAAAAGGTCCCTTCAAGCCTGACTACTATCGTTATTAAGAACTTACCTCTCTGCTTGCAAAAAGAGAGTCCCCAAGGTGAAAGCCTTGGGGTTTTTTATTTCTAAAAACAAATGGGTCTTTGATAAACAATAAAAGCCTTGAAATGTCAAGGCTTTTATTGTTAATGGTTTTATTTCTAAAATGTAAATGTCTTTGCTACTCCATTGCTGCCAGCTACTTCAAAAACAGTGCGGTCTTTCACTTTTTCAAGATTATATACCACACTAAACTTGCCGTTGACACGGATAGATTGTTCATGAATTAGGTTCTTCTCACTGTCGTAAATCCTGACAGAAATTTGGTCAGCATCTTTGTTTTCAACCGAAAGCAAATACTTATTTTGAGCATTAGCTATCTTACTCACATCAATGTTACTCTCAACCTTATTCACGGCATAAGAAAAATTCTTTTCTGTTTTACCATCCTTGTCTTCAACAACAATTTTAAAGTCGCCACCGTCTTCATCGTTGAGGTTATAAGGTCGAGCAAAGGAACCAGTTTTATAAAGTGTTTCTGTAAAGATTGTATGGTTGCTGTTGTCAAGCAACGTTACCTTCACATTGTCCTGTCCAGTCGTTCTATAAATCAGTTTGAATATCCCTGAGCCTACATCCATAAGAGTTACTTTATTGGCAGCTTGTCCATAGCTTGAACTGATCAATGCGCAAAGAAACATTATGCATAAAGAAGATTTTAAGATTTTCATAAGGTTAAAGGTTAAGTTATATTGAAATATAACAATACAGTCGGGGATATTCAACATAATCATTTCAATCTATCTCCTCGTCAAGGATATTGATTGCATAAAAATTCCAAATCTCTTCAGAATTGCTAATTAGTTTAATGAAAACTTAAAGCACTTGGCTTGTACAAATTCGACTTATTAAGAAAAATTTACACAACGAATTTAAAACCACAATTGTCATGAAAACCTGCTTCGTTTACATCTTTCTATTGGTTGGGTCTATATCTTACGCACAACAAAATCTTCACTTGATTAAGAAAACAGTAATTGGCGGTGAGGGCGGATGGGATTATCTAAGTGTCGATCCACAAAACAACGTGCTGTACATTTCGCACAGCACTCAAGCTGAAGTCCTGAACTCACAAACGCATGAAAAAATTGGAGCAGTTACTGGCTTACAAGGCGTGCACGGTGTAATTGCAGTTCCTTCTGCGGGAAGAGGTCTTACCACCAATGGAAAAAGTAATAGCGCCACAATTTTTGATTTGAAAACCTTGAAACCAATCACCGAATTGCCAACTGGGAAAAATCCAGATGCTTTGCTTTATGATAATTATTCAAAACGAGTTTTCACTTTTAATCACAGCGACAAAACCGTAACAGCAATCGACATTACAGAAGGAAAAGTTGTTGGAACCGTGGATGTTGGCGGTACAGCATTGGAGGCAGGTGTGTCTGATGAAAACGGGACCATCTATCTAAATCTTGAAGATTCTCATGAAATAGTTTCATTTGATTCAAAAACACTTGCGATTAAAAACAAATGGAACATTTCTCCAGGTGAAGAGCCAACAGGTCTCGCGATAGATAGAGCAAACAAACGCTTATTTACTGTTTGTCACAATGAAAAAATGTTGGTTATCGATACTAACAACGGAAAAATAGTTGCCGAATTACCTATTGGTAAGCGTGTTGATGGAGTTGTCTTCGATGAAACACTTAAGCTTGCAATCAGCTCAAATGGAGAAGGAAGCATGACCGTAGTTAAAGAAATTTCACCAAACGAATTTAAAGTAGTTGAAACAGTTACAACAGTTCGCGGTGCGAAAACAATAGCGCTTGATCCGAAAACTCACCATGTATTTTTGTCGTCAGCTGAATATGGCGAAACTCCACCAGCGACAACAGAAAATCCAAACCCTAGGCCAAAAGTTCTTCCTGGAACATTTATGGTTTTGGAATACGGTTTCTAAGTTAGTAAGGCATCAGTCAAATGGGCTGATGCCCTATCCTACTCGTTTAGCTTTATAGCCTTCTTTAACAAGAGCTTGCACAACCTTGTCTCTTAGGTCACCTTGTAAAATAATTTCACCTTCTTTTGATGAGCCACCAACACCACACTTCGTCTTTAGTAACTTGGTAAGTGCTTCTAAGTCTGAAGACTTTCCGATGAAACCAGTAACGATTGTTACTTGCTTTCCTGCCCTCCCACTCTTATCAAGAAGTACTTTTAGATTCTGCTGTTGTGATGGCACCGTTTCAGATTCGTTTTCACCTGCATATTCATAATTGAAATCCTGATTGGTAGAGTAAACTACTCCTTCACGATTTTTCCATTCATTCTTCTTTGCCATAACATTTAAAATTTGTGGACTTGCGTAAAGACAAGTGTAAGCAAGAATAGCAATAAATTCACTACTCCTATATTAAACCTGAACTCAACTCCCTTCCAGTAAAATGTACCAACCAAAGAAGAGAGCAGCAAAAGTATTGGCCAAAAAATGAAATTTCCATAAATAGATATATTGATGGGTGCTATATAATGCGTCCGTTGGTCTTCTAAGCTTATTGGAATAGAGAACCATGCAGAGCGATAAATATTCAGCTTAGTCGCCCCTCGTAAATTTCTTGCTGATTTAATAGAGATACCAACTTGTTGGCCATTATCAAGCTCCAACTTCAATCCTGATCCACGCCCTGTAATATTTTCACTGACTATTTCAGTGACCGATTTTATAGGTGGCAATGAGTAATCAGCTATTAAGATAACGGAGAATAATAAGGTCAAACGCGATACCATTAAAGCATATCGAAGATTTTCCGCCATCATCGACAGAATCTCTTCTCGGTGCGTTGGCCTGCGCTGTCTTGGTTGATCTTTTGGTTGTGGTCGATAGCGAGGATCGCGGTGTTTCGGTGGCTCAGGCTCTTGCTCCACTGTCGCTTGTTCTCCTCGCAACATCTGATCGTAAATCGCTTTTCGCAAAGGGTCTCCTAAACACTCATAAGCCTCGTTTACTTCCTTAAAAATCTCCTCTGCTCCAGGTGAATTGTTCTTATCTGGGTGAAACTGTAAGGCGAGTTTGCGATAAGCCCTTTTAATCTCAGCATCCGTTGCATAGATATTCAAACTCAATATGAAATAGTAGTTCTTCACCGAAAAGCAAAGTTAAAAAATAAGCCCCGACTTTTAGGTCAGGGCTTATTGCAAGTCTAATTAATCTCTGATACTAATGCTTCACAACGAAAGTAAGCACCGGTCTTTTTGAATGACCAACGACATCTTCAGCAATGCTGCCAGCTAGCACATGTGCAAAACCGGTCCGTCCGTGTGTTGCCATACCAATCATATCAGCATTGATGCTGTCAGAAAAATAGATGATACCTTCTTCTTCTGAGTGATCGCTGAATACATTGATGGTATAATTTTTCAAGTTGAGCTTCTTTGCGAATTTTTCCATAGCAATTTTCACCGTTTGATCGCGCATGAAATTGGAAGGTGTATTAATTCTGACCAAGTGAATCGTTGAATCATACATCCCTTGAGTCTTCTTGATGAATCGTGAAAACACTTCCTCTTCTGGAGACATTGCTGTCGCATAAACTAAATTCTTGAATTCAGTTGTTGCAGGTTTCTTTTGAACAGTCAGCACAGGGCAACGAGAAAAGCGAACAACTTTCTCCGTGTTTGTTCCAATTACCATCTCTTCAATTTTGGTGTGCCCTTTTGTACCCATCACAACGAGGTCTACTTTCTTTTCTGTAATGATAGTCGTGATGCCATGGTAAGGATTTCCAACACGTTGCTCACCCGTAATTTTAACTGCTGCATACTTAGGGTCATTTACAAGCTTCTCCAGTTGGGCTTTAGATTTTTTTAGCAACTCATAAGTAAAAATCCTGTCCTCCCAATCCGCCTTGTGCCACTCGCCTGCGATACGGTAAGATTCTGCCGACACTTCTTCCACTACATTCATCGCAATCAGCTCGGCTCCGCTTTTCTTCGCAATGTCAAATGCTACATCAAATGCTGTTGCCGATGTTTTTGAAAAATCGACAGGGATAAGAATTTTTTTCATAAGGATTTGTTGATTTTGAAAATTGAAGATAGTTCAATTTAGTAATAACGAGAAATGATTTAAATCATTTCATGATATTCGAAATAATCAGTGTTATTCCAATTACTATCATTAAAAAAGGTGCCCATCGAAGCGGGTGTCCCGTGTATGAGTTTCTCTTAATATTATATCGCTCAGCTTTTACGAAAAGGCCTACAACGCCAGCAATCAATAGGAATACCCCTGTTGTCATAAAATATTGCCAACCCCAAAGAGTATCACAAACAAAAGCGTTGATAATGCCATTTGCTTCAGCATAGGATCAAGCTGCTCTGATGGAAGTGAGGAGACTTTTTTACCGTTTATAAAAAGTAATGGTGAGGCAATTAGAAAAAGGAACTGAAGTGGCGAGGAATAATTCATTGCCACGAAAGCTATCGCACAACCAATTCCGCTAATTAAAAGTAGCCAGTGATAACGAATCGCTTTTTCTCTACCTATCCGAACCGGAATAGAGAACTTACCAGCGGTGCGATCAGATTCTATGTCACGAATATTATTAATGTTTAACACTGCAATAGAAAAGAATCCACAACTGAGCGAAGGCAAAACAAACTGCCAAGAAAATTCCTTAGTGAATAAATACAATGATCCCATCACTCCTACCAATCCAAAGAAAATCAAAACAGAAAGATCACCTAGACCAATATAGCCGTAAGGTTTTCTTCCAACAGTATATGCAATCGCTGCAATAATAGAAAGTACACCAAGGCCGAGGAAAGATAAAATCGATCTAAGTTCAAATCCGAAAGCCGTGTATAACAAAGTCAATCCGCTAACTAAGCAAAGCATAACAAAAATGATAATGGCATTCTTCATTTGCGAAGCAGAAATCGCTCCTGATTGAACTGCTCTTTGCGGGCCAACACGTTCGGCATGATCTGCACCATTCACAGTATCACCATAGTCATTGGAAAGATTTGAAAGTATTTGCAAAAAAATAGTGGTGCTGCAACAAAGAAAAAAAATCAATCCATTGAATTTATTTTGAGATGCCGCAAGAAAACCTCCCATACCAATACAAGAAAGTGAGAGTGGAAGGGTACGCAGCCTAAAGGCTGAAAGCCAAACTTTAATATTCATTATGAGTCAATTACCCTGCAAGTTTATCAATTATTTTCTTACTTTCTGGAGGTGTGCCCGCACTAAAGAACGTCACATCAGTTCCATCCTCACTCACTAAATATTTTGCAAAATTCCAATCGGGTTTCTTTCCAGTCTTTGCCTCGAGCCACTGATAAATTGGGTGCTTGTCTTTCCCTCGGACAGATATTTTTTCGAACATGGGGAATGAAACTCCATAATTGATTTCACAGAATTCTTCTATCTCCTTATTGCTTCCAGGTTCTTGATGAAGAAAATTATTTGCTGGAAAACCTAGTACTGCTACCCTCTCACTGAATTTCTTGTTGATTTCTTCAAGCCCTTTGTATTGGGGCGTAAACCCACATTTGGAAGCGGTATTTACCAATAAAATCTTCTTACCCTTGAATTGACTAAAATCAACTTCCTTTCCGCCAAGGTTTTTCATTTTGAAATCATAGATAGAGCCAGGGACTTCTCTCTTTACTGAAGACGAAAAAATACCTGTTAAAAAAGAAACGATGTTTGCTAACCTCATTTCAGCTCACTCACAATCTGTTCGTCTAGTGGCTTCACTTTTGAGTTGAAGAACTTAACCGTGCCGTCAGGTTTCACTAAGTATTTGCAGAAATTCCAAGTTGGCTCTTGTCCGGTTTTTTCTTTGAGCCATGCATATAAAGGAGCTTTGGCTTCTCCTTTCACAGATACCTTTTCAAACATTTGGAACGTAACTCCGTAATTCTTTTTGCAGAACTCACTTATTTCTGCGCTTGTTCCTGGCTCCTGTGCACCGAAATTATTCGCAGGAAAGCCCAGCAAAGTCACTTTGTTTCCATAAAGTTCATGCAACTTTTGCAAGTCTGTGTATTGCGGTGTGTATCCACATTTTGATGCAACATTAACGATCAACAATGTTTTGCCTTTGTATTGCGAAAAGTCAATTTCTTTTCCTTCAAGGGAATTCATTTTTAGATCATACAAAGAAGATGAGCCTACTAGCATAGATAATAAAAGTATAACTGTTTTCATGACGATGGGTTTATAACTCAAATTTATATGAAAAAGAGTTGGTCAAATAATAAAATTAGATGACTGGTAATTTTGACCATTCGTCATATCGAACGCGGAAAATATTCACTTTGTTCCCGTTATACACGGTAGATTTGTCAATCTTCATCCCGTTTTTAATGGCCACTTTTTCTGAAGGTATGTTTGTAACGCTGATGATCGATATCAAAGAGTCTGACAACTGATTCTCGAAGGCAGAATTGCGGCAAAGTCGTGCTGCTTCTGATGCATATCCTTTGTTCCAGAATTTAGGAAGCAACGAATATCCAATCTCTAATTCTGTTATCTCATCAACTGTTTGAACCAACAGACCACAGTGTCCCACCAACTTCCCACTTTGCTTCTCAATTAAAGCATTCATCCCTCCTTTGTCATTCGCGTACCTAGAAAATTGCTTTTTGTACCACTTCTCGCACTCCTGTTCAGGCGATTCTTTTTCTTCAATCCAATGAATAGATGTCTGAGTATCTCTAAAGAATTCCAGCCACTCTTTATAATCTGATTCTTGAATCTTACGGAAGATCAATCTCTGAGTTTGGTATCCTGCAAGAAGAAATTTCTCCATACTCAATATCAGGTACTGGCTGTTATTCTTCAGCTTTAATACTCGCACGTAATGCTTCAGCTTTTTGCAAAGCATCTTCATAGGCTTCTATTCCGTCCTGAAGCTGACCTTCCACCATTAAGAAGAAATTTCCTGTTCTAGATTTTGTGACAATTGATGAATCAATCACTTTGCCATGAGCATAATCGACTGCGTTAGTAAAATGCTCAGCTACGTTGAAA
>JASGIR010000104.1:0-9831 GCA_049840975.1 Cyclobacteriaceae bacterium | reverse complement strand
TAGGAGCTGGTAATCTAGTTGCTCTTGGCGTTGGAGCAATTATTGGTGCAGGACTTTTTGTTCGTACCGCTGCTGCTGCTGGGCAGGCTGCAGGTCCTGCTGTCGTGGTTTCGTTCATTATTGCAGCTGTCGGTTGCGCATTCGCAGGATTGTGCTATGCTGAATTTGCTTCGATGATTCCTGTTGCAGGAAGTGCTTACACTTACGCTTATGCAACACTTGGAGAACTCGTTGCTTGGGCAATTGGTTGGTCTTTGATTTTAGAGTATGCATTAGGTGCAGCAACCGTTGCCATTTCGTGGAGTCAATATCTAAATAATTTAATGGGCGGTTCTATACCGTACGAGTGGTGTCATTCGCCATTAGAGCACACAGCCGATGGAGTGTATGGTATTCTAAACGTACCAGCTCTTTTCATTCTTACTATTATTACATTGATCTTGATTAAAGGAACGCAAGAATCTGCATTTGTAAATGCAATTATTGTTGTTGTTAAAGTTTCAATCGTATTGATTTTCATAGCGCTTGGTTGGAAATTTATTAACCCAAACAATTACGTTCCATTCTTCATCCCAGCTGATGCCCCTGATGTTGTAGCAGCTAATGGCGAAACTCATTCTTATGCCCCACTGTTTAATCACGGATTTTTTGGCGTGCTGCGCGGTGCTGGTATTGTGTTCTTTGCCTTCATTGGTTTTGATGCCGTATCAACAGCGGCTCAGGAAACTAAAAATCCTAAGCGCGATATGCCAATTGGTATCCTCGGCTCACTTGCTATCTGTACTGTACTTTATATTTTATTCTCGCATGTGTTGACAGGTGTAGCTCCTTTTACTGATTTCATCAAAGAAGGAAAAGAGGCTTCAGTTGCTTATGCAATTCAGCAATATATGCCAGGCTACGGATGGATGGCTACTATGGTGAGTGCCTCAATTTTGATTGGGTTTTCTGCGGTGATCCTTGCTATGCTATTTGGACAGTCTCGTGTATTCTTCTCGATGTCCAACGACAGACTTATTCCTAGAATTTTTTCTGACTTACATAGCTCTTTCAAAACCCCATACAAATCAAATTTGATTTTATTGGTGTTCACCGGAGCAATTGCTGGATTTGTTCCTGAAAGTGTAACCGGTGATTTGACAAGCATAGGCACTTTATTTGCATTTGCATTAGTATGCTTAGGCATCATGGTTATGAGAAAAACAGATCCGAATACAGAAAGACCTTTCCGCACGCCTTTGGTTCCGTTAGTGCCAATTCTTGGAATACTTGTTTGTGTTTCGCTTATTATTGGACTTGATCCAATGACTCAAATTGTTGCTGCTGTTTGGTTAGTGATTGGCCTGGTGATCTATTTCACTTACAGTAAAAAGCACAGCGCGCTTCGCAACTTGAAATAATCAGTTAATTACTTCGTCAGAGATTTTTAAAACATTTCCGTCTTGCTCAACGCGATATTGAATTAAAGCGCGTTGGGCAGGACCACCTGACGGTTGCCCATCAGAAAAATTAAAAGTGGATTTACAAGTTCTGTCAATCATGTACAGTGTAGATCCATCTATTTGAACCGCACTTGTGTATGGATCATGTGGGCATGCGCGCTCGTATGCGATGTATTGATTTTCACTTGCCCGATGTAAAATAATCCCTTTCATTCCTGACCCTTCAATATAAATTGAACCTCCATCAAGTTTTAGTTTTTGATATTGTGGATAGGCAAGGTTTATCGTTATTGTTGGGAATGCAGCCTGCGAGTAAGCTCCAAATGAGATAAGGCTCAAACCGAAAATAAGGAAGGTCAATTTATTTTTTTTCATAGCTATAATATCCTTTGCCTGTTTTTCTTCCAAGTTGTCCTGTTCTTACTTTTTCCTCCTGAATATGACTGGGTTTAAATCTTTTTACCTCACCAAAGGCTTCATACATTTGTCTGCTTACTTCGAAGTTAATGTCGTTGCCTATCAAATCCATTAACTCAAAAGGACCCAATTTAAAGCCAGCCGATTTTGTTAAGGCATCAATCGTGCCAATGTCCGCAGCATTCTCATCAAGCAATTTCAACGATTCTAAATAATAATGACGAGCTACTCGGTTAACGATGAACCCGGGAGAATCTTTTACAGTTACAGGAATTTTATCAATCGACTTTACAAAAACCAGCATTTCTGGAATCAGACTTGCGCTGGTTTTCTCTCCGGCTATAACTTCAACTAGTTTCATCAAATGAGCGGGATTGAAAAAATGCAATCCAAGAAAACGGTCCTGATGTTTTAATTTCGATCCAATTTTTGTGATAGAAAGCGATGATGTGTTTGAAGCAAAAATTGTATCCTCTTTATTTATCGATTCTAGGTCAGAAAAAATTTTTTGCTTGAGTTCTACTTTTTCAACTACAGCTTCAATTATTAAATCTGCCTTGAGTTGTTCTGGCGAAGTGTTTTTTATCTTGGAAAGAGTTTCACGTTTTTTTTCTTCAGTCGATTTTCCTTTTGCAATAGCTTGATCAAAATTTTTTTCAATACTTAAAATCGCTTTTTGAATAATCTCTGGATTGACATCACAAAGTAAAACTTCGTAGCCAGCACTTGCGCAAGCTTGAGCGATTCCTTGTCCCATTGAGCCTGCACCGACTACACCAACAGTTTGAATTGGAGGCATTACATCACAGGTTTGAATTGCTTCAAGAACCGAATATCATTTTCAGAATATAGACGCAAATCATTCACTTGAAAAAGTAATTGTGTAACACGTTCTATACCCATTCCAAATGCAAAGCCCGTATATTCTTCAGGATCGATGCCGCAATTTTTCAACACACTGGGGTGCACCATTCCTGATCCAGCAATTTCTACCCAGCCACTATGCTTACAGATATTACAGCCTTTTCCTTTACAAATGAGACACGAAATATCAATCTCAGCACTTGGTTCAGTGAATGGGAAAAAAGAAGGGCGGTATCTAATTTTTATATCCTTGCCATACAATTCTTGAGCAAAATGATAAAGCGTTTGCTTCAAGTCAGCAAAGCCAACATTTTTATCAACATATAGTCCTTCCACCTGATGAAAAAAACAATGTGCCCGAGCGGAGATGGCTTCGTTTCTATACACGCGACCTGGCATGATTGATCGAATCGGAGGCTTTTGTTGTTTCATCAAACGTATTTGAACATTTGACGTGTGCGTACGTAAAAGAACGTCCGGATTTTTTTCAATAAAAAAAGTATCCTGCATTTCCCTAGCCGGATGGTTAGGAGGGAAATTCAGAGCTGTGAAATTATGCCAATCATCTTCAATCTCAGGGCCATCGGCTAAGTTAAATCCCAACTTCTCGAATACTTCAATAATCCGATATCGCGTCAAGCTGAGCGGATGCTGATTTCCCAATTTGTTAGGAACTACAGGCAAAGACAGATCTAAATTGACAGCTGACTCAGGAGTCGCGTTCTCTAATTCTTCTTGTGAAGTTTTGAATTTGCTTTCAGCTAGTTGTTTTAAATCATTCAACAACTTGCCCACCTTCTTTTTCTCTTCAGCTGGCGCCTGTTTGAGGTCATCAAACAAGGATGGAATTAACCCTTTTTTACTGATGAATTTTAGTCGGAAATTTTCAAGAGTTTCTTTGGAAGAAATCGCGGTAGAATTTACCTCTGCTTCAATCGATTTTATTTTCTGCTCCATTGGGAATATTTCTGTTCTGCTGTGCACGTTTCAACACAAAGTTGATGATCAAACAAAGCACAATTACAATACCCAAAATTAGCATATCATTTTGTTTCCGTAAGAACCAAGCTAGGCCAATCATAAAAATATTGATGCCTGCAATTATGAGAACAGCTGACGAGTGGCTGAATCCAAGATTTATAAACTGATGATGAAGGTGATTTCGATCGGCATGGAAAGGAGAAAGCCCTTGTCTAAGGCGTAGGATTATCACTCTGAGGGTGTCAAACACCGGGATTATGACCACACAAATTGCCGTTCCAATGGACGCATGTAGTTTGAATTCGCTTTCATTGGGCAAGTTATAGTTGGTATTAATGAATAGGATTGCCAAATAGGAAAGCATTAGCCCAATCATCAGGGCTCCCGTATCACCCATAAAAATTTTAGATGGCTGCCAATTGAAAAATAAAAAAGCCAAAAGAGCGCCAGCAAAAGTGAGCGAAATCAAACTAATGGTACTGTCGCCAATAAAATGAAACCAAATGCCAAAAGTTGTTAACCCAATAATCCCTACTGAACCTGCGAGACCATCCAAGCCATCGATTAAATTATAAGCATTGGTCAAAATAATAAAGGTGAGCACAGTTATTGTCCAGACCACAACATCCGGAACTTGTGGTAGGTCAATCAAACCATAGGTAGAATTAAGGGTCGTCCGATTAAGAAAAACCAATAACAAGACAGGCAAGAACTGACTATATAGTTTTTGCTTTGGTGTGAGGGCAAGTACATCATCGCGCAAGCCAATGAGAGCCATCAACGAACACGAAATAAAGAAATACTTGTGAGTTGTCCACTCAACAAGTGGAAGTCCTAACAACAATGAAAAGCTTGCTCCCAACAATACAGCTACTCCACCTATCGAAGGTTTGTAGTTAGAGTGGATTTTATGAAGTCCTGGCGAATCAAACAATTTCCATTGCGTCAATAATTTTATCAGCACAGGAAAAGTGAGAAAAGAAATTAGAAAGGAAATGGCAGTATAGAAAAGTAGACGAACGATAGTCGTTTAGGTTTGTGTGTTGCCAAAATTAATTCAATAAAGCTAAAGTTGGTAACTCAAAAAAAAGAGGCCCTAAGGCCTCTTTTTAGTTCATTTATAAGAAAGAAATTAGTTCTTCTTCATCTGATCGAATTTGCTTTCAGTTGGTGCTGCTTTTTTAGGGAAGACGTTATCAGCCAAATTTGTATCGGCCATGTCATTGTTAGGATCGATAACAATGTTTGTAACTTCTTTTTCTTTCATGAAAACTTTCTTCACTTCGTTTTCATTAATGCGCCAAATTTCAGCTGGGATCTTTTCAATTTCTTTAGTTCCGTCAGCAAAAGTCCATTCGATGATCACTGGTGTAACTAATCCGCCTTTATTTTTCAAAGTCAATTCATAGAAATTCTTTCCAACCAACTTCTTTCTAACATCAGCATCGTTGATCTTATTTTTGAATTCACCGTAGAATCTATCAGGCGTATCAATCACAGTAATTTCCTGAGCTCCTTGGCTAAAGTCTGTAGCTTTTGCTTTTGTCTTGGCTGAAGCCGAAAGATCACCTTGTGCTACTTTTACGTCTTTGTTTTCTAAATTCTTCTGTTCAGATTTTACTTTGAACCATTTCACTTCATCAAGTTCTACGTCAACATTATCTACTGTGTAGAACCATCCACGCCAGAACCAATCCAAATCAACGGCTGAAGCATCTTCCATAGAACGAAAGAAATCAGCAGGCTTAGGTTGTTTAAACGCCCAGCGTTGAGCATATTCTTTGAAAGCTTTGTCGAACAATTCAGGTCCCATCACAGTTTCACGAAGTGCTGTAAGAGCTGCTGAAGGTTTACCATAAGCATTAGGTCCGAAGTCGCCACCAGGGATGTTATCTGAATCCCACATGATTGGGCGCATTTTATTTTTGTCGCCTTTCATGTAGCGAACCATTCCTTTTGGAGAGCCCCATGAGATGTTCACGTTTGGATAACGTTCACGTTTTGTTTCGCGCTCTAAGAATGAATTCAAACCTTCGTCCATCCAGCTCCATTGACGCTCATCTGAGTTTACAATCATCGGGAAAAAGTTGTGGCCCACTTCGTGAATAATCACACCAACCATTCCTTCATAAGTTCCTTGAGAAAAAGTGCCATCAGCTTTAGGACGTCCACCATTGAAACAGATCATTGGATACTCCATTCCTTGATTTGCGGTGTGAACTGAATATGCAACCGGATAAGGATAGTCAAGAGTACGTTGTGAATAAATCTCTAGCGTGTTCTTGATTGCCATTGTAGACTCTTTTCCCCACAATGGATTTCCTTCTTTTGGATAAAGTGACTCAGCCAAAGGAGTTTTGTCTCCTGCTTTTACAGCCATTGCATCCCAGATAAATTTACGTGAGGTTGCGAAAGCAAAGTCACGAACGTTTTCTGCATAAAAATCCCAGGTGCTTTTCTTCTTTGAATGTTCTCCTTTTTCCTTTGCAACGGCTTCTTCTTGCGTAACTATTACAACAGGTTTATCAAAAGTTTTCTTCGCTAATTCAAAGCGCTCAAACTGCGCTGGAGTCAATACCATTTTTGCATTTTGCAAAACACCGCTTGCGCCTACCACGTGATCTGAAGGAACGGTGATTCGTACACGATAATTTCCAAAGGTTAAAGCAAACTCGCCTTGTCCAAGGAATTGTTTGTTTTGCCATCCTTCATAATCATCGAATACGCACATGCGAGGGAACCACTGCGCTTCCGTGTACAAATAGTTTCCATCTTCAGGGAAATATTCATAACCACCACGTTCGCCAAATTTCATCCTATCTTTTTCAACATAGCTCCATTCAATTTTGAATGTGAATTTTTCGCCCGTCTTCATTGCGACTGGCAAATCAACACGCATCATTGTATAGTTAATGAGGAACGAAAGATCTTTGCCTGCAGCATCTTTTACCGATTTAATCTTAAAACCACCTTGATAATCATAAGTGGTGCTTGACAAGGGAAACCAACGCGCTGGCACAGAGTCACGAACGCTATTCGTTTTCGTTTTGTCGGTCATGTTTCCATCGGAAAGATTATTTTGATCCAACTGAAGCCATAGGTATTTCATTGGCTCTGGTGCGTTGTTGTAATATGTAATCGTTTCCTTTCCGGTAACGAGCTGTGTTTCATCATTTAGTTCAACATCGATGTCATAGTCCGCTCGTTGTTGCCAATAATTTGGACCAGGCGCTCCTGATGCAGATCGGTACGTGTTTGGCGTTGGCAACATTTGATCCAATTGTTCAAACTTGCCAGCCCACTTGATATCTTGTGCCATCGCTGAGATGGACAAAACCGTGAGGATAAGTAGAAGGAAATTTTTCATTGTGTTTAGTTTAGAAATAATAAGCCTCTGAGAAAGACTCAGAGGCTCGAAATTAATTGATTAGTTCGTCTTTTTTTTCATCTCATCGAACTTCGATGGCTGAGCAACACGTGGAAATACGTTGTCGTCAATGCTAATGTCTGCTGTTTCTTTTTGTGGATCCAATGAAACGCTTGCCACTTCTTTATCTTTTGCAAAGACTTTGGTCACTTTAGTTTCATTGATGCGCCAAATTTCTGCAGGAATTCTTTCTGTTTCTTTAGTCCCGTCTTTGTAAGTCCATTCGATAATTACTGGCATTACAAGACCGCCTTTGTTTGAGAAGGTGATTTCGTAGAAATTTTTGTTTTCAAGTTTTGTAACTACAGCTTTGTCATCAATTGTATTTTGGAATTCACCGTAGAATCTCTTGTCGGTGGGAATTACACTGAAATAGTTTGGTCCTTTGCTGAAATCATCCGGAGCATTTTTATCATCTTTTGAATTACCCAAATCGCCAGCAACTACATTTTTGTCTTTGCCTTCGAGGTTCGTTTGCGCTGTGCGTAATTTATACCACTTCACTTTGTCGAGCGACATATCAACATTGTCTGTTGTGTAGAACCATCCTCTCCAGAACCAATCCAAATCCACTGCTGACGCGTCTTCCATCGTACGGAAGAAGTCAGCTGGTTTGGGATGTCTGAAAGCCCAGCGCTGTGCATATTCTTTGAAAGATTTATCAAACAAATCATGCCCCATTACAGTCTCACGAAGAATAAACAATGCTGTTGCAGCTTTTTGATATTGTTCTGGGCCAAACATGATGATTTGTTCTGAGTTAGTCATCAATGGGCGCATTCTTGTTTTATCACCTTTCATATAAGGAACAAGTCCTGCGGGTTTGCCTCAAGTGAAATCCAAATTTGGATAACGCTCTAATTCTGTAAGCAGCTGAACAAAACTGTTAATCCCTTCATCCATCCAAGTAGTTTGGCGTTCATCGTTGTTGATGATCATCGGGAAGAAATTGTGGCCAACTTCATGAATAACAACACCAAGCATTCCTTGCAGCAACTGATTGTCATAGGTTCCATCTTTCTTCGGGCGCCCGAAGTTGAAACAGATCATAGGATATTCCATTCCAATGCTAGCAGCATGTACCGAAGTTGCTTGAGGGTAAGGATAGTCAACGGTATATTTTGAATAGACTTCAATTGTGTTTTTCACAGCAATTGTTGATTCTTTTTCCCAAAGCGGATTTCCCTTCTTTAGGATAGAACGACATTGCCAATGGAGAGCTGTTTGCAATCTTCACAGCCATCGCATCCCAAATAAATTTACGTGAAGTAGCGAAAGCAAAATCACGAACATTGGTTGCTTCAAAAACCCAAGTTTTCTTCTCGCTTGACTTTGTTTTCTCTCACGATTGCTTCATCTTGTGTACAGATTATAACTGGCTTGTCATAAGTTGTTTTCGCTTTTTCATAACGAGCCAACTGAGCTGCTGTTAAAACTTGTTGTGGGTTTTTCACTGTTCCTGTTGCACCTATGATATGATCTGCTGGAACAGTGATGTTTACTTTATAATTTCCAAATGCAAGCGCAAATTCTCCGCGGCCAAGGAATTGTTTATTTTGCCAGCCCACTACATCGTCATAAACACACATGCGTGGGAACCATTGCGCGATTGTGTAAACATAGTTGTTGTCATCTGGGAAGAATTCATAACCACTACGGCCGCCAGCAATATTCCTATCAAGGACATTGTATGACCACTCAACTTTGAAAGTATATTTTCCACCAGCTTTCAATGTCTGAGGCAAATCAATACGCATCATCGTTTTGTTGATAGTGTATTTTAAGTCCTTGCCAGTAGCATCTTTTACCGATTTGATTTTATAACCACCATCTAAATCAAAGGCGCCAACTTGACCAGCGATTTGTTTTGTCGCAGATGAATCCCTCAACGCACCAGTCGATGATTTGCTTGTGTTGTTGTCCTTATCGAAAATATTTTGATCCAATTGCAGCCATAGATACTTCAACCCATCTGGTGAATTGTTCGAGTAAGTGATTGTTTCGCTTCCCGTGATAGTTTGATTTGCATCATTTAGTTCAGCTGTGATTTCATAATCAGCTTGCTGTTGCCAGTATTTTGGTCCAGGTGCCCCTGAGCCGGTTCTGTATTCATTAGGTGTCGGCAACATTTGATCGAGTTGCTCAAACTTGCCTTTCCATTGGATGGCATCCTTTTGCTCGGGCTTTTGATCTTGTGCTACAGCACAAAAAGCACCGGCCAAAAAAAGAACTAGTAATAATTTTCTCATGATGGTTTAAAAAAAGGTTTAGTGGATTAAAAGAATATTCGGTCTTTCATTAAAATAAATGCAATTCCAGCGATGGCGGAAGACAACACCATCTTCCAATCTCTGCGCTGCACATTTACCAAATCAACCAAAATATAACTGATTACAAGAAAAATGGTTACAACTATTATTTGACCCAATTCCAGCCCCAGATTAAAGGCCAATAAGGGTGACAGGATATTGTGGCTTTTTCCTAGCAAAGCCCTCAAATAATTAGAAAAACCCATGCCGTGAATAAGGCCAAAAAACAATGCGAAAACATAATTGATTTGCACATTTTTCTTACCTATGGATTCCTCTTTTCGGAAGAGATTGGAAACAGCTGTAACAAAAATGGTCAGTGGGATCAGGAATTCAATTAGGTCGGTTTTTAGGTGCTGTTCGGATTCTATCGTGTTTCCCTATTAACCTT
>JASGIR010000103.1:0-18874 GCA_049840975.1 Cyclobacteriaceae bacterium | reverse complement strand
TGTATACTACTTGGTTCGGTTGGTATTGCTAAGGTTAATAGGGAAACACGATAGAATCCGAACAGCACCTCACTTTTTCTGAACTTCGACATCAAGGCTCAACCTGATGACATTACCTGTGGCCCAACTTGTCTGCATGCGTTGTACCAATATTATAATGATGAAATAGCTCTGAAGGAAGTAATCAGCGAAGTAAAGAGTTTGAAAGCAGGGGGAACGCTCGCGGTGATGCTTGGCAACCATGCCCTCAAGCGCGGTTACAAAGCGCACATTTATACCTACAACTTGAATGTGTTTGATCCAACATGGTTTTCGCTTTCATCTGCCAAGATGATTCAAAATCTGAAAAAACAGATGCGTTATAAGTTTAAGAGTAAGCGTCTTCAAGTGGCATCAAAAGCGTATATCAAATTTTTAGAAGGTGGTGGAAAAATATTTCAAACAGAATTGGACGAGAGACTGATTAAAAAATACCTCAAACAATCTGTTCCCATTCTAACTGGATTAAGTGCGACATATCTTTATGGAACGCAGCGTGAAATAGCGATCAACAACAAGTTTGATAGCATTCGAGGCGAACCTGTTGGTCATTTTGTTATCATCAATGGATTTGATGAGTCTAGTGGTATGGTTTATCTGGCCGATCCGATGAACCCCAATCCGCTAAAGAGTCAATATTATAGTGTAACTTTCGATAGGCTTATCAATAGCATCATGCTCGGAATTGTTACATACGATGCCAACCTACTAGTCATTGAACCAAAATAGGCCGAAAATAAAATTCATGTTTTGATTTATTTTCAATCCATAGGTAACCTTCAAATTCACGCATGCCAAAACTAATCATCGTTGAGAAGCCAAAGACTTGGAATTTCCAGCTTGAAGAAGTTGAGATAGTTTCGGCCGATGAATACATTTCTGGCGAGCTATATCAGGAAATGAAAAATGTGAAGTTGCTCAACTTGTGTAAGTCGTATCAATATCAGAGTGAAGGTTATTATGTTTCATTGTTGGCGGAAGCTCGCGGTCACAAAGTACTGCCTGAAGTTTCAACCATTCAGGATTTGCGTTTCCCTTCCATTCTTCGTGAAGATTCGCTTGATTTTGATATGTTGATTCAAAATACTTTCAAAAGCGAACCTTATGATCGCGTAGAGTTCAATATTTATTTTGGGACAACACAATCAGAAAATCTGAACAAGTTGGCGCAACAACTTTTTCAAATGGTGCAAGCGCCTTCCTTGAGAGCTGTATTCTCCAAAAAGAATAAATGGGTATTGCAAAGCATTCGCCCTATCAACTTAAATGAAGTTCCAGATGTTGATAAACCATTGCTTGTAACATCATTGGAAAAATATTTATTGAGAAAGCGTGATTATCGTCCTGATAAAAAGAAATATGATTTGGCTATTCTTACCAATTCAGAAGATGATAATCCGCCATCGGATGAACGTGCTCTAAAAAGATTTTATAAAGCAGCGGTTGAATCTGGTTTCAATACTGAATTCATTACGAAAAATGATATTGATAAATTGATCCAGTATGATGCGCTTTTCATTCGTGAGACAACCAATGTGAATCATCATACTTTTCGGTTTGCAAAAAAAGCACAGTCGCTTGGTCTTGCAGTAATTGATGATCCTGATTCGATTCTAAAATGCACGAATAAAGTTTATTTGTTTGAGCTCTTAAACTCTCACAAAATATTGACACCAAAATCAATTGTGATTTCTGAAGAAAATTGTGATACCGTTGCTCAGAGAATGACATTTCCTTTTATTCTCAAGCAACCCGATGGAGCATTTTCAAAAGGCGTTCATAAGATTAACTCAAAAGAAGAGTTTAAAAAGATGCGTGAAACCATGTTTGAGAAATCAGACTTGTTGGTTGCCCAAGAATTCTTGCCGACTTCGTTTGATTGGCGTGTTGGCGTGATCAACAATCAGGTGATTTACGTGTGCAAATATTTCATGGCCGCCAAACATTGGCAGATATTAAATTGGAGTGCTAACAAACAAAAATCAAGGGAAGGAGAAGTGGAGTGTATTCCGGTAGATCAAGCTCCAGCAGGCCTATTAAAAACGGCCTTGAAAGCGACTGCTTTAATTGGCAACGGACTTTATGGAGTGGATATGAAAGAAGTAGACGGGAAGTTCTATGTGATCGAGATTAATGATAATCCAAATATTGATGCAGGAATTGAGGATAAAATTTTGAAAGACAAACTTTACGAAATTATCATGGAAGTTTTCTTAGATAAAATTAAAGCGGAAAAATGAGCCAGCCATCACGACTTCATTTGTTTCAAGCATTCGGAATTGAGCTTGAATATATGATTGTAGATAAAGAGACTTTGTCTGTGAAGTCAATTACAGATGAATTGCTCAAACATGAATTGGGTGAGTACGGAAGCGACTTTGAAAATGGAATTGTGACGTGGAGCAATGAACTTGTGGTGCACGTCATTGAAATGAAATCCACAAAACCCGAGCTTAATTTTAGTGCCCTTGAAAATGGATTTGCCGATAATGTAAAAAAAATTAATGCAATCCTTAGTCAATGGAACGCGATGCTTTTGCCAACTGCGGCACATCCATTGATGAATCCACTGACAGAAACAAAATTGTGGCCTCACGACAGCAATGAAGTTTATGCTCTTTACGATAAGATATTTAATAGCAAAGGACATGGCTGGAGTAATCTGCAAAGCACGCATTTGAATTTGCCATTCTATGACGATGAAGAATTCGCAAAACTGCATGCTGCTATAAGAATTGTGCTGCCACTGTTGCCAGCGCTTTGTGCAAGTTCACCCATTCTTGATGGGAGATTTTCAGGGAAACTAGATACACGATTAGAATTTTATAAAAGCAATCAAGCAAAAATTCCATCGATCACGGGTCGCGTGATTCCGGAGCCTGTTTTTTCGAAGAGAAATTATCTTCATGAGGTTTACGAAAAAATAAAAACGGACATCGCCCCTTACGATTCTGAAAATATTCTTGATCCAATTTGGGTGAATTCGAGAGGAGCCATTCCTCGGTTTGATCGCGGATCAATTGAAATACGCATTATGGATATTCAGGAATGTCCCGCTGCAGATATGTCGATTATCACATTGGTGATAGAGTTGATTAAGGCCTTAGTAAACGAAAAATTTGTTGGGCTGGATCAGCAGATGAAAGTGAAAACAGAAACACTCGTTCCGATTTTTAATGAAAGTATTGTGCGCGGACAGCTCACCATGATCGGTGATGTAGACTACTTGCGGATTTTCAGTGAGTCGAAACCGAAAAGCGCAGTAGATTTATGGAAAAGTATTTTAAAGAAACTCATCAAAATAAATCCTTCACTTGAGCAATGGGAGAGACCTCAACTCAACATCATTCTCGAGCAGGGAACCCTTTCCGATAGAATTTTAAAAGCCCTTGATGGTCATTATTCAGAAGAGGCAATAAAAAATGTTTATCGAAAGCTCAGTGGTTGCCTTGATCAAAACAAGATGTTCATATTGTGAAAATTATTAATTGGATTAAGAACTTCTTCGGTTTCTCAAGAAGAGAGACGAATGCGTTCGTGATTTTGTCTCCCACTAATGTTTGTTCTCATTTTTTCCGAGCCGATCTATCGATATTGGTTTGTGAAACAGCCTCGTGATTTCTCCAAAGAAACAAAACGACTCGACAGCGTGAATGCAACAATGCAATGGGAGAAAGCGGATTCTGTTTTGAAAATAAAGACGGAGTCAAAATTATTTTCGTTCAATCCGAACTTAGCTTCAAGAAATGAATTTATTCAACTAGGATTTGAAGAGAAAGTTGCTGGTCGAATTGTGAACTACCGAGCGAAAGGAGGAAAATTCTTGGTTAAGAAAGATTTACTAAAAGTCTATGGAATTGATTCTTCGTTTTATTTAAAACTGATTCCATTTATTCAATTGCCGGAGAATATTGCTTCTGAAAACAAACCATCAAAAGAGAAGGAAACAAAACCATCAGTTAAAACCTCTACTGCTTTTCAGAAATTCGATTTGAACACAGCCGACTCTTCTCAGTTGATAAAAGTGTACGGAATAGGCGCGAAGCTTTCAGCGAGAATTGTTACTTATCGAGAAAAACTTGGCGGATTTGTTGCCACTGTGCAATTGAAAGAGGTTTACGGACTTGACTCAGTTGTAATTGATGAATTGAAATCAAAATCATTTATCACGGAAAATTTTCAACCCAAACAAATCAATATTAATTCAGCTTCGGAAAAAGAAATTGGAGCGCATCCTTATATAAAATACAAAGTTGCAAAAGCAATCGCTGCTTATCGATTTCAACACGGCAAGTTTCAGAATGTGAATGATTTGAAAAAAATCGCACTCATTGATGAAGCGAAGTTCAACAAAATGAAACCTTACCTTAAACTTGACTAGTGAATTACTCCTGATCCAATCAATTCTTCGCCATCATACCAAGCTGCGAATTGACCAGGAGTTACGCCTCGTTGTAGTCGATCAAAAATAATGTAGACGCCATTCTCTTTTTGATGCAACGTACAAACTTCCAACGGTTGGCGATAACGAATGCGTGCCTTGAATGTTTTTGATTCCCCAGCTTTCAATTTTAAATCCTCACGCACCCAATGCTCATCTTGAATCGGAATAAATAGACCCTTTCTATAAAGGCCTGGATGATCTTCTCCCATGCCAGCGTAAATAATATTCTTCTCTGCGTCAGTACCAATAACAAATATTGGTTTTTCAAATCCGCCAAGGTTTAAACCTCTGCGTTGGCCGATGGTATAGAAATGCGCGCCATTATGTTCTCCTACAACTTTTCCGCTTTCGGGTAGAAGAGAATAAGGATTTGTTTGCCCAACAAGATCATCAACGGCAAAACCATTTTTGAAAACAGGAGAGTTAGCTAGTACCTCTACTACTTTTCCTTTTTTTGGTTCGAGTCGTTGTTGTAAAAAATCGGGCAGGTGCACTTTTCCGATGAAGCACAAACCTTGCGAATCTTTTTTCTCTGCAGTGGCCAGCCCAGCTTTTTTTGCAATGGCTCTAACTTCAGGCTTTAACAGTTCGCCTATTGGAAATAAAGCTTTTGAAAGCTGCGTTTGTGTGAGCTGACACAAAAAATAACTTTGATCTTTATTCGGATCTTTTCCTGCAAGTAGTTGATAGATTTTTTTGCCGTTTACTTCTACCTCAGCTTTTCTTGCATAATGACCTGTAGCCACGTAGTCGGCTCCAAGTTTTACTGCGGCATTTAAGAAAATATCAAACTTGATTTCGCGGTTGCAAAGAATGTCCGGATTGGGTGTTCTGCCGGCTTTATATTCAGCAAACATGTAGTCAACGATTCGTTCTTTATATTCTTTGCTGAGATCAATTGCTTGAAATGGAATCCCTAGATGTTGGGCCACGATCATCGCATCATTGCTGTCATCGAGCCAAGGACACTCGTTGCTGATAGTTACAGAATCGTCATGCCAGTTTTTCATGAACATTCCGATCACTTCGTAACCTTGTTCTTTAAGTAAATAAGCGGTTACACTTGAATCTACACCGCCAGATAGGCCTACTACTACTCTTTTCATCTTTTCGGCAAGGTTAAGGCTTGCGTTATTTCGAGAAGCAAAATTAACTAAAGAAAGTTCCTCTTCATCAAATTTTCTCAGCCAGGCAAGAATTGATGATTTGATTGAATCGTTCCTTGAATTGTTCGTAATAAACGCCAGTTCCAGGGCCTTCGAAACCGGTGTGTATATATTTCACCTTCCCATCTTTGCCAATGATGATAGTTGTGGGCCAGCCAAGCACTTTGTTCAACATTGGTAAAGTTTGAGAAGCTTTTTCTGAATCATTGACTCCTGCAATGACAAAGTCATAAGGAATTTTCAATTTTTCTTTTGCTTTTTTCACGCGCTCGCTTGCATAGCCAAAATCATCTTTTCTTTCGTAAGCGAGCCCGAGAATTTCTATTCCCCGATCATGGTTTTCATTATACCATGGCACCAAAAATTTAGTTTCGTCTAAGCAGTTGGGGCACCACGTTCCAAAAATTTGGAGGATCAATACTTTATTTTTGAATCGATCGTCAGAAGGACTTACTAGATTTTGATTGAGATCAGGAAACTTAAAATCAATTTTGTCATATCCTTCTTTCAAATAAGTTAGAGCCTCGGCATCGGGCATCACTGCATTTTCATTTTTGATGCCCTTAAAAGATTCGTATGAAAGTTTTCCTGCATAGAAATCTCCTTTTAAAGAATCGCCAGCCATTGAGGCGATAAAAACGTATGCGTGATTTCCATCAAAAGTGCTGAGCATTAATTTGCCATCAACAACATTTCCTTCAAGAAAACGGTAGTCGCCTGTGGGTGTGAGAAAACTTCCTGTGAGGTGATTGCCATCTTGTTCGAATATTCCAACAGAGGGAATTATTTTTCCTTTTGGTGTTTTAAATTCGATTTGATATTTACCCGAGTAGTCGGTTGTCTTCTCTTGTGTATTTTTTGCGAAGCGAAAATCCTCGCCAAAGGTTGCTGAGAATGGTTGATTCGCTTGTGGTGCATAATTTTTAACAAATGTTCCTTTCAAACTATTGCCATCGATTTTAGCGCGAAGCTCAGCATCGAAAATATGGAGTATCATTTTTACCGAATCGCCAAAAATGGAAACTTCATCCAGAAGAATTTTCTCAGATCCATTTTTTAAATAGACCAATAGACTATCGTTTCTTTTGCTCACATCAAAAGTAAAAGGCAAGTCATGACCTTGACAATCGATTACTCCTCGCCAAGTCCCCGTTTTTAGCTCTGTTTTTTGGTTACAAGAAAAAAGTACAGTCGACAATAAGATCAGAGACACAATACTTCGCATAGGGAATTCAGATTTCGTTTTAGAACGCAAAAATGCTACAAATGATTCTCATTTCACTAATCATTAACATAACAATTAACGGTATCTTTCAGACATGCTAAATGATTTGAGAGTCCTTGAGTTAGCTTCCGTTTTGGCTGGCCCAAGTGTAGGCCAATTTTTTGCCGAACTGGGCGCTGAAGTGATTAAAATTGAGAACCCTAAAATCGGGGGAGATGTGACAAGAAGTTGGAAAACAGCAGATGAGCCAACTGACGATCGCTCGGCTTATTTCTGTTCTTGCAATTGGGGAAAGAAATCTGTTGCTCTGGACTTGACTTTAGAGAAAGATTTGTCAATTGTAAAAAAGATTGCAACAAAGTGTGATGTCGTCATTGCAAGTTACAAACCAGGCGATGCTGAGAAGCTCGGTGTTTCATACCAACAACTTAAAACTTATAACACACGACTTATTTACGGACAAATCACAGGTTATGGCGCGGATGATAATCGTGTAGGTTATGACGCGGTTATTCAGGCTGAAGCAGGGTTCATGGATTTGAATGGAGAAAAAGAAGGGCCACCAACAAAAATGCCTGTAGCGTTGATTGATATTTTGGCTGCTCATCAATTGAAAGAAGGATTGCTGTTGGCGTTATTAAAAAAAGCAAAGACAGGAGAAGGAAGTTTTGTTGAAGTTTCATTGATACAAACGGCAGTTTCATCCTTGGCCAATCAAGCGACAAATTGGTTGGTTGGAAAAAAGATGCCCACGCGACAAGGTTCAGCGCATCCAAACATTGCTCCTTACGGAGATGCATTTGTGACTCAAGACAGCAAAAGAATTTTACTTGCTGTTGGAAGCGACAAACAATTTGAAGAGCTGATGAAAATCCTTGATCTGCATGTGCCAATGGAATTTGTTAAAAATCAGCAGCGAGTAGCACATCGCAAAGAGCTGAATAAATTGCTTGCAGAGAAAATAATGAACATCAACTCCGTTATTTTGATTGAGAAATTGCATAGCAAAAAAATTCCAGCTGGCTTTATTCAAAATATGAAAGACGTTTTTGAAATCATTCAAGCAAAACAAATTCTTTTGGATCAAAATGAATTGATGGGCGTTAGAAATTTTATTGCTAAAGATGATAATGACATAGTAAAAACAAAATTGCTTCCGCCACCGCATTTAGGAGAACATACTGAGGAAATAATTTCATCTTTAAGTTGATCAGTCAAAATTATAAATCCAACCATAAGTAAACTAATGAGCGCTCCCACACTCACTCTCGACAAAATGCTAGGCATTGATTATCCCATTTTGGTGGCACCAATGTTTTTAATTTCAAATACGAAAATGATCAAGGCAGCTCTTGCTAACGGAGTGACTGCGGCTTTTCCTGCGCTTAACTATCGTACTGATGCCGAACTTCGTGCTGCTATTGCCGATATCAAGTCAGCCACAAACAAACCGTTTGGTGTTAACCTGATCGTAAACAAGTCGAATCCAAAATATAAACCGCAACTCAAAACCTTGGCTGAAGTAGGTGTGAGTTACATCATCACATCTCTTGGAAGTCCACGAGAAACGATAGAGACTTGTAAACCTCTTGGTATAAAAGTTTTTTGTGACGTGGTCGATTTGAAATATGCAAAAGTGGTTGAGGCTCTCGGTGCTGACGCAGTCATTGCGGTTAATAATAGAGCGGGAGGTCACGCGGGAAATATTTCACCACAGAATTTAATTGAAGAACTAAAAGCAAATTGTTCACTCCCAATAATTTCAGCTGGAGGTGTTGCACATGGAACAGATGTTCTTCAAGCGATGAACTGGGGCGCGGCTGGGGTTTCGGTGGGCACTATTTTCATCGCATGTAATGAAGCCGATATTTCTCCAGAGTACAAACATGCAATGATTGACTATGGCGAAAAAGATATTGTGCGAAGCACAAAATTGTCAGGGTCTGCTCTGACTGTGATCAACACACCTTATGTGCAACAACTTGGGACTAAAGCCAATTTGCTCGAATGGATTTTGAATCATAACAAAACGTTGAAGAAATACGCAAAGATGATTATCGCCTGGCGCGGGATGAAGGCAGTGGAGAAAGCAGCTTTTGGTGCAACATATAAAACGGTTTGGTGTGCCGGTCCTGCAATAGAACATGTTCACAGCATACGTCCAATGAGTGAAATCGTAAAAACACTTACACAAGAGTTCGAAGCAGTATTAAGAAATCGTTAAAATTCCCGAATGCATACTTCGAAAAATCGGATTGCCACTACCTTTGGGTGAAATTGTATCTCGAAATAATTTCACTTTTGTAGAAAACCTTTCATCGATAATACTTTCGAGATTTTTTTTGAGTTAAATTAGATAGAGTCAAACTTCCAGGTCATGAGATTCTTTTCGGTTCTTATTGCAATCACTTTATGTATTGCTGCATTGAGTAGCAAAGCGCAGTTTGCGGGAACTTCTTTTGCTGAAGCGAATCAAACCAAGAAGGCAAAGCTTGTTTGTACTTTTTCAGAAACGCCAGGATATATTTCTAGCGTTGACAAAGGCGCACCAGTAGGTGTGTTGCCTGAAATCATGAATTCTTATGTGGCCTACCTCAAAAAGAATAATGGGATTGACGTAAAATTGGATTATCAGCCCTTTAAAAAGGATGCACCTATCGCAGAAATTTTTGATAAAGTTGGAAAGTCAGGTGATGGTGTTTTTGGATTGGTGTTTGTTTTTATAACTGAAGAGAGAAAGAAAACATTGAATTTAAGTGCTCCTATTTTTGAATCGCCTTCTTTTTTATTGACATCAAGCACGGCACCTGATGTCTCTTCGATGAGTGATGTGAAAGAAAAATTCAAGGGTTATACAGCTTATGTTAATCAAGGGAATTTTTATGAAGACCGATTTAAAGAATTGAAAGCAAGGACACTCTCTGATTTGAAAATAGATTATTTCAAAACTTATAACGTACTCAATATTTTGGAAACAGTCGCGAAAGATCAAGCAATGCTATATGTCGATATCAGTGGATTTCTTTATGCAAGTAAAAACAGGCTGGCATTTAAGAGCCATAAAGTGTTACAACTTTCTACGCCCATGGGTATTGTTTTGTCGAAACAAAACGCGTGGAAAGATTCATTCAACAAATTTTTGCAAGATGGCTTTGTTAAAAGCAATGAGTTTAAAAAAATAGTAGCCGACAATTTGGGTTATCGAACTTTTAGCTTGCTTAAGCTTCAAGAATAATTTTAAAGGAATATAAAAAGAGCGGCTATCGAGATTATAAGCCCAGCCAATAATAAATAGCCTGCAATTTTATTCGGCATTTTCTTTTCAGCCTTTCTTCCGCCAAGCCAGAACAAAAATCCAATAATAGCAAATGGATATGCGATGATGATGTTGGCATACCAAGTCCAAAACCAGCCAAACAAAAGAAACCAAATCCCGCAAATGATGGCGATAATATTATAGACCGCAAACCTTTTTGTAGAAGCCATCTCTTTTTTATTTACCGTAATAAATGAATGGAGCCCAGAAGTTAGGATGTTGAAATTCCTTTCCAAAATCACCTTTGATAAATTTTCTCTTTAATTCATTCACGATTTGAATGTATGGTTTTCCTTTTGCTACTTCTTTATAAAAATTACTCATGAACAACATCGTTGATGTGTCATTTACAGGCCATAAAGAAACAAGTGCCGCGTTTGACCCTGAAAGAATAAGCGATTGCGTCAAACCTGTCACGCCTTCACCCGGATAAATTTTGCCTTGAGCCGTTTGACATGCGGATAACACAGTTAAGTCCGTATTCAACTTCAATTGAGCAATTTCATTTGCATTTAAAAAACCATCTTCGCCATCTTGCTCTTTAGTGAAAATGCACATTGCAACTCCTGAAAGCTCAGGCACATCTGGGATTACGAAGCCATGAGTTGCCAAGTGTAGGACTTTATAATTTTTTAGCTGATCATTTTTCGACATTGACTTGATTCTATTTTCAGTCATGTCTGCACCTGAAAATATTTCTGCTCCGTTCAAATTTTTAGAAATATTTTTCACTTCATCTAATGTTCCGGGCAAAGGGTTCATTGCCTTTTGGCCAAAAAGAGAAACGTATGCTTTTCGTTGCGAAGAATTTGTTTTCAGATTCTGGTAAACATCGGCCTGAAGCACATTCCAATCTTCATTTGAGTTCAACTGCATGGGTTCGGAATCTAGGTCTTGATAAATTGCTCCTCCCATGGCAAGGAGTGGTTTGCGTGAACTGCTATAATTCCTTTCTTCTAATTGCTGTAAAACTGCGGTCGAATGAAGGTACCTGATATTATATTTCTCAACTAAATATTTTCCGTCATAAGAGCGAAGCGCTTCAAAGGGGAGAAGATTCAAAACATCGTCTGGAGCAATGAGTAGATTTTTAATTCCCGTAAGGCGATTGTTGACTGGAACAATTAAGAACTTTTGGTATCGACTGAGACAGTCCATTAAAAATGGATCGTTGGCTCCTGGTTGTTGAAAAAACTTTCTGGTCAAATCATTGATCCGATCGAAATCTTGTCTCGGAGCTACAGCTTCACGGTCGTATAAATCTCGCTGCACAAAACCTTGCCCTCTCAAGCTTACCCATTCAAATCCTCTTGAAGGTTGAGCTACTGCCTGCGGATTTTCTTGTTTTCCTTTGTTAAAATATTTGTCTTTGATATCGCCAACGAAACGAGGGTCATCCTGAAAAATAACTTGAGCATATTTTTTAGAGACAGTCAGGATTGCGATTTCATGTCCCGAAAAGACTGAATACATGATACACGCTTCGTCTTGCTTCAATAGTTTTTGAAGATCACTTAAAGCAGGCTTTTTGTCGAAATGATGATTAAGTCTTTCGGCAAGTACGTGCGCTCTTCGTGACTCCATCGCTTGAAATGCTTTTTCAGCGTTGCTCATTTTAGCATAACACAGAATTAAAAAACCAGAGGCGCTTAGCTGTTCTCTATAAAACGAAAGCCTGTCTTTTGGATTTGAAAAAGATGAGCCCGATGGCGCCAGGCGAACGGATTCTTCCAGGTATTCCGCAGCCTCAGGCCAAAGGGCTCTGTTGTATAGCATCGCTCCTAAGTTGTTGCAGTAGAGAAGCATCAGCAAGTCTGTTTTCACTTTTAGCTTTTTTGAATAAGCGATCGATACATGTCCATCGCTTTCTGTTTTCCATTGGCACCGAGATTCCAGTAGGAGAACGCAAGATTTGCTCTTACTTCGTTTGCCATTGGAATGTTGTATTTCTCACAGAGCCTTAAAGAAGATTCCCCGTATTGTATTGACAGATTGTTTTCGTTGCTGTTATACGAACTGACGAGTGCAGCGCAAATGGCGTTAGCTGCATAAGTAATACCATAAACGTAGTTGTGTTTTTCTGCAAGTTTGTATGCGGCATAAGCAGCTTCACCGGCTTTTCCAGAATTGCCCAAGTTGCGATAACAATTTGAGGCTATAATTAAACTCTCAACATCTACGGTATGAGCAAAAAGTTGATCGGAATGAGTAAGGATTTCGTCAATGTATTGAATGGCATGTTCGTAGTCAGAAGCTGCTGTGAAATTATTTACAATCTGAAGCAACATGCTCGCAGCGAGCTCGTGATTATTTGCAAATCCATTTTTCTTGAAAAGCTGATAACCTTCAATCGACAAATCGATGGCTTCACTTTTGAACCCATTGGTGGAAAGACACCGAGCTGCAAGCGCATAAGTGAACGAACTAAATTCAGGTCTATTCGCTTTCATGAACTGCTGTGAAAACTGAAGATTCAGTTCTTTGACTTTGTCTGGAGAACTTGCATTTGCATAAAATGAATTGAGGGCTGAATCCAATGTGAGTTGCCTTGGTGGAAGATTTTTTCTTTGTAGATCACACCAATCGGCAAGTGAATTAAACAGTGGCTTGTTCAAGTTGGAACCAACCAATCGAATCTCGTCAGTAAGCTCGTTTGTAACGGAATTTTGCGGCCGATAAAAAAGTGACTGCATCAAATATTTGCGAGCATTTTCTTCATTGCCATTAGCAGTTTGCTCATAAGCTTTCAGAACATAAAATAGATAATTGGTCGGCCAGGCTTGTAATCCATAATTAATATATGGAGTTGCCTCATTCACGCGACCGAGATTAATAAGATTGAAAGCATGAAAGACATTAGGAAGCATTAGGTCTGGATAGACCTCCAGGATTTTCTTGGTGCGAGCCATCGATTCAGTGTAATTTTTTTTCTGAATCAATTCAAGCGCTTCATTTTGAAGCTTGCCGTAATAATCCTGAGCGTTTAGTGCTACTGAGATGAAAATAAAACCAAGAATCAGATTTTTTTTCATAAGCCTGTGTTTAAAAAAGATGGCTTGCCTGCAATGCACAAGCAAGCCATCAAAAAAATTAAAACCAACCGTTTACTTGTCGAGGTTTACGCGAACGAACCATAACGCGCTTCCCTTTTTATTTTCACCTAAGAAATTCACTTGGTTTGTATTTGAAAACTTCAGGTAGTTAAGAATGCCACCATAGTGAACAAAATTTTCATTTTTACCATACTCGCTGTATTTGTCGAACGTACCTGTAGTAAGATTGATCTTACCCATTTTGGAACTCCAAGAGGCTTGTCGACAGTAACATTAAGTTCTTTTACTGCTTTTGTATCAATCACATCAAAGTAAGTCCAGTATAATGTTTTTCCATCCGATGAGAATTCAAAATACTGACCATCAGGTGACATGGCTTTCTTCTTTTTGTTCATCGTGTATTGCGAAATCAGATTTCCATTCGCATCAAAGTGGAACATTACTAAATCTTCGTAGGCTCTGCCAATAATTTGACCTTTGCCATTTTTCTCGAAACCAAAATTCTGTCCAGCCAAGATTACTTCATTATTGGGGCTGATCACAGCTTCAGTGAATTTGATTTTACGGCCACTGTAAGGATCACCTTTTTTGCCATCGGGTTGTGCTTTCAATTTTGCTTTGAAATCGTTCATTGATGTGCTCGTAACGTATTGCACTTTCCATTTTGGAATTTTGCTAATTGAAGCTTCGCCATTTTTTCTTGTCGTCTTTATAGTCGTATTGACTATGGAAGTATTGATCTTTTTCATCATTACTTGGGCCGAAGAAATAAACTGAGCCATCTTTCCCGAAAATGAAATCGATCGATCTTCCAAATGCTATTCTTCACATTGAATGTTGCTTTATCGATAAGTTTTCCATCATAAGAAACTCTGACATAAGTGTATTCTGTAGGATCTTGACCCCAGATTTTTTGACCCATATAATGTTTTTCTTTGAAAGTGGCGAACACCACAATCATGTCTGTTTTAGTGGCATCGTCATCATCAGGTAATCCATATGAAGTCACTACAGCTTGTGGCGTTTCAAAATTCAATGGCAAGTCAGCAAGCTTATTTAAGTTGATGTCATATTTCGAAAAAGTGAAAATTCATCATGTGATTGAATGGACCTTCTTTCGCTTTTCCTTTTTCGCCTGCTAAGATCAAAGCTGTTCCCGCGTTGATGTCTTCAATGTGATCGTGATAGAATAATTTTTTATCATCGTCAGTTTTAGCTTTCAGCTTGCCCTCTACGGTAGTATTCCAAGTGTAAGCCAATTGAAGCCAGTTCCAAGAGAAGGCCGTTACTTTTTTCTTAAGAACTAAGTTTCCAAAGAAATTTCTTTCAACGTATAATCCTTCGACTGAATAATCTTCTCCTTTGTACTTTGCTGGTCTGTATTTGCTTGGGAGATTTTTATCGATCTTGATTATTTCTTCAGATTGATTGAGCAAATTGAAATTGTAGTCAACTGTGTAAGTGATAAACTTAGCTTGATCTTTCTTGGCTCGTACGCGATACACGATGTTGAGCTGCTGTTTGACATCGTCATTTTGAATGGTTTGAATGAAGCCTTTCATAGCTTCTTTTGAAACTTCAACCGTTTTTTCTATGTCAACGGTTTGAGCATTTGTGGTGAGCGCCACGAAGAGCAGCGCGTAGATTAAGTTTTTCATTGGGTCAAGTTTAGTGAGTCAAAGAAACAAGCAGTTTCGGTGTCACTCAATCCACAGATTTTGGTAATTTGCATGTACCCACTAGTAGGTATATGAGAAAAAAAATTGGCTTAATTGATCTATTTCAGACTTTGAGTCTGTCTAGAAAAAGAATTTTCAAACTCAAAAATGCTTGTCTGCTTTTTTTTTTCGTTTTGTGTAGTGGAGCAATAGCTCAAAACAAGTACATCGATAGCGTAAAAACTCTTACTTCATCCAAAGTTGATACAATTCGTTTTTGGGCATATTCTGAATTGATTTGGGAATTGAAAGATAAAGACAAAGCAAGCGCATTAAAGTATGGTAATGACTTGTTGAGCGAAGCAAAAAAAATCGGATAATCAAAAATGGATAGCACAAGGTTACAATGATCTTGGAATTATTTATTACAAGGGTGGTAATTTAAAATTAGCTCTTGAAAACTTTGAGCCCTCGCTTGCCATCCGAAGAAAACTTGGAAATAAAAAAGACATCGCATCTAGCCTGAGTAAGATTGCAATAGTTAAGGCTGAAAATAAAGAGTACAATGAAGCTTTGGCGCTGCAGCTTGAAACGTTAAAAATATACGAAGAGCTAAATATTTTGCCGTACATCGCTCAGACCTGCAATAACATTGGTCAGCTTTGCAATTACACCAAAAACTATCTCTTAGTTGGTAAATATTTATCTCGCGCGTATACCATTGGTGAAAAATTAAACAATGCCAACACCATGTCTCTTACCATGTTCGCTTTGGGAACGAACTATTATAATTTGAAAAAAATTGACTCCGCTATTATCTGTTACAGTATTGCAAAAACAAAATTTAAGATAGCAGGTAATTTGACAGGATACGCAACTTCTTGCAGTAACCTGGGCCAAATGTATAAGGAGCAAGGAAAGAACAAAGACGCTCTAGCAGCCTACAAAGAAGCAATTGAAGTCAGTAAAAGCATTAACGACTCATCGAGTGTTGCTTCCTTTGAATCACATTATGCGGAATTTCTAATAACTGAAAACAGGTTAGCGGAAGCGGAGAAAATATTATTGAATTCACTAGCGATATCAAAGAAATTGGGGCATGGAAATGTTGAAGTTAATAACTACCAACAGTTGACAAGCCTGTACATTCAAATGAAAAATCCTCAGCTAGCCGATTTCTATTTTAAGAAATATCAGGCTATCAAGGACTCAATTTTTTCGAATGAAAATGCCAAGCAATTTTCTGAGATGCAGACCAAATACGAAACAGAGAAAAAGGATCGACAGATTTCCGATTTGAATAAAGACAATCAATTGAAAACGGCAGCAGCGGAGCGAAATACAATTTTGGTGATTGCGCTTTTGGTGATTTTAGTTTTGTCTGGTCTAATTTTCTATTTATGGCGCAGAAGGCAGCTGCAAGAACAAGAAGCAGTGCTTCAAGAACAAAAAATGCAATTGCGCGAAGCCCAAATTAGAGCGGTTATCGATTCGCAAGAAAAGAAAGAACACGTTTTGCTTCTGATCTTCATGATGGAATTGGTCAGCTGGTTTCATCGCTGCATTTGAATGTGCAATCGCTGAAACAAAATCAGGGCAATTTTAATATGCGAGATGAATTGTTCAACAACTCAGAACAGCTTCTCACAGAAATGCATCATGAAATCAGAAACATTGCTTTTAATTTAATGCCTCCAGTTTTGGTGAAAGAAGGACTGCTGCCTGCGACCAATGAACTCATTAGAAAAATAAATAAAGCAGGAAAGATCAAAGGAACGCTTTCTCAATTTGACATGAAAGGAAGATTCGGGGAGATCACGGAGATTTCTTTATATCACATCATTCAGGAATTTATTTCAAACATCATAAAGTATTCATCAGCCACTGAGTTGAATATTTCTTTTACTGGATATGAAACAGAATTGGTGCTCACCATCGATGACAACGGTGTTGGTTATGATCTGGCGAAATTTCAGAATAACGATGGCAACGGTTGGCGCAACATCAACTCCAGACTTAACCTGATCAAAGCATCAATAAGAATTTGACGTAGTAGAAGGAAGAAAGAATAACACGATCACGATTACCGTTCCTCTTACTACATTGAAAAGAGAAGAGACTCAATCTGCCGCTGCTTCAAAATACCAATCCATAGGTATGGACTTAAAAAGCAACTCTTTATTCATTTGTATCAAATGAATTGAAAGAGTGCCCGGAAAAATTTGGTTAACTGAATGGTTTGGTCGTAATTTAACTTCTATGGAGAAGCACTCGATTTTATTGGCCGATGATCATCGAATTCTTTTGGATGGTATAAAGAATCTCATCAATTCTATGGCCAAATTCGAAGTGAAAGATATTGCTACGACAGGCACACAAGCGTTGGAACTCATCAAGAAAAACGATTATAATATTTTGATTACTGACTATGAGATGCCAGGTCTCACTGGTCTTGAATTGATTAAAGCTTTCAAAAACAGCTCAACCTGAAATGAAAGTAATTGTGTTGAGCATGCACGATGACCCTTCGGTAGTGCGCGAATTGTTGCGTGCAGGAATCAGCGGATATGTTCTCAAGAAAGACACTCACACAACTTTATCCGAGGCGCTTCAAAAAGTAATTGACAACAAACGATTTCTTAGCGATGAAATTTCTGATTTGCTAATTCACCTTTCTGATGGGACTGAAGATCAGCATGTGCTCACAGCGCGAGAAGAGGAGATTTTGCGCTTGATAGCTAAGGAATATACGAGCAGGCAAATCGCTGAGATATTATTAGTCAGCGAGCGTACTGTAGAAACACATCGCAAAAAAATTATAAGAAAAACAGGTGCAACAAATCTGGTGGCGTTGATAAAGTACGCTTACGCCAATAACTTGGTGTAAGTCGCTTTTCCTTCGTAAGCTGTCAATCTTATCTTTGTTTTTAATCATTTTGTCTAGGTGGGCTTCAAAATCCGAAATATCTGGAAAGATAGCCGTGGCATTGGCTGAATGACCTACAGGTTTAGGCTGTTTTCCTACACAACAGCCGGTGTTATCCTTGTTCTTCATAATCTTGAGAACAATTTTTCATTCGGATTTGTCGACTATTTGCTTCTCACGTGTCTTGTTGTAATGCCACAAGCCTTTCTTTATCGTTTTTTGAAAAGCGGAAAAAGAATTGGTCAGTTGACCCACGATTCGATGTTACGACTTTTTCTTTGCCGGGATTTTTGTGGGCGCGATGGATTTTTCGATCATTCCATCATTTGTGTTTTCTCTTGGTGCTGTCACCAATTACTTTGCGGCCAAAGGGTTCAATAAGTTATACCGTATTTTTTTGTTGCCGCTTGGCTGCTTGTTTGCCTTTATAATAAATGACGAGCCAACTTCCTTTGATACGAGCAAACTTATTCTCGCCATTTCTCTCACTTATTGTGTGGCTCATTATATACTCAACACATAGGTTTGTCTTACGCATATACATTACTCAAGCAACAGAATACTGAAATCGAAAATCAGCAAGCCGAAATTCTTGCACAAGCAGAAGAGCTACGCTCTTTAAATGAGTCGCTTAAAAATCTAAATAGCAGTTTGGAGGAAAAGGTATTTTCTCGCACAGCTGAATTGGAAAGAAAGAATGCGAAACTGGAAGATTATGCTTTTATGAATGCACATAAACTACGTGCGCCAGTGGCAACTATTCTCGGACTAATTCAACTACTCGACTATCAAAAGAATCACGAAGAACTGCAAGAGATAATTGCAGGTTTACGAAAGACATCTTCAGAACTCGACAATGCAATCAAAGGCATTCGAGCAAGATTGGAAGAAGAACATTAATGTTAAGGCTTCCGTTTCATTACAATTTTATTATTACATTAAGTACTCGCGCTCAATGATCTCGCGTGATGAGTTTAGTTTGTACGTTGTTGTTCTCACAACTTCTTTATTTTTCATCTCATAAAACTTGACTGTCCGTTCGTCAGA
>JASGIR010000102.1:0-104161 GCA_049840975.1 Cyclobacteriaceae bacterium | reverse complement strand
CCTTTCATTCACGAGTTGCTCCAAATAACCTGCCCGATGCTTAATGGCTGCAGTACGAATTCTAGTGTAAGATAAAATGAGCCCTAAGGACGCGATTATCGAAAGAACAATAAACCACCAAGTTTGATAAAAGTGAGGCTCTATGATGATCGGAATTTTTGAATCTATTGTGGTCCAAACGCCATCATTGTTGCAAGCCATTACTGAAAAATAATATTGGCCATGAGGCAAACTTGTATAAACTGCTTGACGGGAAGAACCGGCATCAATCCAATCTTCATCATAATCCCGGAGCATATATTTATATCGCGCGGAATTGGGATACAAAAGTGTCTGTGCAAGATATTCAACCGCGATTCGATGGTTCCCGGAGTTAACAATCACTTGCTGATTTGCGTCAACTTCCTTTTCATCGACAACAAACTTATCAATATATATGCGAGGTGCTTTCTTGCCAATCTGCACTGTTTTAGGATCAACCGAAACCAAACCACCTATCATCGGAAGCCAAATTTTTCCATCCCGAGTTTTATAACCGTGTCCTGTTCCTGTGCATTCCGCTTTTTCTAAATCATTGTTTTTATCAAACATCTTCCAGTCGAGGGAATTGACTCTGTGTTCTGCATAGTCATTTAATGCTCGCTTATTTACCCTAATGGTTCCCTTTTGCGTAGGCAACCATAAATACCCGAAATTATCTTCTATGATATCCATCGGGTTTTCAACTGGCATTTTATCTTTTTGAGTGAACGTGAAAAGTTCTCCTTCCTTTAATCGTGTCAGTCCGTCCGTAGTTGAAATCCATATGACATCTTGTTTGTCTTCGTAAGACACAAAACAAGTATTGCTCTCCATTCCATTTTTCTTATTAAAATTCTTTAGGCCATCGGGCGAAAGAATAGTTAATCCGCCACTATTAGAACAAATCAAGAGATTACCTTTTGAATCTTCATTTATGTTCATAATAAATGTAGAACTCACTTTGTTAAGCTCATCAAGTTTATATTGTTCAAAACGAGGTCTTGAAGGATCGGAGTCAATCGTCATTTTAATTAACCCAGCGTTACGAGTGCCTATCCAATAGTTGTGTTTCCTATCTTGAAAAATAATCCGTGTCTGATTTGTTTGTAGTCCATCTTTCTCGGTGAACAATCGTTCTCTACCATCAGGCTGGATCAATAGTAGTCCATCGTAAGAAGCAGCCCAAATATTTTTCTTATTATCACATATCAAGGAATAAATTCGCTGATGTATTGGCGTGCGAAGAGGATATTTCTTTAGCTGTTCATTTTTTAATGTAAACAATTCTCCTTCAGTAGTTCCGATCAAAAGCTCGTCATTGCGCTGACCAATAGCACCGACAGCTTCAATTCGTTCATCTTGATTCCTAAAATAGGTTGCAAACTTTGTCTCACGCATTTGGTTCATCCCACCGCGATAGGTGCCCAACCAAGTTGTACCGTCTTCATCAAAATAAATGTCCCTAATATCATTATTGGACAATCCATCGTTCCGATTGAAAAATATCCAATCACTAGTTGTGGGTTTGATATAAAGTCCGTTGACTGTACCAATCCAAAGCGCACCTTGCTTGTTGCTCGTCACTTTATTTATGCGGACGTTTTTGAATTTTGGATTTTCTTTGAATTGATCTGCTTCCTTTACATAAAGTCCGGAAGTAGTGCCGACATAAAATTGATTGTCTGCTGTCAAATGAAGTGACTCGATCTCATTGCTTAAGAGTCCTTGGCTCTTGCCAAAAGAATACCACTTGTTGCTGCGATATTGCATCAAACCATTTTTCTCACTCGCAATCCAAACATTGCCTTCCTTATCCTTCAAGATATCATTGATGATATCGTCTTTTCTCAAGCCTTCAACTAGGTCATATTTTTGTGAAGCCACATCGTAAGTATAAAGCCCAGCATTTCGTGTACCTATCCAAAGCTTTTGTGATGCATCATCTAAAAATAAACTTTGGATATAGAAACTATGCTCTTTGTCTGAGCTTTCAGAAATCTTTCCGGAATTATAACCGACCAAGCCATGATCAGTTCCAACCCAAAGATTTCCATTTCTATCACCTGCGAGCGAGAGAGCAAAATTAGTTGACAACTTGTTATTCTTATTATAGATGATGAATCGTGTGCCATCAAAACGAATCAATCCGTCAAAACCACCAATCCACAAGAAGCCGTCTTTGTCTTGAAAAATTTTTATGCACGCATTTCCTGGTAGACCATCATCTGTTGTCCAACTTGTGATTTTATAATGCGGGTCAGCTTGTTGAGCGAGTAAGACATCCAAGGATTTGGCGCAAAGCAAAGCAACCAATGTTAACAAATTGAGATATCTCTTAAGAATAAACACTGAGTTTAGATTAAAGTTAGTTGCAACCAAGCTAATACAAGATGTTTCAAGAACAAAGCAAGATTTGCACTTACACTTGTTAATTGACCCTCTTAAATAAGTTAAGAAATTTCAAGCCCATAAAAAATCATATTTTGACAGACCCAATAGAAATCAAGTGCAAGAACATCGGCTTCGCGATTTAGCTGGTTAAAGGGTCTATTATAAGGAATCATCTTAATAATATCTTATTAAGAATCAATAATTTAGCCTTACAGCGCTTTTTAGCAGTGGTCGTGTTATTCGCATGTACTAATTTGCAGCACCTCAAACCCATGCTCTCTCATTTCAAAGTTTTTTTTACAGCTGCATTACTATCGATATGTTATTGCAGCCAGGGTCAATCAAACCCTTATCAGCATTTCAATGTGGCAGAAGGTTTGCCAAGTTCAGAAGTCTACAAAGTTTTTCAAGACAAGAAAGGTTTCATTTGGTTTGCTACTGATAATGGAGTTGTACGCTACGATGGCAAAGAAATGGACTTATACCAATTGAATGAAGGGTTAAGCGATCCTGTGGTATTCGATTTCTTTGAGGATCATCAAGGCAGGCTCTGGTTCAGAACTTTTTCTGGTAGGCTATCTTATTTTAAGGATGAACAAATACACTCTTATCCCTACAACGATACACTAGCCGCCATTTGCAGAGGAGATTTTATGCAATCGATGGCAATCGATACGAAAGACAATCTTTGGTTTGGAACTTACAAAGGTTGTGGTGTAGTGAACGCCAATGGAAAATTGACACTAAATAAAAATGTTGAAGCACATCATCTGGAATTAAAAAAGACAGAAACAGGAATTGTTTATTCACATGCAGGTCTTAGTAGAATTTACAAGCACATTACTATCGATGATGTGAACATTCCTTTCCATACTAAAGACTCAGCCTGGAACCATGAAATTATTTGCACCATTCATTGGAACAATGAAAAATATTTTTCTTTGGGTTCAATTATTTATAAAGTTGATGGTAACAAAATTGTACCCGTTTTTTTTGGACGTGACCAAATAATAAACTTATATGTAGATCGGGAAAATAAAATTTGGATCGGGTACTTTCAAAATGGAGCCGATCGTTGTATCGATTTCAATCACCTTGATGAGGTGCTACTTCCATTTATCGAGTCTATGGGTGTGACTTGTATCTTTCAAGATCGAGAGGGCGGCTACTGGTTTAGCACACGACAAGATGGAGTTTACTATGTGCCAGATCTCAGCTACAAAATCGTTAACCCGCCCATTCAGAAAAAAATTTACGCGGCTATTTCATGGAATGAGAAAACGCTCATTGGGGATGATAAAGGAAATTTGATTTTGTTGGATAAAAATGGCCACGTAATAAAACAACATAACATAAAAGGAGGCATTATATTAAGCATTGCTAAGTCGCCATTGCATGATATTCTTTGGGTAAGCAGCAGCGCTGGAACCTACCTCTTCGATGAATCATTTAATTCCGCCAATTCAATCAGGCTCGCGCACGGTGGTTTGTGTACTGACCCTAACTCTGAAATTTGGGCAGTCAATGGTCATCAAATTTTTCAATACGACTCTCAAGGAAAGGCAAGTGTAACTATTTCGACAGAAAAGTTCTATCGCAAAATCTATTGTACCAAATCGAATATTTTAGTTTTTGGAAGAATTGGACTTGACGCGTTCTCTTACAGTTCGTCTCATGAAAAATTAAGTTTACCTAAGCTCTTAGATAAATTGAAAATTTCTAAAGTGATGTCCATCAACGACTCCCTTATTTTAGTTGGAACATTGGGAAGCGGATTTTTAGTTGTCAACGAAAAGAATTGGACATACAAGGAATATTTTTCAAAACTGAATTTCAATGCCAACAATATTTATGATTGTCAGCTCGTAGGATCTGAAATTTGGCTTGCCACAGAAAAAGGAATTGCCATAGTATCATCATTAGAAAATGCGAAACCTAAATTTAGTTTCATCACAAAGAAAAATGGGTTGGTGACCGATCGAGTTAATCACCTCACAGTAATGGTCGAAAATATTTGGGCTTATAATGACAATTCCATTTGTGTGATCCCAACAAAAACTTCAGGCCAATTGCCACCTCAATGTTACTTACAAAAAATCACAGTAAACAATATCTCCAGATCGGCAGGTGATCTTCATCTTTCTTATGACGAAAATAATTTACAGTTCAATTATCGGTTTATCGATTTTAAGAATCAAAACATTTTCATTCGCCATCGCATATTATCAACTGATCAATGGAGTTATTCAAATGACAGAAGCATTCGCTACTATTCACTTAGTCCAGGCTACTATCGGTTTGAATTAGAATATTCACTAGATAACTTGACTTGGCACAAGACAGAGATGATAAATTTTATTATCCAACCTCCTTTTTGGAGAGCGTGGTATTTTCAAGTGCCCTTATTTGTTTTAATATCGATCTTGGGAGTGACCTACTATAGAAGAAGGATTTTACGATTGCGTGAAAGGCACAATTATTTAAAGATCATTAACCAACAGCAACAAAATTTAATTAGGGCTGAATTGGAAACGATGGAGCGTGAACGCAGGCGAATCGCAAAAGAACTTCACGACAGTATTGGAACTAATCTATCAGCTATTAAAATGACCATCCGCAGACTCATGCAGAAGTACAATGAGCCAAAAAGTGATGAAGTCGAAACAGAGTTGCAGCACACCATTCAAGAAATAAAAGACATCATCTATGAATTGGTTCCAGCTGGTCTTAGCACCTATGGCTTAAATGAAGTCATCAAAGGATATGCTAAGAAAATAAAAGATAATTTGGGATTGGATATTGAAGTTCAATCGTTCGGTCCTGAATTGAAGGATCCTAATCTTGGTTTAACCGCATTTCGGATTCTTCAAGAATTGCTCTCCAATTCCTTGAAACATTCAGAAGCAAAAAAAGTAGCGATCCACATCAACGTATTTGATGATATTTTGAATATCATCTATCAAGATGACGGGAAAGGATTCAACTCTGAATCCGTGACAAAAGGTTCAGGCCTACTAAATATTCAATCGCGGGTGCAATCTTCTTTAGGTAATTTAAAATTTGAATCTGGTAACTTTGGTGTGTTCTATTCAATAGACCTGCCTTTAAAAAAATGAAATGATACGAACCATCCTTGCAGACGACCATAAATTATTCAGCGATGGATTGAAAAAGTTGCTGGATGAATCCGAACACTTCAAAGTAGTGAAACAATTTGTTCGTACTGATTCGCTCCTTGAAGAGTTTGATCAACTCGAATGCGATCTGTTGATTTTAGATATTGATATACCAGGCCTGAATGGACTTGAGACTTTACGAAGAGTTCGATTAAAAGATGAATCAGTGATCGTTGTTATCTTGAGTATGCATGAAGAATCAGTTTATTCGAAAGAGGCTCTAGCTGGTGGCGCCAATGGCTACCTCACCAAATCAATGGACAGCGCTTTAATGATCAGCGAATTGCTAAAAGTATCAAAAGGCGAAAAAATTTTCCCCGCGGCTGTTTCAGCATGGCAACCCAAAATGGAAAATCAAATTTTATCAAAACAGGAAACAAAAATCCTTCGGCTTGTGGCTGTTGGCAAAACAAGCGAAGAAATTGCCGAAGAACTCGCCATCTCTGAACTCACTGTAAAAGTACACCGCAGAAATATGATGAAGAAACTGGGCTCAAATAATTCAGCCGAATTGATTTCTATTGGTTTCAGTAAGGGGATAATATGAATTCTTTGTGACTACTACTCCAGCTCCAAAATAACCGCACTCATCGTTGGAAGTGTAATTTCTGACAAGCTGTTGAGCACCTCTCCTGTCATTACATTTTTTGCTTTGGTCTTCCCACTCATGATTTCGGAATAACGATCCGTGCTCAATTTCATTTCCTTTGTATTGGCATTTAAAACAATCATGACGTTCTGCTTGCTATCGTAACGGAAATACACGTATATATTATTCGTTGGAATAAATTGCATCATTTTTCCTTTCGTAATAGCGGAAGAATTTTTTCTGAAGTTCCCCAGTTTCTTCAAATAATCTTGAGTCTCCTTTTCTTCGGTTGTCAAGCCTTCTTGAGTGAATGCATTCTTTTTATCGCCTGCCCACCCACCTGCAAAATCCAAACGGACATAACCATCTCTTGGCCAAGTTTTCCCTTTCATCAATATTTCTTCACCATAATAAAGTTGAGGTATGCCGCGTGTAGTCAGGAGCCAACTCACTGCCAGTTTATATTTATTGACATCCTCTCCTACCTGTGTCAACGCTCTATTTGTATCATGGTTATTGAGGAAGCTTACCATCTTCGATGGATCCTTGTAAACAAAATCATTAGAAAGGGTTTGATGTAAATTCCAGAATCCATCTCCATTTTTTTCCAACGCTGGAAAAATGCCATGATAGTTTGTTTGAAAATCTGTTTCTCCGGGAAGGTTACTCTTCCAAGAAATATTCAAATTATTTTCAGTGAAGAATGCCTGATTGAGTGGGCTCTGTACCCACGTCTCTCCGAACATGTACATCGATGGATATTCTTCAAACAATGCTTTATTACATTCATTCATAAAGTCAAGATCATTGTAGATATATGTATCTATCCTCCATGCATCCACACCAAATTCTTCTACAGACCAGATTGCGTGTTGAATTAAATAATTCCCTTGATAAGGATTATTTTGGTTGAGGTCGGGCATCATCTTGGTAAACCATCCGTCAAGCATTTGTTTCTTATCGACTTTCGATCCATATGGATCCATAATGGCTTGATCCTTATAATTTGTATTGGTGTAAGCTGGCCATTCATGAAGCCAATCTTTCACAGGCTTATCTTGAATATCAACATGGTAAAGACCTGCATGATTATAAACCGCGTCTTGAATCAATTTCATTCCACGTTTGTGAAGTTCATCACTCAGTTTCTTGTAAGCAGTATTTCCACCGTGACGAGGATCAATTTTATAATGGCTTGTCATGGCATATCCGTGCTCGGTTCGATCAGGCATATCGTTTTCAACTACGGGTGTCATCCACAATGCTGTTACACCAAGACTTTGTAAATAATCTAAATGATTGACGACTCCTTGCAAGTCACCACCGTGTCTGTAAAAAATTGAGTCACGATTTAAAGACTGATCACGCATGCCCGGTATTCTATCATTCGAAGGATCGCCATTACTAAAACGATCTGGCATCAACAAGTAAATTAAATCAGCGGAAGTGAGACCCTGCGCAAAGGAGGTGCCATTGCCATCTCTCCTTTTTGACAATGGCCATGTAATTGAATTTTTCCCAAATGTAATGATCACATTTCCCGGTTGAGCAGATGCATCAATGACTAAATCAAGTGCCAGGTATTTGGGGTTGTCTAACACATTCACCTTTGCTAATGAAACGCCCGGATAATTGACACTCACAGGCAGTTTGCTAAAATTCGGATCAGTGCTGTGGACAAGCACCTGAACTTTATTCCATTTCATTCCGACCCACCAATTAGGTGGTTCTACTCGATCAATATTTTGTTGCTTGGTTTTTTGCGAAAAACAAACAAGTGGCATCAAAAAAATAATGCCGAGTAAAATTTTTTTCATGATTAGGATTTAATTTTTAATCAGTTTTTTTCTGACAAGCCCGGCATCGGTATTAATCTCAATGATATACATTCCAGATGATAGTGAACTTACATCCCAAGTTTTGTCATCAATACGATTGGGGCTTATTAAAACACCCGTTATTGATCTTGCCTGCAACTCAGTAACGCGATGATCAGTCTCTACCATCAATTGGTTATGTGCAGGGTTGGGGTAAATATTTACTTCCGCAATTTCATATTGAACATCTGTTGTTGGCGAAATCACAATATTCTTATTGGCACCCAGTGAACCGGATGCGCCCGGGGTTGGCAACGCAAGAATAGCATCTCCACTTCCACTATCAGTGATTGTCCCACCATTCAACGCAAGCGCTGTTGCGTTTAAATAATCTAAACGATGAGAAACATCTCCCGACTTTACAGTATAAGAAAATGTAAGTGCTCTTGTGCCACTTCCTGAAGTGTAGGACACAACTTCTTGAGGAGTTGTATTTAAAGCAATATTCGGTGCACCCGATACATATACCGTGTCCGTAAAATTGACAATGATCGGTACTCTTTGACCTGTACCATAAGTTGCATTCCCGGCAGTAGATGTTACATTATAGACTTTGACTGGAGCGACAATAATATTTCTGTTTGCACTTAAAGATCCTGACGCTCCTGGTGCTGGTAACGTAAGTACAACACTGTTGCCACCTGCATCTTTTATCGTACCACCATTTAATGAAAGGGCATTCGCATTTAAGTAATCCAAATGAGAAGATACGTCTCCGGCAATAACTTTATATACAAAAGAGAGCGTGTTTGTTCCACTACCCGAAACATATGTTGCAACTTCATTCGGAGTTGTATTCAGTGTAAGCTTTGGTGTGCCCGTCACTGAAACTACGCCAGTAAAATGAATAGTGATTGGCACTTGCTGACCGGTATGATAAGTTAGATCTTGTGTTGAGTTGATATTATCAACAGTAACTGGAGGGGCTTTGATTTTAACATCTGTGTACAATTTATAATCTCCTGGGTTCAACGTAATTTGAATTGAACCCGAAGAAACATTCACAGGTGCTCCTTGATTGTAATAATCATACCAAGTTCCAGCATGAGCAAAGTTTATTGTGATTTGCTGACTCACAACATCAAAGTTAACAGCTACCTGAGCGTTCATCTGACTTGAATCAACTGGAGTAGCTGTATAAGGGCTATTCTTTAAATTCATTTGATGCACAAGACCACTCAGAGATATCTGTGCTGCACCTTTAGATGTAAATAAATCGTAGTTTTTACGAAGACGCATCAAATCTGAAACATGATTCCAAAGAGACATCCTATTTTTGTCTTGAAGATAATCCCAATGTACGGGCTTGTATGAAAGTCTGCAGCTATCATTTACACTAAGGTTCACACAAGTGTTAATGCTAAAGTCATATCCCATTTCTCCAAATTCCCATAGCATCTTTGGACCTGGAATTGTGTAGAACATAACTCCTGCTGTTTTCATACGGCTCAATGCGGTGGGCAAATCTTTTACTGAATACGAGCCAGAAACATTTCCACTAGTAATATTCCGATACATTTCTCTTTCTTCATCATGGCTTTCCATATAACCTACAGCACGAGGGGCCGTCCATCCCTTGTTTCCATAATACATCGCGCTTAAATCCTGACCACTAGCATAACCCATGGTGTTTTGTCCGTAGGCATAATTGAAATTCTCCCACAACATCATTCCTCTACCTTGAGCAACTTGGTAATTGGCAAGAGCTGTTTCTTCCGTATTCACAGCAAAATGTTCGAGTATCACATAAGCATCGGGAAATTTCGTCCACAACACATTTGCCATTCGCGATAAGTTATCTACCCGTGATTGGTCGTAGTTACCAACAGTGTTTACATCTGATACTGTCTGAGTAAATCCTTTAGACAAATCGTATCGATAGCCATCGATCTTGAATTCGTTGATCCAATAATAATTTATAGTATCCAAATATTTTCGAGTATATGTACTTGCATGATTCAAATCATTGAACACGCTATATGGGTGTGGTGCTGTAACGTTAAACCACTTGTTGGATGCCTTAGGTTGATTCTTTACGAAATCATAATCCAACATGGCATATGAGTTTGGCAAATCCTGATGGTTCATGACTAGGTCCATAATCACGGCAATTCCATTAGCATGCGCCACATCAACAAATTCTTTCAATTTATTTTTTGGCCCATAATATTTTTGAACTGCAAACATTGAAGTTGGATTGTAACCCCATCCTATCTCACCATTAAATTCTGCTACAGGCATAAGCTCAATGGCATTTACACCAAGGCGTTTGAAATATCCGATCGTATCGATCAAGGTTTGAAAACTACGGTTGCCGTTGGCAAAAAAATCGCGAATCAATAATTCATAGATCACCAATTTTTCTTTCGCTGGCTTTTGGTAGTTGGTAGTCTGCCATTGATACGGTGTTTGTCCTGTTTGAAAAACGGAGAAGTGGTTATAGTACCACTGTGAGCTCAAAGCTTTTGTCGGAATGGTTTTAAGGTTTGGATAAACGGATGATGGAATTTTACTATCGTCTGTTTCCAATATTTTATCGGTATACGGATCTGCGATGCGCAATGTATCATTCACTAAATATTGAAATGCATATTCTTGTTGTGGCGTTAGGTTAGTAATCTCCACCCAAAAATGTTCGCCATCTCTATTCATCAAATATTTTGGATCGATATCCCAGTTTGTAAAGTCTCCAAAAGCATAAACCGAAGTTTTGTTGGGAGCCCAGAACGAAAGCGTTACTTTAGTTTGATCCGATGGATTATAGTTGATACCATCAATTATTCCTGTGGGGCGAGCCAACGTTGGGCTATTATATTTTATTAAATAGCTAAATGCAACTGATGACGAAACGCCATTGGCCGAACCTGTGATTAGTACATTATAAATGCTCACCGAATCACTTCCAATCAAATTATGAGAATAGGTTGTAGCTGATGCAACCGAGTCAATTTTTTTACCATTCACTGACATAACAAATTTTGCTGCTACTGGCGCTGAAGCCTGAACATTGAGCGAACCTCCATTCGATACAAATGCTGGATTAATTGTTGGGGAAAGAAGTTTTACTTGAAATCCAAGTGGAACAATGTCATCAGTCGTTTGGTAAATATTGTTTGTTCCCCAGTCACTGCCTTTCAGTAAAATGCCCATTTGCGTTTCACCGCTGATATCTGAGGAAAAGAAATTCTGTGGCACAAAAGTTATAGTGAATAATGTTTTACCGCCAACAACCGATTTAGTGCATTTAGCTGGAGCATCTGCTGAAGTTGGTGGGTTATGATTATAAAGAGCAGTGATACTAGTATTATTTGGCGTCCACACCCAGACCCATGCATCAGATAAAGATGCCATAGTAGAGCCGGTAACATCATATGTAAATGTCACTTGATCATTGGATCCAAATAAGCTCGGAGAAATTGTTGGCGTTACGTTTACCTTCTGTGCAAACAAATTAAAGGGCAACGAGCTAGCCAAAATAAAAACGAATAAGTAAAATATTTTCTTCATCACGATTCGGTTATCAAAAAATTTGGAACATAAAAATCAGGGGCCGAAGCCCCTGATTAATTACAATAACATGTTCTTATTAATATTCAAAGGAATACTCACCAGTTGCACTGTTGAAATTAATCTGAGATGTTCCAACTATTACTGGAATATTTGGTCCATTCAGCGTACCGATACCTGTAGGAACACTGCTACCTCCCCAGTTAGTAGGATAGTTAGAGGCGTCATTCCATTCTGAATTAGCTCTAAATTTTGCACCGTCACTCCAGGTTTTCAAAATCACCTTACCAGACCATTTGTATGGATTGGTAGGATTTTGAATCAAGTAGGTGTCAGCACCCCAACCGCCTGGAGTTGCATCTCCAATAACACCCATTTGATTGTACGGTGTTCCTGCATTAGTATTACTGTCTGTACTTCCAACCATATATTCACCTGTAACATCATTGAACCTTATAAAGTACGTACCGGCTGTTATAGGAATATTGTCAGGGCTATTAATAAAGCCATATCCGGATGGGAAGGTTTTGTCACCCCAATTGTATACGTTCCAGTCGTGGTTTGCTCTGAATTTAAATTGGCCATCAATTGTAAAATTGTAAGTTCCCGTCCAAATATGAGGGTTAGTGACATCTTGTGTCAAATCAAAATCTGTAGTCCAATTTGGATCTGGGCCTACTGCATTACCTATGATACTTACAACAGTATAGGTAGTTGGAGACAACAGTGTGAAATTGTAGGCTCCACTTGCTACGTTAAAATCAACTTTATACCAACCAGAGGTTGTTATAGGAATATTCCCGCCTGTCTTTGTGCCTGTTCCTGAAGGGAAAGTAGTGTTCCCCCATTGAGTAGCCCATCCATCATCAGGCCTAAATTGTACGCCATAAGTTGCAGCAGTTAGATAAGTTGTTAATGTCCATACTGCTGGTCCATTGACTGGATCAGGTCTGCGCATATCGGTATCGGTATTCCATCCACCTGCAGTGGCATCACCAACCAAGCCGATCGAATTATAGGCAACATAGGTAGTAACTGAAACAGTTTGCACATTTGAATATTCTACTGTACCAATATCCGTTGTCGCTTTTATCCTAAAATCAACTTTGCCTGTGCCTGGAGCCACAACTCCAACCGCTTGAGCCATCAAATTCAAATCTCGTTGGGTAAATATTTGGCTAAGTCCAGAAGCACTTATTGTTGTTGGTGACGCGAAATTGGTTCCATTTAATGCGTATTGAACAGCATACATTTTAACGCCTGAGTATCCATTGAAAGCGGAATTCCAAGTAAGCGTATCAGCATTGTTGGTGGCTGTAGCCGGAGCGCATACTACCGTGTTATTCGAATTTGAAAGATTCAAATCTCCATAAGGTGAGTACGTGATATGAACAACGTTGGAATTTTTAGGCTGACTATTGTTTGCTGTTGATGCAACAACCACAGCGTCAATGGTAATCGGCTGTCCCACTTTGCCACCAAACTTAATAGCCATGTTATTCAATTCCTTTCCACTAAGGGAGCCCGTCAGCACACCGGTAAAAGATTTACTAGTATAAGTCGAATTCTTACCAGTAGAATCTAAAATCAAAGTGAATTTAGTGTTCTCAAGTCCAGCGGTGAGCTTCGGATCGTCCCATGTAAATGTCAGTACATTGGATAGAGAATCACTAGCAGTCGCGTTCACCGTTGAAGGTGAAGGAGTAATAGTGAAAGAAGCCGTGCTTGTCGGAAACTGAGGTGTATTTTCAAGCTTCTGGCAAGCCACAACAAAAGTCAAGATGGCCAATACCAGAGCAGAATAATATATAGTTTTCTTTTTCATAATCATGATCTTTAATTTTTGGTCATGGTATACTTACCCGTCTTGAAGTTGACGACAATTTTGTAATTCCCTGTTGGAGGAGGAGAAAAGTCATTACCATTAGGTTCAAAACTATCGCCAAGACCATTATTACCGTGTTTACTACCGGTAAAACCATACTTAGCGCTCCAACTTCCGTAGACAGGCAGCAATAGAAATCCGTTGTCACCATCTGCCGTTCCGTTGAAAGTCAACTGCAATGCATCAATCTGGAAAGTATATGAATTAACTTTTGTGAACTGCTGATTAGGTGGAACAACTTCGGAGGAGCCACTTCCAGCTTGCCAACTGCCTGGTGTAGCTGAGCCTGTTATGTACAAATTATCAGGTACTGGGTAAACTACATCGAGGTAAGTTGTGATCTTCATTGTAATCACATTTGAGTAGTAAACTGCACTACCACTCGCCATTGTCGCTTTCACTCTAAATTCAAACTTATGCTGAACGTAGTCTTTATACTGCAATGTGCCCAACGCATTATTCAAGTCTTTTACGAAGAAAGCATTCGACAAGGAATTTGTAAATGCCAGTGTTCCTGGGTTTGCAAAATTTGCTCCTACAGAATCAAACTGCAATGTGTAGAACACATCCTGCGTACTTGCACCATTTGAAAATTTGTAATTGGGATAAGTCCATGAAAACTGAAGAGAATTGTAATTCTCTTGAGCTTTAGTCAATACCAAAGAAGCGGTATCTGAAACTGTCAACACAGGAGCCGTACCACCGAGGTAAGTAACTTTTGTCTCATCACTCGTACACGATGCGATAACGATCAGCCCCATCGCCACAATTAGTTTATATATAAGTTGTGTTTTCATCTCTCTAATTATTTACACGTTAATTATATCCAGTGTTCTGCTTCAAAGTGGGGTTAGCACTCAAGTCAGTAGATGGGATTGGAAATAAGTTTCGGTAAGAAGGAACAGATGCGCCTCCAGAAATATTTCCTTTCCATGGCCATACATAAGTGCCATCAGAAAATTGACCAAAACGTATCAGGTCCGTTCTGCGATGACATTCCCAAAACAATTCACGGGCACGCTCATCAAGTAGGTCTGACAAATCCGAAGCACTTCCTGAAGAAAGCGTAGCATGATCAAAAGAAGTGCTACCACTATTTGCTCTCTCGATAACTGCATTCAATGCCTGCGTAGCAGTCGTGGCATTCGCATTTGCAGAGGTACCTCCACGCACAAAAGCTTCTGCATACATTAGATTTGCATCAGCCAATCGGAACATCGGAAAATCAGTATCAACAAAATCTGGAACACCACTAGCAGATGGCTGGCCTGAAGACGTACGGTTTGAAAATTTTGTCACTGCGTAGCCATCAGTAAATGATCCGATGTCATTGATCTGCAAATTTTGACCCGGTGTATAAAATAGAGCTCGTATATCGCTTCCGTTTGTGAATTTATTTACGAATGCAGATGTCACGCGAGTTCCACCCCATCCACCAGCAACACCAAAATTGCTTGGGCTCATCGAGCCTCCAATGGCTGCATGAATGATATAATCCATACCACCATAAGATTGTGAGTGAGCACCATCATAGTTGATAGTGAAGATTAACTCTGGACTCGTATTATTATCAGCCGTAAAGTTCAGTAGATAGTTCGTTGCCAATGAATATTTGTTCATAGCAAATAGCTTGTCTAATGCTGTGAGACATTCATTGTACTTTCCTTGGCCTGAACCCAAATAAACTTCTGAATTCAAATAGAGTTTTGCCTGAAGCATGTACACTGCGCCTTTTGTGGCGTGGCCATAATCTGCGCCTCCAGGTATTCCTGTTGGAGCAGGAAGATCATTCTCGATAGCTGTTAATTCTCCATCGATATAATCAAACAACTCCTTTTGGGTAGTTTGCTTTGGATTAAATGAACCTGGCAGATCAGCTTCTGTAACAAAAGGTGGATTTCCAAACATGTCAAGTGCATGCCAGTAAGCCAGTGCACGCAAAAAGCGAGCCTCAGCATGGTATTGTTTAACCTGTGCATCTGAAGAAGCTGCTGATGCTCTAATGAATTCGTTACAATAAGTAACAGAAAGCATTATTCTAGAATACATCGCTGCAATGAAAACATCATTGGCTGTCCAGTTTTGCCAGTGAAAGTTTTTTACCGTTTGGTCATTCCAAGCGATAACAGCTTCATCTGTGGTCAGCTCTTGGGTGTTGTAAAACTCGCGGAGATAAACCCCGAAGCCTTCGTCCAGACCAGAAATGTCGGAGTTACCAGCGGGTCCTTGTTGACCGCTAAGTGCAAAACTTGCGTATAATTTTGCCAAACCTGAAAGATAGTCTGCAGGTGTATTGTAAACAGTTGCCGCTGTTGGAGAAGTCGGACCTAAATTTTTAGGATCTAAATCGCCAACACAAGAAGCCAATAGCAGGAAAAGAACTGCTAACGATGCGATTTTTATTTTAATAGGTTTCATAGTCATTATATTCTACCGGTTAATAAGTAAGATTTAGACTCAACAAAAACACTCGAGGACGAGGATAAACATTGTTATCAATACCGCCATCTACTTCAGGATCGATCCCTTTGTACTTCGTTACGAAGAAAGCGTTCTGAACCGTGAGCCCTACTCTAGCTTTCAGTTTTTGTGTAAACAACTGATTGAAGTTATATCCAACGCTTATGTTATCCATTTTAAAGAATGAAGCATTTTGGACATAATAGCTTGAGTAATACTGTGGATTAACAAACTGGGTATCAGAAATTGCTCTTGGCAGGTTACTGAAAAATCCAGCTTGGTTATACATGTTAGTACTATAAAAAGCCTTAGAAGACTGATTATTATTGTACACATAATTGCCAAAGCTGAACCTACCCTGGAAGTAGAAATCCCATTGTTTGTAATTCACTCTTGAGTTAATACCCATCAGAAGGTCAGGCTGTGGTTTGTGATAACGCATTTTATTTGAGTTGTTCGCTGTTACATCTCCGCCAGAACCTGTTCTGTCAACATAAAGTCCTTCAATAGGACGTCCATTTTGGCCATAAACCTGTTGGAATACATAGAATGAATTAACAGGATAGCCAACCTGAATATTCTGAATGGTAGTTCCGACACCTCCAGAGATAAATCCAACTTGAATTCCTGTATATGAAGGATCGCTGTACTTCAGCAGCTTTGTTACTTTATTCTCATTATGCGACATATTGAAACCAACATTCCACTCAAAGTCTTGCTTTTTAATGGCAACCGCATTCAAGGTCAATTCAATACCTTTATTTTCAAGGTTACCTACGTTGGTAATAAAGTAGTTTGAAAAGTTGCTACCTGCAGCTAACGGAATGAAATTGATCAAGTCGCTCGTCTTTTTCTGATAGACGTCAATTGTACCTGTGATCTTATCATCAAAGATTCCAAAATCAACTCCAATATTGAGTTGACCTGTAGTTTCCCATTTGAAGTTCTTATCGTAAACGCCAGGTCGATATGTATTTACGAAAGTGTCACCAAATTGATATTGAGCCTGAGCATTGCTAACCTGATAAACAGGTAGGTAAGGATAAGCTATACTTTGTGCTCCTGAACTTCCAAGGTTAACGTTACCAAGTACATCCTGATTTCCTGTGATACCATAACTTCCTCGAACCTTCAAATTCGAAATCATTCTTGAGCCTCTCATGAAATCTTCTTTGCTTAGTCTCCAGCCTAACGCTAATGCAGGGAAAATCGTCCAACGATTTTGAGCACTGAAACGTGAAGAAGCATCTTGTCTAAAGGAAGCCGTAACTAAATATTTGTCATCGTAAGAATAATTCAAACGCCCAAAGAAGGAAAGCAAGTAATTGGGATTGTGAACATATTGACGAGCAATCTTTGTGGTGTTATCAGCTGCGAATTGATAATCGCTATATACCACCGCAGGCGGAGTAGGACTCGCAATGTAATTTTGATATTTGCCAGCTACCCATTGAGCTAGTGTTGGCGGTGCTGTTCTCGCAAAGTTTGAACCATCGCGCTCAAATCCTTGATAAGAGTAACCACCTGTAAAGTCAAACTTATGTTCATTAATCTGTTTTGAATAGTTCGCATACAAATCAAGTAACACTGAGCGGTTTTGGCCAGTATAGTCTGTCTTTTTCCCAAAACCACTTCCGTAAGTAAATGCTGCATTGTAAGGAGCATTATTGTGGCCAGTTGAAGTTGAGAAATCGAATCCAGCATTCACTGTTAGTTTTAAAGCCGGCAAGAAACGCACGCGATAATCTAGCTTAAGTGTTCCAATCCCTCTGCGAACATTTGATTTGTTGTCTGTTTGCATTAGTAAAGCTACTGGGTTGGTTGCACCAATAGTGATTGGCAAAGCTTCAGGATTAACAGCACCATTAGGCAAAGCGTTTGCTAATTGAGTGTAAGTAAAATAACCTCCCCAATTCGTATTTCCATTATAGACAGGTTGTGTTGGGTCAAAAGATGTCGCAGCACCAACAGCTCCAGCATCACCGAAATTCTGCGTTGTTATCATCCCTTTATAAGAAACAGTAGCCTGTAAATCTCCATTAAGGAATGTTGGAGTCAAATTCACATTGACAGAGTTCCGAACAAAGTTGGTTGTCTTTAAAATACCCTCTTGGTCAGTATAGCCATAGGATATACGATAAGGGAGCGATTTATAACTTCCAGATACATTTATGTTCTGATCATGAGAAACAGAAGTTTGGAATACTTGTCTTTGCCAGTCAGTATTTGATGTTCCAAGTCTGTTAACGGCAGATGCTGTTAAGCCAGACAAACCATTAGTCAGTTGTTGTTGAACAGCAGCTCTGTATTGATCGCCAGACATTACGTCAAAGTATTTCATAGGCGAGCTCACCGAAACGGTAGAGTTGTAGCTGATTTGAGGTTTACCATCTTTACCTTTTTTAGTCGTAATGATGATAACACCATTGGCAGCACGCAATCCATAAATTGCTGTAGCTGAAGCGTCCTTCAATACTGTAAACGTCTCAATATCATTTGGATTTAATGTAGCTAATGGATTAGCTACACCCACTAGTCCCGATTGACCTGATCCTGTATTCGGACCGGAGTTGTCCACAGGGAATCCATCAATTACTATAAGTGGATCTTGACTCGCATTGGCAGAACCATTGCCACGAATACGGATAGTTGATCCGCTTCCCGGTGCTCCGTTGTTGGTGGTAATTTGTACACCAGCCACTTTACCAATCAACATGTCTTGTGGAGAAGAGATAATCGCCCGGTTAAAATCTTTTGTACCCACCGCAGCAACAACACCCGTTACGTCTTTTTTCTCTTGTGTACCGTAACCTACCACCACTACTTCTGATAGTGAGGTAATGTCGGACTCAAGGACAACGTTCACTACGCTCTGACTACCGATGGCTACTTCTTGCGATTTATAGCCAACAAAAGAAAATACCAGTACGGCATTATCGCCAACTGATATTTTAAACTCACCGTTCGCATCGGTAACGGTGCCATTAGTAGTGCCTTTTTCTAGAACGTTAACTCCCGGTAGTGTGGAGCCATCGTCTGTTGTGGTTACTTTCCCAGAAACTGCCCTTTGCTGCGCAATACCGGAGAAAGCCAAGCACACCAAAAACACTGTCAAGTACCTACTTAATGACAGATAGAATTTGATCATAAAAGTATTTTGGTTTTAGGTTTAAAAAAGTTGTTTTGAAGTCACACAATCATCATTCATTTTAGTTACAATTGGAGTTGAAAAATGATTGCGGTTATATCAAAGTAACTTTACGTTAACCTAAAAAACACTTGAATTCACGTAAAAATTGCAGGAAACGAGCTCGCAATCGTTTGCAACTATTTTGTTACTAAATTTATCTTTATAAGCTACAAACTTTTTACATGAATTTCAATCAGGTTACAATCAAAGACATCGCACGAGAGCTGGGTATTTCTCCATCTACAGTTTCAAGAGCATTAAAAGATCACCCGGACATCAGTGCTGAAACAAAAAAAGCTGTGAATGCTTTAGCCGAGCGGCTAAACTATCAGCCCAATATTGTAGCACTTAACCTACGACAGCGGAAAACAAATACCATCGGTGTGATCATCCCCGAGATTGTTCACTTTTTCTTCTCGACCATCATCAGCGGCATTGAAGACATTGCTTATCAAGCTGGTTACAATGTTATCCTCGCACAATCAAACGAATCATACCAACGAGAGGTAACGGATATGAAGGCATTGTTCAATAGCCGTGTTGACGGAATGCTTTTATCACTTTCACGCGAAACCACCAATTTTGATCATATCGAATCCATTATTGCTAAAGGAGTTCCAATTGTGTTTTATGACCGGATGTACAACACTCCTGCTTGCAGCAAAGTGATCGTTGATGACTATTCAGGCGCTAAGGACGCTGTGCTTCACATGATTGATCAAGGATGTCAAAGAATTGCGCATTTGATGGCCGCTCCAAACTTGATGATCAGTATCGACCGCTTGAAGGGATTTGAAGATGCATTAAAAGAAAATGGCGTTACTCCTAACCCTGAGTGGATTGTAGAGTGCAGATCTGGAACCTTTGAAGAAGGCAAACGTGCTACCAAAAAATTACTGTCGATGACCAATCCACCGGATGCCATCTTTGCCAACAACGATCCAATGGCTATGGGCGCAATGATGGCCATCAAAGAAAAAGGTTTGCGAATACCGCACGACATTGCTGTTGTTGGCTTCAGTAATTGGTTTTTCGGAGAACTGATGGAGCCTTCACTTACCACAGTAGATCAACCTGGATTTGAAATGGGGCAAGAGGCTGCTCGCTTATTGATCCGTCAAATTGAAATGAAGGAAAAAAACAAAAACGAGCCAACGCCTGAAACCAAAACTCTTAAAACCAAATTGGTGGTCCGTAACTCTTCCCTAAAGAAGAGTGCGAAGTAAATCAGAAAGCCTTTACGCGATTTAAAACATTACCGCAATCGTTTGCTGTTATTTTTCGGTTAATGCGTTGAGATAATCAGAAGCAAATCACTTTACTTCAAAGTTAGATTTTGCTTTTTATGTCTTTTAATTCAACAACAAGTCAGCGCTTAGGCAACATTCAATCCTTCAAAAATGAAGGAGCCTTTTTTTTCGCTGAGACTTCCCACGGGAAATTTAAGATCACGCTTTATTCAGAGAATATTTTCCGAATCACGGCTTCTCGAGAAAGAGAATTTGAAGATTTCTCCTACTCGGTAATTGCCGGTCCTGAAAATATAAAAGCTGAATGGCATGATTCGCCAGACCAAATCACGATCAAAACAAAAACCTGTCAACTGATTATTTTCAAAAATCCAGTTCGATTTTCATTTCAGACTCTGAATGGGAAAGTTATCAATGAGGACGATGGGCTTGGTATTTCATGGATTGGTGAGCAAGTGACCTCTTACAAAAAGCTACAACCCAATGAGCGTTTTATTGGCCTAGGCGAGAAAACGGGAAACCTAGACAGGCGCGGGTCAGCTTACCAAAATTGGAATACTGATGCCTATGCATACAACTCTGGCTCCGACCCACTTTACTCTAGCATTCCATTTTATATTGGCGTTCACAACGACTTGAGCTACGGAATTTTCTTCGACAACACTCATAAAACATTTTTCAATTTTGGCGCGTCAAATCAGCGCTTTTCCAGTTTCAGTGCCGATGCGGGTGAGATGAATTATTATTTCATTTTTGGAAAGACTGTATCCGAAATTATTCAGCACTATACTCATCTCACTGGGCGTATGGAAATGCCTCCGCTCTGGGGGATTGGTTATCAACAATGTCGATACAGTTATTATCCCGATAAAGAAGTATTGAACTTGGCGAGAACTTTCCGTGAAAGAGAAATCCCAGCGGATGCTATTGTGCTTGACATCCATTACATGGATCAATATAAAATCTTCACATGGGATAAAAAGAAATTTGCTAACCCACAGGAGATGGTCAACGCACTGAAGCAATCTGGCTTTCATGTGGTGATCATGTGTGATCCAGGGATCAAGTCAGAAGCGGGTTACGAACCTTATGAAGATGGAGTGAAGAAAAATGTCTTCTTGAAATTTCCTGACGGTGAAAATTATTCTGGTCAAGTGTGGCCAGGTTGGTGCCACTTCCCTGATTTTACAAATCCAAAAACACGCGATTGGTGGGCCGAGAAATTTAAGTGCTATGTAGATCTTGGTGTGGAGGGTTTCTGGAATGACATGAACGAGATTGCAACTTGGGGCCAAAGTCTTCCTGAAAATATTGAATTTGATTTTGAAGGAAACAAAGCAACTACACGCAGAGGCCGCAATGTCTATGGAATGCAAATGGCACGTAGTACTTATGAAGGCACAAAGAAATTGCTCAACGGTAAACGACCATTTAATTTAACTCGATCTGGCTTTGCAGGAGTACAGCGTTATGGTGCCATGTGGACTGGCGACAATGTTTCTTATGATGAACATATGATGCTAGGAGTTCGATTGGTAAACAGTCTTGGTTTATCAGGAGTAGCTTATGCAGGTTATGATGCGGGAGGTTTCGTTGGTGATGCCAATCCAAAACTTTTTGCAAGATGGATTTCGATTGCCTCACTCTCTCCTTTTTTCAGAGCACATACGATGATCAATACCAGAGATAGCGAACCGTGGAGTTATGGAGAAGAAGTTGAGATGATAAATCGCAACTACATTCGGCTCCGCTATCAATTGTTGCCATACATTTACTCGCTATTCTACGAAGCCACGCAAACTGGTATGCCTGTGCAGCGCTCTTTAGCAATAGAGCATCCGCACAACCCTGTAGTTTACGATGGTCGTTATCAGCATCAATATTTCTTTGGTCCGAATATTTTAGTAGCACCTGTAGAAAGTTCTAAAGATCTAACAAAAGTTTTCTTGCCTGCTGGTGAGTGGTATTATCTCTACACAGGAAAAATTTATTCAGGCGATCAGGAAATTATGATCGAATGTCCGGTGCACAAATTGCCAGTATTTATAAAAGGCGGTTCAGTACTTCCTATGCAAAAGACAGTGATGACGACTGGAGAAAAAGCCACAGAATTGATTTTGCATATCTACGCTGGAAAAAATTCAACCGAGTTTGTTTTTTATACGGATGACGGTGAAACTTTCAAGCATCAGCAATCTGACTTTTCACGAAGGAAAATGGAATATAAGTCGGACGAAAATAAATTTATCGTTGGTCAGGCCGAAGGGTCAATGAAAGTTCATTATGAGAAATTACGATTTATCTTCCACGGATTTAATACATCGAAAGCAAGCATTAATGGTGAACAAAAAAATCTGGCTCAAGTGAATCACTCATATTTTCTTCCGTTAGAAAAGTTTGATCCTTTTTTCGATCCCGATAGCATGGGAGATGAACAGGTTTTCACCACCCAAATCGATTACACCTCAAACAAAATTGAAGTGAGTTGGTAATCGAAAATAATTTAATTTTATCTGATTATTTTCAATCCGTCCATTAATGGCTTCATCTACAGCAAAACCTAGACTGAGTTTCTGGCAAATCTGGAACATGAGTTTTGGTTTCTTCGGAATACAATTTGGTTTTGCATTGCAGAATGCCAACACGAGCCGAATCTTCGAAACATTAGGAGCAGATACAAAGGATCTTGCCCTGTTTTGGCTGGCTGCTCCAGTGACCGGATTACTGATTCAACCAATCATTGGTTTTTACAGCGACCGTACGTGGAGTGATCGTTGGGGAAGACGAAGACCTTACTTTACGGTAGGTGCAATACTCGCCTCTCTTGCATTGTGCGTCATGCCCAACTCTACTTCCTTGTGGATGGCAGTAGGTACGCTCTGGATTATGGATGCATCAATCAACATCAGCATGGAACCATTCAGGGCTTTTGTTGGAGACATGCTTCCTCCTGATCAGCGCACAAGCGGCTTTGCCATGCAAAGTTTTTTTATTGGATGTGGAGCCATTATTGCATCTTTCCTTCCATACGTTTTTACAAAATGGTTGAACATTTCAAATACTGCGCCATCAGGAATCATTCCTGACTCAGTTAAATATTCTTTTTTCATCGGTGCATTCATGCTTTTCGCAACGGTGATGTGGACCGTTTTCACAACAAAAGAATATCCGCCCGAAGAAGGAGCTCAAGACATTTTGAGAAATCGTGAGAAAAGAAGAATTGACAACGAGGATTTTTGGAAAAGGAAATTTTTGAAAATAGGCCTGAGTCTTGTAAGCCTTGGCGCTCTAATTTCCATAGGCATTTATGCTGGCGACTTGGAAAAAGAACTTTTTGTATTGGGAATTGGCCTTGCTGTTTTTGGAGTGATTCACCTATTGGGATATCTCTATATAGCTCAAGGGCGCTCCTATCTAGGAATGGTAAGCATGGTCAAAGATTTTAATGACATGCCCAAAACAATGGTCCAACTAGCAGTTGTTCAATTTTTCTCCTGGTTTGCTCTCTTTGCTATGTGGATTTACACTACACCTGCCGTTACAAGTTTCATCTATCATACTTCCGATAAGACTTCTGCAGGCTACAATGATGGAGCTGATTGGGTCGGAGTTTTATTTGGTATGTACAATGGAGTTGCCGCGATTGCTGCTCTTTTATTACCTACTTTAGCAAAATACACCAGCCGAAGGATTACTCATTTAATTGCATTGACTTGTGGCGGTCTCGGATTAATATCATTCTATTTTGTTTCCGATCCCAAAATGCTTTTGTTATCAATGACGGGTGTAGGTATTGCTTGGGCAAGTATTTTATCAATTCCTTATGCCATGTTATCGGCATCACTACCTGCCGAAAAAATGGGTTATTACATGGGCGTGTTTAATTTTTTTATTGTAATCCCGCAAATCATCTGCGGCACCATCCTCGGCTATCTCCTTAAAAACGTTTTCAACGAACAGTCGATTTACATTTTAGTAACCGGAGGAATATCTATGATCATTGCAGGTCTGCTTTGTCTTCAAGTAAAGTCATCAGACGAAGTAATAGTTTCTTAGTAGAAATTTTCTTCTCGTAAAATCTCTAAATTTTGTAAATTAATTTGCGAGAGTTAATTGTTTTCTAATTTCATATCCATGAAAATAAAATTGCTGTTCGTCTTTGTTTTAGTCGCATTCGACATCAGGTCACAAGATTATTCTTCTTTCAAAAGCGCCCTTGCAGAAATACATCGGATTACTTCTATTTCTGACTCCGCACAGCGTCAAAGTGAAATTCAAAAAGTATGGTCTTCACTTCGCGATCAAAATAAAATTCCATTGATCGTGGAGGACTCAGTTGCATTTCTTTACCAAGGCGAAGCAAAATCAGTTTCATGGTTAGGAGATTTCAATGGCTGGGGCTACGATAAGAATTTTAAAAATCAAGGAATGCGATTGGGCAATTCTAATGTTTGGTTATTAAAATCTGCCTTCCCAAAAGATGCTCGTCTCGACTACAAAATCGTTCTCAATGGTTCAGATTACATTTTAGATCCTGAAAACAATCATCAACAATGGAGCGGTGTGGGTGGTGGAAGTCCAAATTCAGAATTGCGAATGCCATTGTGGAAAGAAAGCCCTGAACAAGTTACTCACAACGATACTCCTCATGGAATTGTCAAAAGAGACATTCTGTTGAACAGTAAAATTCTCGGCTATCAAATTACGTATAGCGTCTATCTTCCGAATGGTTACGAAAAATTGGGCAAAATGCCTTGCATCTATGTCACCGATGGATACGAATATCTTCATCCACAGCTGGGCAACATGACCACTGTACTTGATAATTTAATTGCTGAGAAAAAAATCAAGCCAGTGGTTGGGATTTTTGTAGATCACCGAGAGCCTATAAACCGCTCTAATAACAAGAGAATGCAAGAACTTGCGATGAACAGTACTTATCTCGATTTTTTTGTAAAAGAATTGATCCCCGAAGTAGAGAAGAATTATCCCGTTATCTCCGAATCAACTCAAAGGGCAATTCTTGGAACTTCGATGGGCGGACTTACATCTACTTATTTTGCATTTCAGCGACCAGACATTTTCGGTTTGGCTGGTATTCAATCGCCTGCTTTCTGGACAAAGCCTCAGATTTACCAACTATGTACTGGAATATCGCAGCCAAAAATGAAAATATCGATGACTTCCGGTCTTATTAATGATACCAGCAAAGAAAGTCGGAAGATGAAGGAAATATTGGCCACTAGCAGCTGTGAATACCACTATCGAGAGGTCAACGAAGGTCACAGCTGGGGAAATTGGAAGAACCTGTTGGGAGATGTAATGATTGATTTATTTGGAAATAAATAAGTCCATCCGATGTTTATCTGATTTAATTCACACAAACGATTCTACTAAGCGCTAGTTTTTTTTACTCCATTTCTAGTGTTTATCTTGAGGGCAAATCGCCCAACGTACCCCACATGAAAAAATTGAAATACTTTCTATTTCTGCTTGCCATAGGTACGGCTTTAAAAGCTTGCGTTTCAGGAAAAGCCGCCCTCAAACAAGGAGATTATTATGATGCCGTTTTAGAATCGGTTAAGCGCCTTCGCGAAAGTCAGAATAATAAAAAAGCTACAGCGGTGCTTACACAGGCTTATCCCTTGGCTATCGATTATATTGAAACTGGTGTTCAAAATGGAATCAAATCTGATGATCCAAAAAAATGGCGCAATGCTGTTGCTGGATACCAGAAAATCAACTTCATCAACGATCAGATCAAAACCTCTCTTGGCGCGATGAAAGTCATTACTAATCCGCAAACGCGTTTCAAAGAATTGGCTGACGCGAAGGAAAAAGCAGCTGAAGAAGCCTTCAATGAAGGCATTAACTTCATGATGAAGGCTACACGCAATGATTACAAGCAAGCCTACTTTGATTTTAAAGACGCTAATGATTTCAAACAAGGCTATAAAGAATCCGTTGAAATGATGACTCAGGCCGAGTTCAAGGCAACAATTCGTGTGGCGTATGAGGAAATCAACAACTCACGAATCAATTATGGAAGTTTTCAACCAACTATAAATTCGTTACAGCGTTTGTTTTTGTCGATCAAACCAATTGGCCAAAAAGATACAGTTCCTCCAAATCAATATTTGAGAGTTATGTTCAATGGTTATCAGGAGACAAGACCTAACACAACCACACGCAACGAAAATGTTTCTCGTTAGGTAGTAAGCGGTCAGCAAAAGGGAGCAGACGGAAAAATGGTTGATGTTTACTCAACTGTGACTGCTCAGGTAACTTATTATCATAAAGTTGTTACAGCAAATGCTTATGCTATGGTTACGGTCACTGATGCTAGCAATAATACAGTCTTACAAAGTCAAAATATTGACAGCCCTTACAACTGGACCTATGATTCGGCAATTTACCAGGGAAACAGCCAAGCGTTCAGCGGAAGTACAGCGGCAAACTTAGTTCAGCGTAAGGAAGCTTTCCCCAACGAGCAGGACATGTTTAACCAAACCATCCGCACATTGCAAAACAATGTTGGTCAACAGCTGAAGTCTTTCTATTCACAGTATTTGAGCGGATTGTTTGCCAGCCGACAATTTGCATACATCTGGTTGAACCTTTTTTTCGTAGATAGCCTTTGTAAAATAGGTTATGAAAAAAACATTGATCATTGCTGTGTCCGTCGAGCTATGTGCCATACAACTGCAGCTCAAAGCAAAAAAAGCATGGATGCAAACGAACTTAAAACTGCGACTTTTGGTGCCGGTTGTTTTTGGTGTACTGAAGCCGTTTTCCTAAATGTAAAAGGAGTTAGCAAAGTAGTTTCAGGCTACTCTGGTGGGAAGGTAAAAAATCCTACTTATCGCGAAGTATGTTCAGGGCTGACTGGTCACGCAGAGGTAACTCAAATTACTTACGACCCTAAAGTAGTTTCGTTTGAGAGTCTACTCGAAGTATTTTGGAACACCCATGATCCTACAACTTTGAACAGACAAGGAGCTGACGAGGGGAAACAATACCGCTCCGCTGTTTTCTATGCTGATGAAGAACAGAAGAAAATTGCCGAAGCTTATAAAAAACAGCTGGAGGCATCGCACGTTTATAAGGATCCCATCGTGACAGAAATTAGCCCATTGATAAACTTTTATCCAGCGGAAGATTATCATCAAAATTATTACGAATTAAATCAGAACCAGAGCTACTGCCAATATGTGATTCGGCCAAAGGTTGAAAAATTCAAAAAGCAGTTTTCTGCCAAGCTTAAAAAATAAGAACTCGACCGACCGTCAGCGAGAAATTCCTCCTAGCAAAATTCCTTGCAACCTCTTCAACCTTTTTGCGTTGTAGAGGTCATAAGAGTAATTCTCTCATAGGTTTAGGTTTAGGTAACAAAAAAAACCCTCAGGCGGAGGGTTTTTTTGTTTTATGGGCTTTAGAGAATAATTAGCCTTTGTATTTCGTTATGTCGAAGACAATTTCAGTCACTTTCACCACGTTTCCATCTCTGTTGGTTACTGGACTATATTGCCCTGTAACCCAAATATCTTTCCCTGCTTTACTCACTCGTTTGTACTCACCACGCTGAGCTTTACCTGACGAAAGTTCTTTCCAAAACTTACGATAGCCTTCCGTACTACGGTCGTCTCGGCTCACAAATATCCTGTGATTTCTCCTTTTATCTCGTCAAGAGAATATCCAAATAATCTCAAGAAATTAGAATTGGCAGTAAGCACATTCCCTTCAGAATCATAATCAATCATGGCTGTACTGTTGTTCATCACCTCCATCGCAGAAGAAGATTCCATTTGTGAGCGCTGCATCTCTTCTTGAGTAGCTTGCAATTCCTCCATGTTTTGGCGCATTTCTTCCTCTTGCGCTCTCATTTCTTCGGTCATCTGTTGAGACTCTCCGAGCAAGCGCTGTGTGCGAGCATTAACTTTCACAGAATGAAATTGTAGAAGCGATACTTTCTGCAATTCGTTTTACGAATTCAATTTCGAAATCTCTAAATACTCCGAATGATGCCAACTCCACAACACCAAAAATCTGATCATTCACTTTCAAAGGCACAATCAAAACGGCATTCGGATTTGCATCGCCAAGACCTGAAGTTATTTTGACATAATTCTGAGGAACGTCTGTCAAGTAAATAATATCGCCTTCCTGCCAAGCTTGACCAGTCAAGCCTTCGCCAAGGTGAATTTTCAAGTTGATATACTTCTTCTTATTCCATGCATAGCATGAAGCCATCGACATGGTCTGATCTTCATTGTCATTGGTGTCATCTATAATATAGAGTGCTCCTTGATTTGCTTTCAAATATTAACCAAGTTGCCGATGATCTCATCTGTAAGCTTTTCGAGATCACTGTTATTGCTACGCAAAATCTCTCCGAATTTTGCCAAGCCTTCAGTAGTCCAGTTTCGTTTTTTGTCTTCTTCAGCCACACGAGAAAGGTTGCTACGCATGTTAAGCAGGGCGTTACCCAAAACATCGTGGTCACTTAACGGTGCGAATTCTGAATCGTACTTTCCGTTTCCAATATTTTCAGCAAAAACTGTAGTTGCTTTCAATCCATTCACTAAGCTATCGGTAGCCAACGCCATCTCACCAATCTCATCGTTAGCAAATTTGGTTTTCTTGTCTTCCACTAATTCACCACGACCAAGTTTAACAACCACATCTTTAATGTAGTTGATCGGTTTCGTAATCGTTCGTACCAGAAAGAATGCACTTAAGAATCCTATACCTATGATTGCCAAACCCAAGAACATAGTGATTGTTCTAAGTTTCCCTGTCGAACTTACCAAAGTAGAAGTTGAGCTCTCGGCCAAGACTTCTTGTTTTCTTTTGATCGCTGTTAACAGTCCAATGATTTTGTCAGACTGTGGGATAACCACTTGATCGATAAAATCACCAGCAAGCAATTTTGTTGTAGAATCTTCATAATCGTCAAAGCCTCTAAGCGTGTTGATCACATTATCCGTAGCACTTTTCAAAAGTGAATCATATTTATTGAAGGCGTGGGTCATCATCACCTTTTGAGAACTATCTTTCTTGAATGTGGACGAAAGACTGTCTGCATCCCAATTCACCATCAGCTTATTAATCCTTTCTTTAAGCGAAGGATATTCAAATGAAATTAATTGACGTAGTGCTTTTTTATCATCTTCATTGGCTTGAAGAAAAACCCAGTTGGTGGTAAGCATTCTTGAACGATGTACTAACGTTACAAGTTCGTTAATAGCATCTTTAGAAGGAGTAACAACTTGAGATGACAAGGCCACTTGCTTATCAATTGTATTTACTGTAAAGAAGATGATTATCGCGTTGATGGCAAACAAAAGAATCAAGATGGTGAAGCCACCAAAAATCTTATTGCCTATTGTAAACCTAAATCTAAATAGAGAGAGGATATTTTTTTTTCCATAAGAATTGTTTCAGTTGACGATAGCAAGACGCATGAGTTCCAGAAGCAGCCCTAAGCTTGTGCTTAGTCAATTGGTCTTGGTTGATTCCGAAAGCAAGTTTGCCTTCTTTATTATTCACAAAATTGACACATCCTTTATTAGCCCCAGCAGCCTGGTCGGTCACAATGAGGACGGGGGAATCTCCAATTTTCGAAAGAGACTTCAGCATATTTTGAAGTCCAATCAGGAGCCACATACAGTACATGGCACTTTTTATACTCTGCCAGAGAGCTGATTTTTGTAACACGTATGGTCCGAATTCCATTGGCTTTCTTTTTATCAGCCATTGCTTTTAATTCAGGCAGCGCTGGAGATTCTCCTAGCACTGTAATTTCAAAATCGCCTTGACTTTCCTCAGGTGGCCATTGCACATATTTAGCAAAACTGAACATGTAAACAGAGTACATGAAATTCTGGGACTGCCCAAAAGTGCTAGTTGTTAGAAGTACAAAAGCAAAAAATACTAGGGTCTTTTTCATTATTAAGGTTTTAGTGCTTGGGGCCTCAATCCCAAAGGTATAAAATGACGGCATTCCAAAACTATAAAATTCGCGTATTTTCTAACATGATAATCTACACCTTTTTTATCAAATATTACATCAAGCTCGTTGCTAACACAGGCTTTCCCCTCATCCTTTTTTATTATCTTTTCAGAAAAATCTTGTCTTATGTGCAGATTAATGGCTTACAAAGGAACCCCAATTGTCATTGACAAACTTCTCTATCAACCGAAGAACTCCCTAGTCAATCAAAGCATTCATGCACGTGAAATTGAAGAGCCATTGAACGGTGATGGCTTCGGTGTGGGTTGGTATGTGCCGGATGTAAACTACGAGCCTATTACATTTGTGTCGGTGAATCCGGCCTGGAGCAATAGGAACTTAAGAAACCTAGCTCCCAAAATAAAGACAGACTGCATGATTGCCCACGTTCGTGCCGCAAGCGTAGGTGATGTGAGTGAAAGCAACTGCCATCCTTTCCAATACAAGAACATGCTAATGGCGCACAATGGTGGCGTGGAAGAGTTTTCAAAAATCAAACGGTTGATGCGAGCACCTCTTACTGACGAACTATACAATTGGATTACCGGCCAAACCCACTTGCAGCATATTTTCGCCTACATGCTGAATGAGCTTTTTAAGAATCACCGGAGTGTAAGCCCTGAAGCTGTTGTCGATTCCTTTGAAAGAACTTTCCGTGAATTGAAATTATTAATGAGCCAACACGGTATTACCCAGGAGGCATATCTAAATATGGTTTTCACTAATGGTTTGTTTCTTGTCGGCACACGCTATTGCACAGATCCCAAAGAAGAGCCACTCACATTATATCACTCTGAAGGAAGTCGTTACGTTGTTGAAGATGGTGTCACCCGCATGGAAGCTCCCGAAGACGATGATCAAGCCGTGTTGGTGGTTTCGGAAAAACTTACAGACGATCCGAACTGGACGATGATCCCTCCCAATCATTTTGTGATTGTGGAGCAAACATTGAATGTAAGGATCCGCCCTATCCACGATTGAAAATAATTCTTCTTTAAATGTTTTATTTTTGCCGCCTGTTTCAATCTATATGCAAGATGTAGTTGTTATTGGTGGTGGTATTGTTGGGCTTGCCACTGCTTTGCAAATCCAAAGGACAAATCCTTCGCTCAAGATCTTATTGATCGAAAAAGAAAATGAGCTTGCCAAACATCAAACTGGCAACAATAGTGGTGTGATTCATTCTGGCCTCTATCATAAACCAGGAAGTTTGAAAGCGACTAACTGCATTCGTGGATATCATTTGCTCATCGACTTTTGTAAAGAAAATGACATTCCATTTGATCTGTGTGGAAAAATTGTAGTTGCCACAGAGGAAAGAGAATTGCCTTTACTTCAAAATCTTTATGTACGCGGCCAACAAAATGGTTTGGACAACCTTAAGAAACTTTCAAAAGATGAATTGAAAGAGTACGAACCCCACGTTAATGGGCTTGAAGGTTTCTTTGTTCCTCAAACATGGAATTGTTGATTACACCAAAGTCTCGCTTAAATATGCAGAGCTTTCAAGAAGAATGATGCTACTATAAAATTGGGTGAGCGTGTTGTTGATGTCAAAAAAAATAATGATCTGACTCAAGTGATCACCGACAAATCGGATTATCAAACAAAGCTGGTGATCAATTGCGCTGGTTTGTATTCTGATAAAATCGCAAGGTTAACTGTACCCACTGTTGATGTGAAAATAATTCCGTTTCGAGGCGAATATTATAAGCTAAAAAAAGAGAAAGAATATTTAGTCAAGAATTTAATTTACCCAGTTCCGGATCCCAATTTTCCATTCTTAGGTGTTCACTTTACGCGAATGGCCAAGGGCGGAGTTGAAGCAGGCCCTAACGCAGTTCTAGCTTTCAAGAGAAGGCTACAAAAAATCCGACATCAGTATTTCAGAATTAGCTGAATCATTAGCTTGGCCTGGTTTTCAAAAAGTAGCTGCAAAATACTGGCGCACAGGTTTTGGAGAAATGTATCGATCATTTTCAAAAGCTGCCTTCACTAAAGCATTACAAAAACTAATTCCAGAGATTCAAGAAAATGATCTGACTGAAGGTGGCGCAGGAGTGCGTGCGCAAGCTTGCGATCGCAATGGAGGATTAGTAGATGATTTCCTTATCCTAGAAGAAAAAAATGCTATCAATGTTTGCAACGCGCCTTCTCCAGCGGCTACCTCATCATTGGCCATTGGCGAAACTGTTGCTGCTATAGCTTTGAAAAAGTTATAATTATTTCTTCTTGTACTTGGTACCGGCTAAGATTTTTGCATCCAATCGATTTTCTGGAGGTACGATCGGGCAAGAGTATCGATGGCTATAAGCGCAATAAGGATTATACGCTTTGTTGAAATCAATGAGAATATCTTCTCCTGACGGAATTCTTAAATCGATATAACGGCCTCCATCATAAGTCTCATCGCCATTAGTTAAATCGGTGAATGGAAAAAATAGATAGTCCTTATATGCTTCCGTTTGCATCAAGCTTTGCGACTGATAAACAGGCACACTAAACTCCTTTCCTTCGATTTTAAAAGTGACGATTCCAAAAACGCGCTCAGTACTCATTTTTGAAGTTGTAGTCTTCATCTGAAAGAATAAGGAATTATTAGTTCGCTTAAGCTTCCCAACAACTCTGTATTTCAAATCAATCGGAAAAAAATCGTGTTCCTTAAAAGAAGAAAAATCATTCGGCTCCAGCGGAGATTCACCTTTAGTTCGATACTCACGATTCAATTCAGCTTGAAATTTTTTGATGTCAGTAATTGAATCAGTCGAGTCGCTTTGTGAATAGGCCAATTCACAAACAAACATTAAAAGAAAAAGAATTCTTGTCATTCAATGAAGGTATGAAAATAATTTTCAGTTTGATCTTTATTTTGATGTCAACGGTCTGTTCTTGACTATCTCAATCAGTTGTAGTTCATCTTTGGTGAGGTCATCAAAACAATATCGAATTTTTGCAATCTCGAGTTCATCAAGCACATCAACTAAATTCTTGTATTTCGACTTCGAGGTAGATTTAACCAGAACAAGCATCTCATCAATCTCCTTATTTTTTGTCACAAGCAATTTGTGAATGGATTCATTTGTAGACTCGATCGTTTCAAGTTTCGGAATGCTGATACCCTGTCTCCAATAAATCTTATTATTCTCATCAAGAATTAATGTGAGCACATGCTTTGCACTAATGGGTTTTCTCTCTTCCGGTATTTTCCGGTATCGGAATTTCCATCACCTTAAGCTTATTAAGGGTTGTCGTCAGGATAAAGAAAGTGAGCAAAAGAAATGCGAGATCAACCATAGGCGTCATGTCAATTTTGGTTGAAAGTTTCTTACTTCGAATGCGGGTGCGCACTCCACTAGACTGGGGTTGATTTATTTCGGCCATAGCTTTAGTGTTTACCTAAAGAATGCACGGAGCGGAAATAAGTCACATTGGAATCAATAAATCTTCAAGACAATTCCAGATTGAAGTCCCCAAACTGAAACCGATTCATAATAGCGTTGATAGATTCCACCTAATGTAATATAGCCTCGACAAGCACCTTGTTTAAACAATTGCTTCTCAACATAGAAATTAATTTCTCTGCGCGGTACCATTCCCGTGGTGTAGTCTTTCGCATTGCGATATTCAATACCTCCACCATAAATCTGGGAGTTGGAATAAAAAGAGAGACTAGAAGTCCATTCAAAAAAATTCTGTTTTGCTCCAAAGCGCTCATACATATTTCCAAATCCAACTCTGCCGGTAACATTTTTGGTTGTCACTAAATTCAACACCAGGATCTGCCAATCATAAGTAGAAAGGTCGTGAGAACCGGAACCGTGGTTTTCTTCGACCAAATAATTGAATCGGAAATCAGTTGAAAAGAGACCCCAGTTTCCGCGAATGCGTGGATTCATCAGATAATAATTTGAAGGCTGAACAGCTCCTTGAAAGAATGTTTCGAGTGAGACAATTCTTTTAAGCGAATCTGCTTTCTGCAACTTTGCTGCTTGGGCGACCGCTGTCAATCGGAAAACTTCGAAAAAAAAGAACCCATTTCCCCACCCGATGAGGCGCTTCCGTTGGAACCTCGATCCGATCTACTTGCGTTTTCAGAAGATTTTCTTTTGATTTCGCCTACTTGAGCAAGCACGGACCCGCTGATAAGCAAAAACAGAAGACTAAAGCCGAGGGATTTCATCGCTTATTGAGTAAACAATTTTGAGGCCAACATTAAAATTCTTCAAAATCTTGTCACAATAGGAGCCCTCTTTTTGTCTTACAAATCAAGTTTTAAAACCTAAAATCCTGACTAAATGAAGGCAATTCTCATTTTTTTCGTAGCGCACTGGTATTTGTCGCTCTTCTTCCAGACTTTCTTCCTCCATCGGTATGCAGCCCACAAGGCTTTTACCATGAATAAATTCACAGAAAAGGTGTTTTTCGTGCTGACTTGGATTTTCCAAGGATCGAATTATTTAAGTCCTTTTGGCTATGGCGCTATGCACCGAATGCACCACGCTTATGCTGATACTGAAAACGATCCGCACTCACCCAAATACGATGAAACAATCTGGAACATGATGTGGAAAACGAAAACGATTTATTCAGCTATTGCAAATGGCAGAATGATTGTTGACAGTAGGTTTTCAGATGGAGTTCCCCGCTGGGATGCTTTCGATAAAATTGCACGCTCATGGCCATCACGCCTTTTCTGGGGTACGCTTTATGTACTCTTCTATTTAAAATTTGCTACCGTTTGGTGGCTTTGGTTATTGCTTCCAATTCAATTTTTAATGAGTCCAATTCATGGCGCAATTATCAATTGGTTTGCTCACAAATATGGCTATCGTAATTATGAAGTTGGCGACACATCAAAAAACTTCTTGCCTGTTGACTTCCTGATGATGGGCGAAAGCTATCACAACAATCATCATAAAAATGGATCGCGTGCTAACTTTGGTGGCGTGCGCTGGCATGAACTCGATCCGACTTATCTTGTTATTAAGCTACTCGATAAAGTTGGAATCATAGAAATTTCGCGACACAATCAAATTAAGTTAGAGCGTATAAAAAAAGCTGCTTAACTAGTCCAACCTTTTGGCGCTCTCGCGTGTCAAAAGGGTATGAACAAAATAATAGTCGCATTGCTGATTATTTTCGTGGCGGCAGATTGCAGCCACGAAAATTCCAATAAATGTTATCAAGGCACAATCATCATGAGCAGTTGTTGCACGGGCTCAACTTTCATTAATTTAAATACATCGTGGCCGTTAGGGGTAAAAACAAAAATAAACGGCACTGAATATCAGAATGTAATTCAGGTACCTGGGTATCTCGATAAAGAGAATACTAACACGATCTATTTAAGTTTACGACCCTTCGATCGCGACCATGATCAAAATCTATATCCGCCTATTCAATGTTATTGTCTTATGGCAATAGGGTTAGATGTTCCCGTTTTCGTTGCAACGGCTCACTCGTACACTTCGTGCCAACAACAAGATAATTAGACCATCGTTACACTGGATCAACATCAAAAACAATCTTCACATTTCTAAATACTTTTTCAGATTGAAGCTTTGATGTAATCTGAGCTAGCAGCGCTTTTGTTTCTGAAAGCGAACCTTGATCTCTGGGTATTTTAAGCAATAGATGCATTAAGAATTCATTTCTTATTTTAGAAATCATCGGAACACTAGGGCCAAGAATTTTTACACTTTTTAAGCGCGACCTTAATTCTTCAGAGAAAATTTCAGAAGCCTGTCGTGAGATATTTTTGTCTGTGTGCTTAAAATTAATTTCAATCAACCGCGAAAAAGGTGGATATAAGTTTTGTTTGCGATCGATAAGTTGTTCTTTCAAAAAACCAGTCACATCGTTTTCTGTGACATAAGAAAACAATGGATGTTTGGGTTGTGAAGTCTGAACAATAACCTGACCTTGTTTTTCCCTCCGTCCGGCACGTCCACTCACTTGAGTTATTAATTGAAAGGCTCTTTCGTAGGATCTAAAATCGGGGAAATGCATCAATCTGTCTGCATCGAATACACCTACTAAACTAACTTTATCGAAATCCAAGCCTTTGGTCACCATCTGTGTTCCAACCAAAATATCGGTATCACCACTTTCAAAACCTGAAATAATTTCCTCATATCCTGATTTAGTTCTAGTAGTATCCAAATCCATTCTCTGAACCTTAGCATCAGAAAAATACAGTTTCAATTCTTCTTCCAGCTTCTCAGTTCCGTATCCTACTGTCAAAATTCTTTTTGAGGAACAGTCTGGACATTGATTTGGTAACGGTTCATGATAACCGCAATAATGACAAACCATTGAATGACGATACTGATGATACGTAAGACTAACAGCGCAATTAATACACTTAGGTACCCAGCCGCAATCTTCACATTGAACAAGCGGTGAATAGCCTCTTCGGTTTTGAAACAGAATAACTTGTTCTTTCTTTGAAATCGCCTCTCCTATTTCGTTCAGCAATAGTGAAGAAAAACTCTCCTTTATTCTTCTTTCTCTTCTTTTCCATTGCCATGTCGGCAAAAGAAATAGCGGGAAGAACTGCTGTCCCAAATCGCTCGCTTAGTTTAACAAAACCATATTTCCCTGTGATGGCGTGATGGTAAGATTCAACAGATGGAGTCGCACTTCCTAAAATTATTTTTGCTTGATGAAATTGTGCCATCACCATCGCTGCATCACGTGCATGATATCGTGGTGACGGATCATGTTGTTTGTATGAAGGGTCGTGCTCTTCATCAACTACAATTAGACCCAGATTATCGAATGGAAGAAAAATAGATGACCTTACACCAATGACAAATCTGAATTTGCCAGAAAGAACTCCATTCCAAACTTCGACACGTTCGTTGTCTGAAAATTTTGAATGATAAACCCCAAGTGTGCTTCCGAATATTTTCTTTAGTCGTAAAACGATTTGCGTTGTAAGTGCAATCTCTGGCAGCAGATATAAAACTTGATTGCCTCCCTCTAGTGCTCGCTTAATCAAGTCAATATAAATTTCGGTCTTGCCACTACCTGTAACACCATGAAGCAGCACTGCATTTTTTTCCTCAAAAAATTTCAAAATAGAATTTCGAACCTCCTCTTGAAGTGCGCTTAGTAAAATGGGATGTTCCTGATGAATGTCATCGAAGCCAAAACGAGGAACCGTAACTTCAAATTCTTCAAGAATTTTATTTTTAATCAAAGTGTTTACGGCACTCACAGAAATTTCATCATCAACAAATGTTGCCTTTGCGACTCCTCTCTCATTTAATGATGCATCCGAGAAAACCGGAATCTGTTGCAAGTATTTTAGCAGAACAGCCTCTTGCTTTTGTTTTTTTGAAATCTCCTGAAAAAGGATTTCTAATTTTTTCTTGGGAAGAAAGTCAGAAGCTAAACGAATTCGTTTCTCAGTCTTTGGTTTAAATTTCTCTTTTACTTGTTCGAAAATAATGATCGCTTCTTTTGAAGCGAGCGACTTCAACAGATTATAAATTGTCTTGACACCGATCAATTTTGCTATTTCAGAATAATCAAGTGACTCTTGCTTCAATCGATTCAGCAAGGTTTTTTCAGTTTCTGAAAAATCGAAATACTGTAGTTTCAAAATCAAAACTGGGATGAATCTGAACCATTGACTCGCTGGAAAGTTTCAACCCCGAAGGCAGCGCAGCATTAAACACTTCACCTAAAGTACACATATAATAATCTGCCATCCATTGATAGAATTTGAATTGCTGATCGTATACAATCTCATTCTCATCAAGTAATTCCAAAATATATTTCGCCTCCCAATCTTTTGGCGGCCTATTGTGAATAGAAATAATTACGCCTGTGTGAATTTTTTTTGCACCGAATTGTACAATAGCGCGTTGACCAATTTTTATTTTTGAATTGAGTGCCGCAGGAACTCTATACGTAAATAGTTTAGCTATCGGCACCGGAATTACCAGCTCGGCAAAGAGGGTCTCGTCAAGATTATATTCAATCGCAGTGCTCATCTTGTAATTGTCAAAACTAAGGATTTTGGTTTTGATGATCTTTGTTTTCAATCTATCTTCATAAAAACTTTTGTATGAATATCAATCTTGATATTGAAATTGCTGTAAGGCTCTTTATTTCCTTTGCTATTGGAACAGCTATTGGCTTAGAGCGTGAATATCGGAGTAAGGCAGCAGGTCTTCGCACGATGATCATGATCTGTTTAGGCTCAACAATATTTACAGAAATATCGATCCATTTGGGCGCTGCAAATCCAGACCGGTTGGCCGCCAACATCGTTACCGGAATTGGTTTTCTTGGCGGTGGGGTTATTTTCAAAGACGGCCTCACCATTACAGGAATCACTACTGCTACGACTATTTGGATTTCAGCTGCGCTGGGTATGGCCGTTGGAGCAGGTGAATATTTTATTGCAATTGTCGGCTCGGGCGTAGTGCTTGTTGTTCTGACTGCAATGGAGAAAATTCAGGGGATTGTTGAAAAAGTTCATCAATCACGTACGTATCGAATCGAGTTTAAGCTGAGCGAAGACTGCAATCATTTTGTTGAGGATATTTTAATAAACCTAAAGCTTGGCTATAAAAAGAGACGCGATTATAAAGAAGACAGTTCGTCTATAGTCATCTATGAAGTCTTTGGTGGAGACAAAAAACTAGAAGAGTTCAATAAAATATTAAAGAAAGAAATAAGAGTACTGAAGTTCGGATATTAAACACCAAGGTCTCCACCATCTGAAATTTCGACAAGCAACACTTTTACTTCGTCTGCTTTAGAGTGCTCACCCATTTTTTCAAAACTCATCACTAGATTCCGCAGAGCTCTGCGGATAATTTCAAGATTATTGCAAGCTTCAAAGAAGGACGATTGAGGAACCAAATGTAGTTCGTTAATATAGTTTTCAATGTCTTGCTTCGAAAAAATCAACCCACGATTAAAGGCATTGATATAAAATTGATGATTCTCGTCTTTGTAAGTAAGAATAAACAGGTTGGGAAGATTAACACCGTGAACAGGCAGTTTCAGCTTTTGTGCTACGAGCATATAAATCGCGCAAAGTGTAATCGGATTTCCCTTGCGTGATTCCAATACTACGTTGATCATCGAATTGCCAGGCGAATGAAAATTTTTTGTGTTTGCTCCGAATTTCAACTTATTAAACAAAACACTGTTGATCACTTTTATCTGATCAAATGGATACAGATCAGGCCTGAACTCAAGCCAAGTTTCGTAATATATCTGTTCCAGTTCCTGTTTTAATTTCTCGAGTTCGAGGTCAGGATATTGATAGGTAGCAATGATCCACATGCCTGTGAGCAAATCTTGATCTTTGCCTTCGTACCATTTTTTTAATCTATCGCGAAGTAAATCATACTGAAGCGTGTGAATCAATTCTTCAATCCGACCTTGCACAGCTGGGTTTAAATTACTCTCCCACTCTCTTTCCAGAAAAGGGATTACTTCTCTACCAATGGATAAGATTTTCCCCTCAACATGAGAAACAATCTGTTGGTCCTCATCATCGAGCAAAGAAACGAGAGCTTTTAATTCCTTTTCCTCCATCATGTCTGTATCACTCCAACGTTAAATTTCTCGACAACGGTATGATTAGCTGCTTCAATCCCCATCGAAATCACATGGCGTGTTTCCAGTGGATCAATAACTCCATCCACCCACAATCTAGAAGCTGCATAATATGGACTAAGTTTTTCGTTGTAGCTATCAGTAATTTCTTTCAATAAAGTATTTTCCTCTTCTGTGCTTATTGTTTTTCCCTGAGCTTTCAATGAGCTTACTCTTATCTGCAACAATGTCTTAGCCGCAGAGTTTCCACTCATCACAGCCAATTGCGAAGTCGGCCATGCAAAAATCAAACGCGGATCGTAAGCCTTTCCACACATGGCGTAATTTCCCGCGCCATATGAGTTGCCAATAATGAAAGTAAATTTTGGTACTGTAGAATTAGCCATCGCATTTACCATCTTGGCGCCATCTTTTATAATTCCTCCATGTTCAGCCTTACTTCCCACCATAAATCCACTCACATCTTGAAGGAATACCAATGGAACCTTGCGTTGGTTACAGTTCATAATGAATCTTGCGGCTTTGTCGGCCGAGTCAGAATAGATAACACCGCCCATTTGCATTTCACCCTTCTTGGTTTTGACAGTCTTACGCTGATTAGCTACTATACCAACAGCCCATCCATCTATACGCGCAAACCCGCAAACGAGGGTCTTTCCATATAATGCTTTGTATTCATCGAACTCAGAATCATCAACCAATCGTTTGATCACGTCAAGCATGTCGTACGGCTTCACGCGATCTGACGGAATTACACCATAAATTTCTTCCTGTTTCTCTTTTGGCAATCTTGACTCGATTCGATCGAATCCAGCTTTTTCATAACTACCGATTTTATCAAACAGATTTTTGATATAGTCTAAGCACGCTTGATCATTTGGGAATTTGTTGTCTGTCACGCCAGAGATTTCACAATGCGTTGTGGCGCCTCCCAACGTTTCGTTATCAATGTCTTCACCAATTGCTGCTTTTACCAAATAAGATCCCGCCAAAAAAATTGAACCCGTTTTGTCAACTATCATGGCCTCATCACTCATGATGGGCAAGTAAGCTCCACCTGCAACACAACTTCCCATAATGGCTGCGATTTGCACGATGCCCATAGCGGACATCTTTGCATTGTTTCTGAATTGCCTTCCAAAATGCTCTTTATCAGGGAAAATTTCATCCTGCATCGGAAGAAAAACACCAGCACTATCTACAAGATAAACTACGGGCAAGCGATTCTCCATCGCTATCTCCTGGGCTCGCAAATTTTTCTTAGCTGTAATTGGGAACCAGGCGCCTGCTTTTACAGTAGCATCATTGGCTACAACCATGCACTGACGACCTTTGATATAACCTATGCCGGCTACTACGCCACCTGAAGGACAACCGCCTTGATCGGCATACATTCCATCACCAACAAATAATCCGATTTCTAAAAACTTAGAACCCTTGTCAGTCAAATATTCAATCCGTTCACGAGCTGTAAGTTTTCCTTTCTCGTGTTGCTCTTTGATTTTTTTTTCTCCACCACCAAGTTTCGTTTTCTTTGCTTTTGTCTGAAGCTGAAAGCAAAGTTGCTTGAACTGATCTTCGTTCTTATTAAATTCTAAATCCATCGAGCTAAAATTATTTTTTTTGAGCGGTTGCTCTCTTCTTTTCTTCTTCCTGCTTACGAAGGTCGCGTTCAATTTTCTTCTTGCTCTTACCCAAAGGACCCATAAAATGTTTTGGATTGGAATTCAGGTGCTCAGAGAGTTTATTCAGATTTTTGATTAACGTATTTAAGTTAACGTAAAGAGAATCTTCAGTCATCAAACGTCCCATGGTGTTGTCGCGTTTCTTAAGTTTGGCTAGAGATTCGTTAAGAGAAGTCAAAGCCACCTGTGTTTTTGCCAATGTTTGATTGAGTTGCAATCTTTTTAAAGAATCAGAAATAATTTTAAAATTGGCAAGCGTTGGTTTGAGTTCGTTGATAACAACATTTAAGTTCTCCGCATCGCTTTTAAAACTTGCAGACAATTCATCAATTCTGCTGTTGGCATTTGTCAGAGTCTTATTCAGTAAATCAGGAGTGGACTGTAGCTTTACAAAGATGGCATCAAGCTTATCAAAATTCTTCCCAAGGTTATCGATTGCCGTATTGAATTTTCTTAAGGTAGTCTGCAAATCCGTTGCAACAGGTGTCGCTGTTTCAGAAAGAACATCAAACATTCCTTTAGCCACTTCGGTTTTTAAAGTATCACCTTCCTTCAAAAAAGTCTTAGAACGATGGATTTTTAATAGAACTGATTTTCCACCGAGCAATTCGCTATTCAGAATCGCCTTTGTTGAATCCGTTAACTTGACATCAGAATCAATTTCTAATTCTACAAGCACGTGATTATTTCTGTTTTGTAAAATTTTAATGTGACTTACGCGGCCAACAGCGTAACCATTTACCAACACTGGATTTGAAATCGTTAGTTGGTTGATATTGTCATAGACGGCATAATAGACTTTCTTGCTTTCAAAAAAATCGATGCCTTTCAAAAAATTGAAGCCGAAATACAGCAGCACTAAGCACACTGCACTGAAAATACCAACTTTTAATTCCTTGTGTTTCACGGATTCAATTTACTGATTGGATTCGATTTCTGTCTTATATTCTTTGAAGGCGCGATATATCCCTTGTGCTATTTTATCTTGTCCTTCATTGCTATCAAGATAACCTTCTTCTTTCGCATTTGATAGGAATCCGGTTTCAATCAATACACTAGGCATGGAAGTTTTCCAGAGCACCCAAAAGCCTGCTTGTTTCACCCCACGACTGTGTCTTCCTACTTTTGTCTTAAATTCTTGTTCAATTTTCTGAGCAAACCTCAAACTACTTTCCTGATAGGCACTTTGGCTTAATGAAAACATGATATATGACTCGGCACTATTGGGGTCAAAGCCTTCGTAGCGTTCCTTGTAATTTTCATCCATCATAATCACAGAGTTCTCACGCATGGCTACTTCCAAGTTTCCTTTGTCTTTATGCAATCCCATGACATAAGTTTCCGTGCCGTAAGCAGGGGCACCAGGAAGTGAATTAGCATGTATACAAATGAAAAGATCTGCTTTAGCCCGGTTGGCAATTTCAGGTCTTTCTTCGAGTGCAACATAACGATCATCTTTCCGAATGTAGATCACTTTCACATCTGGCATATTCTTTTCGATATATGCTCCAAATTTCAAGGATATACTCAGGGCGATGTCCTTTTCTTTCGTGTTTTTGCCTGAAGTGCCCGGATCTCGACCGCCATGACCAGGGTCAATTACAACCGTGGCAACCTTTGAACCAGTTCGAATTAGGGTAGGCGAAGAGTTTAGCAAGGTTATTGCTATTAGAAAGACCTTAAACCCGATATTCCTGACGAACGTAGCGATGTGTGGCAGAATTGAAATAACTTTACGTAAAGTTGTGAATTTTTCACAACATGGTAAATACCTCAAACCCTTGACTGGCAAAGTATCTGTGATCCGTTTATTGCTCGTTTTTGTTCTTTTCATAGCCATTCAAGAGAATACATACGCTCAAGAACGACCTATCAAAGCTCCTGCCAGATTACAAGCTAACAGTGATTCAGTTGGTCAAAAGAGGACCTCACTTGCGGATACATCTAAGGTAAAAAAGGACACGGTAAACAATAAGGCAAAGAGCGATATTGAGTCTACTGTAGTTTACTCCGCTGACGATTCAATCATTTCCGAATTGAAAAGGAAAATAGTGAGGTTGTATGGAAATGCTAAAGTGACTTATGGTAACATAAAGTTGGATGCTGAAGAAATTATAATTGACTATGAGAATTCTACCATCACAGCTAACGGCAAGAAAGATTCGACAGGCCAACTGGTAGGCTTCCCCATTTTTAAAGAAGGTGAGCAAACCTATGAAACCAAGGGAATGGTCTACAACTTCAAAAATAAAAAAGCTAAAATCACGCAGGTTGTCACTAAGCAAAGTGAGGGCTTCATGCATGGTGAACAAGTTTTTAAAGATCCTGAAAAACAATCTCTTCACTATCGGCAATGCGTATACCACATGCGATCTTGCCGACCCCCATTTCAGAATAATATCAAAAAAAGCGAAAGCAATCCAGGGAGATAAAATTGTCTCAGGTCCATTTTATATGGAATTCAATCATGTGCCCACACCGCTTGGATTTGCGTTCGGTATTTTTCCATCGCAACGACAAAGTTCGTCTGGCATTATTGTGCCATCCTATGGCGAGGAGACGACTCGTGGTTTCTTCCTACGCAGAGGTGGTTATTATTTTGCAATCAATGACTATTTGAATTTATCGTTAACGGCAGATTTGTATTCAAAAGGATCAACGGGATTATATCTTAACTCAAGCTACATCAGTAGATATAAATACAGTGGGTCTGTAAGCCTTTCCTATAACAGCAACAATTATAGTACCACTATCGAAAAACCAGACATTCGCAAAGACTTTAGCATCACATGGAGTCATGCTCCAAAATCAAAAGGCACTTCAAGGTTTGCTGCTTCTGTCAATGCTGCTACGAGTACCAACAGTACAAACAATTATCTAGGTGTGAATCAGGCCAATGTTGCTTCATCTCAGAACACCAATACACAGCAAAAAGCAAACTCAAATATTTCTTTTTCGAAGAGTTTCCCTGGAACTCCCTTTACTCTGGCGGTCAACATGACTCACAGTCAAGATTTCAAAACGAGACGGTTGGACTTGTCACTACCCGATTTAAGTTTTAACGTGAACAACATTTATCCTTTAAAAAAATCTAAAGCACGGATTTTGCAAAATTTCCAGTTCAAGTATACCATGAACGCAGTGAACCGAATCAACAACGACTTGGGAACATTGCTAAAAATACAGATGGCACTTTACGTGACAGCATTGGAGCGTTCAATGCTCAGAACTTGCATATCTACTTTCGTAATGCGAATAAGGGTGTGCGACACGTGATTCCGATTAGCACATCATTCAAGATCTTGAAATACTACACCGTCACCGCATCAGCGACTTACAACGAGCTTTGGTATTTCGATAAATTGGATTGGGCTGCAAGCCCATCAAATAGTCCGCTGTCACTTGGCTCCCAAGTTGTCAAAAAAGACACGATACATCAATTTAACCGAGAATCATACTATAACATGTCGATGAGCCTTACGACTAGAATTTATGGTACGTATTTGTCGAAAAATAAATCAGCGAGGATCAGAGGAATTCGACATTTAATAACTCCAAACGTGAGCTTTAATTATAGTCCGGATTTTTCAACTTCGAAATATGGATACTATCAAAAAATCGGTATCACAGATGCAAGCGGAAAGCCAACCACAGTTTTAAAGTCTATCCATGATGGTTTCATATACGGTGCTGCACCGACTGGCCGGAACGAGTCGATGGGTTTTGGAATTGGAAACACACTTGAGATGAAGGTGCGAAAGCCTAAAGATACAGTCGACAAAAAGGTCTCGCTTATTAACAACTTGTCGATAAACTCTAGTTATAATTTTCTTGCCGATTCATTTAAGTTGGCTGCAATCAGTTTTAGTGCGAACTCCAATATTTTGGAGAACAAAGTCAATATTAATATGAGCGCATCTTTAGACCCTTATCAATATTGGCATGTTCGATCGGGCACGAATTCTAATGATCAAGTTGTTTATACCTATGTGCGAGTAAGTCGCTACTCTTGGGACGCAGGAAAAATTGGTAGAGTAACAAGTGCTTCATTGGCGCTGAGTACAAACTTCAATCCAAAAGGTCAAAAAAAAGATGCCGAGATGCGCGATAAAGTCGCTAAATCAAGTGCTACTCAAGCCGACAAGGAATACCTATTGAAACATCCAGATATGTATGTCGATTTTAGTATTCCGTGGAATCTTCGATTGAGTTACAACTTAGCGTACTCTAATGGTAACCCAAACGCTCCATATACTATTACTCAAGCCATGCAGATGTCAGGCGATGTTAGCTTAAGCGAAAAGTGGAAGATAACCTACAATGCAGGATATGATTTCAAGGCAAATCAATTCACTCAAACGAATTTCGGGTTAAACAGGGACTTGCATTGTTGGCAGATGTCACTCAACTGGATTCCTTTTGGGAGATTTCAGTCATACTCATTCAACATCGGAATCAAATCATCGCTCTTAAAAGATTTGAAGCTAAACCGGACACGCAATTTCCCAGACGCGAATCAAGGTTATTGATTCGAATCAAAATAATTTTAGCTTTTCAAATTATTTTCAGCTATTGCTTTATCCAGCCTTCAATTTCCTCAAGCGTAGGATTTTGAACTGAGTCCAGTTTCAACTTCTTACGCATCCCCGGAATGTCATTGAAAAGTTTGGTTGGTTTAATTTCTTTCAATTGCGCTGCCGAACGAATATTTAGTTTTTCAAGGATAGGAAACAATTCAGGTCTAATGCCAAGCGATTGAAACTCTCTTTCAGTATCAACTTCTGATTTTTTCTCTGGCTTCATTTTGCGGAAGAAAATCACATCTTGAATTGATGGAGAATTCGTCATGATCATGCTCAATCGGTCAATACCAATTCCTAAACCTGCCGTTGGTGGCATTCCATATTCAAGAGCACGTAAAAAATCCTCATCGAGAGTCATTGCTTCTTCATCGCCACGTTTCCCAAGTTCCAACTGTTCTTCAAATCGTTGACGTTGATCGATTGGATCATTCAATTCAGAAAATGCGTTGCAAATTTCTTTGCGGTTGCAAATGGCTTCAAAGCGTTCAACAAGCCCTGGCTTGCTACGATGCTTCTTTGCCAAAGGAGACATCTCCAATGGATAATCAGTGATGTATGTTGGTTGAATAATATTCGGTTCGCACTTCTCGCCAAAAATCTGATCTATCAATTTTCCTTTGGCCATGGTGTTGTCCATCGGCACATGAAGTTGCTTGCAAGTTTCGCGTAATTGATTTTCATCCATGTTGGAAATATCGATTCCAGTAAAATGTTGAATTGCTTCATACATCGTGAAGCGTTTCCAAGGTCGTTTGAAGTCGATGATGTTCTCCCCCACTTTTACTTGAGTAGTTCCATGAAGATCGATGGCCACTTTCTCAATCATCTCCTCCACCAAATCCATCATCCACTGATAATCCTTATATGCAACATACAATTCCACTTGTGTGAATTCCGGATTATGAAAACGTGACATCCCTTCATTCCGAAAATCTTTACTGAATTCATAAACTCCATTGAAGCCGCCCACAATTAATCGTTTCAAATAAAGTTCATTGGCAATTCGCAAATACAAAGTCATATCTAATGTATTGTGATGCGTTTTAAACGGCTTTGCTGCTGCACCACCATACAATGGCTGAAGAATTGGTGTCTCTACTTCAAGGTATCCTTGCTTGTTGAGATACTCGCGCATTGAGTTTACGAGTTTTGTTCGCTTCACGAATGCTTCACGTACTTGAGGGTTCACCACCAAGTCAACATACCTCATGCGATAACGTTGCTCAGGGTCCGTAAACGCATCATGCAAATGCACATTACCTTGCTCGTCTTTCGTTTCTTTTACAATTGGTAATGGCCTCAACGATTTCGAAAGGACTACAAAGCTCTTGGCATGAATGGATTTTTCACCTGTTTGTGTAGTAAAGGCAAATCCCTTCACGCCAATAATATCTCCGATATCGAGTAATTTTTTGAAAACGGTATTGTATAAAGTTTTGTCTTCTTCAGGGCAAAGATCATCTCTTCTAAAATAAACTTGAACGCGGCCTGTTTCGTCTTGCAATTCTGCAAATGAAGCATTGCCCATCACTCTGCGTGACATGATCCGTCCCGCTATCGACAAGTCTTTTCCATCGAGAGAAGAATAGTTTTTATGAAAACCATCGGCTGTCAAATTCACTTCAAATAAATCGGCTGGGTATGGATTGATACCGAGTTTGTTTAACTCGTTCATGCTCTGCCTACGGATGGATTCTTGTTCGCTCAAAATCATTTCTAAAAAATTAAAAATCTAAATTAATAATCACTTACCATTTCTTCTTCTCCTCAGCTCCTTTCGAATGAGAGTCAGCTCCCGACTGCTTTGTCCAGCCACGGAAGTATTTTCTGAAGCCCTTCTCAATAGATAAGGCATCACAGACTCAACAGGACCATAGGGTACATACTTTGCTACATTGTATCCTGCCTTTGCCATATTGAATGAAATATTGTCACTCATGCCGAGCAATTGGGCGGACCAAACTCTTCTATCGTCCGAAGGAATATTTTTCTTGTTCATCAGCGATGCCAAAAATTGGTTGCTGTACTCATTATGCGAGCCACAAACCAAACGCATCTTCGAAATATTTTCGATGCAGAACGTAAGTCCTTCGTTAAAGGATTTATCAGTTGCCTCCTTGCTTGAGTGAATTGGATTTTGATATCCAAGTTTTGCAGCACGAGCTGCTTCTTTCTCCATGTAGGCTCCTCGCACCAACTTTGCGCCAAGGAAATAATTCTGCTTTGTCGCTTCTGCAAATGCTTTCTTCAAGTTGTCAAGCATATCTGCTCGATACATTTGAAAGGTGTTCAAGACGATAGCGCTGTCCTTATTGTATTTGGCCATCATTGCGTAAGCCAAATCATCAATTGGATTTTGTATCCAACTGTCTTCAGCATCAACGAGCACAGGAACGTTATTTTCAAACGCTTTTTTGCAAATGCTGTCAACCCGATTTTGTACTCTAGCCCAAGCCGACTTTTCTTCCTCAGTCAAATCTTCTTTGGCCTGAATCTTTTCGAGTAAGTCAAATGCACCGAGGCCCGTTACTTTGAAAACACTAAAGGGAATTGCTGAATTATTTTTCGCTTTCTCAATAGTGTTGATAATTTCCTTAGCAGTATCGTCAAATGCCGCTTCGGTTTCTTCACCTTCGACAGAATAATCCAAAATGGTCCCGATCTTAAACTTGTATAGATTCTTGAACCGTCTTATCGCTTTGATCAATTGTTCTCGCCTCCACAAAAATGTTCAAAAACGGTGCTTCGAATTAGACCCTTGACCGGAAGTCTCATTGCTAAACTAACTTTGGTGAGGCTAGTGGCTACCGAAGAAATCACGGGATTATTGACCAATGAAAAAATAAGATTTGCTTTTTTGAGTGCTCCATCACTTTTATACGAAAATGCTATTGCCGTATCGTCAAAATGCACAATGGGGTCAGATTCCATGAATGAGATTTTGGCGCAAATATAAGCACTGAACTCCTTCAATGGCGTAAATAAAATTTACCTTACTTTGCTTAAACATGGCAATTATTTCAAGTCAAGACGGCTCAGCATTGAAGGGTTTTCTCAGCGAAAATCCGTACACCCAGATCGCTGTACTTACAGATCATAACACGAGTGCAAAATGTCTTCCTCTCATAAAAGGGATTTTCCTGATTTCCATCCAATCGAAGTACAAGCTGGCGAGGAGCATAAGAATCTAGAGACCTGTAAACTCATTTGGCAAAATCTCACAGATCTCAATTTCGATAGGCACTCTTTGTTAATAGTGTTGGGCGGTGGCGTTCTTGGCGACATGGGTGGATTTTGTGCTGCTACTTTTAAACGAGGAATCGACTTTTTGTTGGTCCCTACGACATTATTGTCTCAAGTTGACGCCAGCATCGGTGGAAAATTGGGTATCGACTTCAGTCATTTCAAAAACCATATTGGTGTTTTTAAAGACCCAAAAGCTACGCTTATCTCAACTGTATTTTTAAAAACATTGCCTGAGCGTGAGCTGAGAAGCGGATTTGCCGAAGTAATTAAGCATTGCCTGATTTCCGATAAAAGAATGTGGGAAGTGATCAGTTCGAAAAATCTCCACCACCAAGACTGGGAAACCCTCGTGGCGCATTCTATAGATTTTAAAAAATCCGTTACTGATAAAGACCCAACGGAAAAAGGTCTGCGTAAAGTCCTGAATTTTGGCCACACCATCGGCCATGCTCTGGAGAGTTATTTCCTGGCAGAAGGCAATCGCATTTTTCACGGTGAGGCTATTGCCATGGGGATGATCATGGAAAGTTTTATTGCCAAAGAAAAGAGAATGCTTTCAGAACCTGAGCTGACGAAAATAACGGAATACATCATCACTATTTTCGAAAAGCAGGAAATGCCTTGGGGTGATTCCGCCTTAATTCAGCTTACAAAACAGGATAAGAAAAATAAGGGAAATGAGATTCTAATGGCTTTGCCTCAGGGAATTGGCCAAGCTCAGTGGGATATAGCGGTCAGCGAGGAAGAATTGGAGAATTCATTTGACTTTTACCGATCACTTTAAACGTAATGTACGTCTTGGTCTTCGGTGTCATTGCCTTTGGCAAATGCCTTTTTCAAGTCATCAGCCTTCTTCGAGATGAATTCTTTAGTCTTCTTTTTGCGGTCGCCAGTCAGCAACCAAGCAGCTAGCAATGCTCCGCCAGCTACTCCTAACCCAATTGCGATTTTTCTAGTTGTGCTCATACTACCTTCAACCTTAATTCAAAATAATTTGTTTCAATTTGCGAAAAAAAAGTTTTGATAAACTACTTTTCGTCATCAATCTAACGACTAACATTTTGAATTCGTCTGTCACACTAAAAAGTAACCCCAAGATTTTTGGTCACGCCTCTCAACTTCCATCTTCGAAGAGCATCAGCAACCGCGCATTGATACTGAATGCTCTCTCAGGCGGCCAATCGGTCGTTAGGAATTTGTCTTCCGCGCGTGACACCAAGCTGATGCAAGCTTTAGTGGGTAGTAGTTCTCCCACGATAGACGTGATGGATGCAGGAACAACCATGCGATTTCTAACTGCATACTTTGCTTTGACCAATCAAAAGAAAAACGTTGACTGGCACCGACCGAATGAAGCTTAGGCCAATTGCTTTGCTGGTCGATGCCCTTTCGAAGATTGGCGCCAATATTGAATATCGTGGCCAAGAAGGATTTCCTCCAATCGAAACTTTAGGATTCAGTTCGCAGAAAAATGATTTTTTAGAAATTCCAGGCAATGTAAGTAGTCAATATATCTCAGCTTTGATGATGGTGGCCCCAACATTACCCCAAGGATTAACCATAAAATTGAACGGGGAAATTGGGAGTGTACCTTATATAAAAATGACTGAAGCTCTGATGAAGGAATTCGGTGCTAATGTTTCTTTCGAAAAGAATGAAATCAAAGTGAAGTCGGGTGGGCTCAAGACAGCATCCGTGACAGTCGAAGCTGATTGGTCGGCCGCAAGCTATTGGTTTGCATTTGTGGCTTTGGCGAAAGAGGCAAAAGTTACTCTTCCCAATGTTTCTGAAAAATCTCTGCAAGGTGATAGCGTAATTGTAGATGTAATGGAAAAATTGGGAGTAAAGTCCGTTTTTCTGAAGGACTCTTTGGAACTGACCAAAGCAAGCTCAGTAAACCACATCAATTGGGACTTCAAAGATTGTCCCGATCTAGCCCAAACTGTGCTTCCAGTTTGTGCTGTTAAAGGAATTACTGGTGAATTCGTGGGTCTTGAAAGTTTGCGCATCAAAGAGACTGATCGTATTGCCGCGTTGCAAAATGAACTTGGGAAAATTGGGGCATCACTTTCTGAACCTGAAACAGGAAATTGGAAGTTGAGCCCTGGTAAAATTTCTGACCTGAAAGAACCAATTGAAACTTACCACGACCATAGAATGGCAATGGGTTTTGCGCCATGGGCCACTCTAACTGATATAACGATACTTGCGCCTGAGGTTGTAAATAAATCTTATCCCGGATTTTGGGAAGATGTTAAAACGGTTGGTGTTCACGTTTCAGAAAATCCCTGAATCAAAATGGTAACGAGTTCAGGTATTCCGGAGCTTTAAGCAATCGACTTCTATACCAAGAAAACATCTCACCGTCCACTAACACAATTTTTGAATTTGGCAGAACTTCTTGAAGTTCATGAATATGTTTTTCTGCAAATGGGAATGGTTCCGATGAAAGCAAAACTAATTCAGGAGAAAGCGATTTTATTTCATCGATAGAAAGCTCAGGATAACGTTCATTAAAAATAATATTGGTCAAACCAATTTTTTTAAGAATTACATCGATAAATGTATTTCTTCCAGCAGTCATCCATGGTTTCTTCCAAATCAAATAAAGAGTTTTATGAGGTGAGAATTTTTTGAGTGTTTTGAAATCATTCTCAATCGAAGCGACCAACGAATTTGATTTCAATTCTTCATCAACTATTTCTCCGATTTTTAGAATCATTTCCATCGCGCTGTCCCAACTCACAACGTCACTCATCCATACAGGAAATTTTGTTGAAAGAAGTTTTATTCTTTCTTCATCGTTTTCTTCTTTATTTCCAATAATTAAATCAGGTTTTAGTTCTTCTATTACTTTGACATCAAAGTTCTTTGTGCCTCCCACTTTCAATTTGGCTTGATGCTGTTCCTTTGGGTGAATGCAAAATTTCGTAATACCGATTACGCGTTCGTTCAAACCCAAGTCGAAAAGCAATTCTGTTTGAGAAGGAACTAAAGAAATGATTCGCTGAGGAGGAAAAGAAAATTCGACAAGTCGGCCTAACTGATCAAAGGACTGCTTTTTTTGCATCGAGCGAAAGTAAGCTTCTTTGCATCGAAAGCAAATGGTTGGGCAATGAAACTTTGAATTGAGTTCCTGATCCCAAATGAGATTTTACTTCTATCGTGCCTTTGAGACGCTTTACTGTATCCTTTACAATGTGTAGGCCAAGTCCAGTACCTGAAGCCTCATCAGTTGCTCGATAAAAAATATCGAAGATCTTTTCAATATTTTCATCGGCAATGCCAATTCCATTGTCAGAAAAGACTAATATAAAATTCTCTTCATCGACAATAGTTTCAATATGAATCGCGGGAACATCTTTTTTAAAATCTGAGTATTTCACACCGTTCGACAGTATGTTACTAACGATTGTTCTCACACGCAGCGCATCTGAGAAAAGTTCGGCTTGAATGGAATGATTATGTTCAAATAAGATATTGTCAGCATTTGGATAATTCTTCAAAGCACCAATTTCATTGTCGATCAAACTTTGAATGTCGATCCGCTCAATGGTCACAGCCATTTTATCCACGCGATATAAATGGTTGACCTCCTCAATTAACGACTCAAGTTTATTGAGCGTATCTCCCATCATGGTGATGTATTGCTCGCGCTCATTTTCAGAAGACAACTTCATCAAATTCAAAAGTCCTAATGCTGAATGAATAGGTGCACGTAGGTCATGAGTAGTTTTGTAGATAAATTGATCTAGTTGCTCTTTTTCCTTCTCTAAGGTAATGGCTCTTTGTTTTTGAGAAGTTACATCGTGCAGCATGATAACCAATCCATGGATTTCGTGGTTGGCTATTCGATTGGCAACGGAAACATCAAAATATAGATCAGTGCCGTGAGTAGATTTTAGCAGGATCTCTGCTTTCATTGCCTTGCCAGCTTGTTCAATGCAAGTCTGCCATACTTGACGTTTATCGCTTGGGGCAAAATCAAAAGCATTTTTTCCAATAATGGAAATGGGTTCGATGCCCAACAGGGTCTGAACCGAAGACGATGAATAACGGATGCGGAATTTTTCGTCTGTGATAAGCACAATCGTGCCAGAATCTTCAAATAGATCCTGAAGAAGGTTATCCGATTTTATCATTTCATTCATCCCCATACCCCAAAAAATCAACAGATAAAATCAAAACGTAAAAAACGTGCTTTTGTTTTACGCTTGTTGTTTATATCAAGATTGCCATGCTGGTAAGCTGACCAGCTACTTTTAATGATTGACCGCTCACTGCACCTTGGTTAATTTCAAACTTCAGTTTGTCATCAACTACTTTCAAATTAATGCAGCTTCCTTTTTTTCCAAGGTTGAAACTATCTGTAATTGTAAGCACTGGTTTTCCGCTCACAGCATTCTTTAAATTGTCAAATTCTTTGCTTTTATTTTTTCCCAGATAAACCACAGAACACGTTGCACCATCCGCTACATTGTCCAGTTTGCGGATAGAATATTTTTTCGCGCCTTTAGGTTTTCCGTCATAATAGCTTTTCAGTGTGTTGAAAACGTTGTCTTCGCCAATCACTCCAACAATAAATTCGCCAGAGTTACCGTCATCAGGCCACTGCACGTATTTCATGAAATTATAGATCATGGCAGCGTGAATTTCGTGAATCGGCTTTTCAGTTTGGGCCATGGAAGCCGGCCGAGGCCAGGAATCCAAAAAGGTAGAGAATGAAGGTTTTTTTCATAAAGTCAGGTTAAGGTTTCACCCAAATAACGTGAAGATTTGTGAAAGCGAAAACCCCGGTTTTACCCAGGGCCTTCTTTCACACAAACAAACCCAATCAAATTAAGATCGCCATACTGGTTAGAGAGCTTGAAACTTTCAAGTTTGAAGCCTCAATTGCGTGCTGGTTCAATTCGAATCTCAGCTTTTCGTCAACTGTTTTAAAGTTGATGCAACTCCCTTTGGCGCCTAAACCATTTCGATCAGTTACGACCAAAGTGCCTTTTCCTTTTACCTTCGTATTTACAGCCTCAAATTCACTGCTCTTCGTACGGTCGATAAACACAACCTGGCAATCCGTCACCTCTGAGGCATTTTTAAAATTCTTGATCACATAAGTTTTATTTCCCTTGGCCTTACCTGCGTACCAGGTATTCAGGGTATTGTATATCTCTGTATTTCCAACTACACCAATAACAAACTCTTTGTTATCATCATTGGTTGGCCATTGTACGTATTTAACGAAGTTAAATACCATCATCGAATAGACCTCATGCATAGGGCGCTCTTGCGCAAATGCAACTGAGCTCATCGACATCACTAAACCCGCAATTACTACTTTTACCGTCTTCATAAGTTTTCCTGTTTGTGTTTGAGTGATACAAAAGTAGGCCGCCCCACTTGCGCAGAACGGCCTACCTTAGCCCTATCCTTTCGGATGTAAGTTTTATTAATAATTACCTAATATAGCGGTAGTCGTGACCAGGCTTAACCTGCAAAAGAACCTCATAAATGAGATTTATAACGTTTTCGACATCCTCTTTGTGCACAGTTTCAACAGTTGTGTGCATATATTTCAAGGGTAATGAAATGAGGGCAGAAGCCACTCCCTCAGCAGAATATGCAAAAGAATCAGTATCTGTGCCGGTTGAACGGGAAACCGCCTGTCTTTGGAAAGGAATTTTCCTCTTTTCAGCTGTCTGAATAATCATTTTCAGAACATTATTTTGAACTGCTGGCCCGTAACAAACTACAGGACCCAGGCCGCATTTCAGGTTGCCGCTCTCTTTCTTATTATACATTGGTGATCCAGTATCATGGGTCACATCGGTACAAATGGCCAAATCTGGCTTAATTCTCCTTGAAATCATCTCAGCTCCCCGAAGTCCAATCTCTTCTTGAACAGAGTTGACAATGTAAAGACCAAAAGGCAGTTTCTTCTTGTTTTCGCTCAATCTGCGTGCAACTTCAGCTATCATGAAACCACCCATGCGGTTATCGAGGGCACGGCCAGTCAAGTAGTTTTTGTTCATTTCCATGAGTTCGTCAACGAAAGTGATTACACAGCCTACATGAACTCCCATTGCTTCAACCTCCTTTTTGCTCTCGGCCCCGATATCAATAAAGATATTTTTCAAAGTGGGTGTTTCTTCTTTGGCCGCATCACGAACGTGAATGGCTGGCCAACCGAAAACTCCTTTTACAATTCCTTTGTCAGTATGAATATTTACACGCATTGAAGGGGCAATCTGATGGTCTGATCCACCGTTGCGTCTTACATAGATATATCCCTCTTCGGTAATGTAGTTCACAAACCAACTGATTTCATCGGCATGCGCTTCAATCACCACTTTATATTGCGCTTTTGGGTTCACTACCCCAACCACAGTTCCATAAACATCTACGATATGATTATCAATGTATGGGCGGATATAATCCAGCCAAATTTGCTGGCCGGAAGATTCGAATCCAGTAGGTGACGCGTTGTTCAAATAATCGAATAAAAATTTCTTGCTTTTCTTATCCATAGTTCGCTTTGGTTTATTCTCAAATTTAAAAGAAATCGGATCAAATTGAAGGGAGAATGTCCGTATGAAGACAAACGATTATTTACACGGCCTCGAACTGAATCCTTATGGATAGGGTTATCCGTATATTGAACAAAATGAAAAAAATGCGAAAACTCATTTTATTTTCAGCAATGTTAATGCTGATTTCCTGTTCAGGAAATGGTCAAAACAAAACACAAAAAAATACCGTCATGAACGACACCACGAAAACAATTAATCGGACTGAAGAAGAGTGGAAAAAAATCCTCACGCCAGAACAATACCATATCCTGCGTGAAAAGGGAACAGACAGGCCTTTCGCTGGGAAATATTATTTAAACAAAGAGAAAGGCGTTTATAACTGCGCTGCTTGCGGCAATGAATTGTTCACCTCAGAAATGAAATTCGATTCAGACTGTGGATGGCCAAGTTTCGATAAAGAGATCGCTGGAGGCAAAATCAAAAAGCAAACGGATTACTCTTATGGGATGGTTCGTACAGAAATTGTTTGCGCTAAATGCGGATCACATTTGGGTCATTTGTTTGACGATGGTCCAACGCTTACTGGGATGCGCTACTGTGTAAATTCTACTTCCGTAGATTTCACAAAGAAGTAATCTCGATAAATTGAAAACAAAAAAGGCTGCCAATACTGACAGCCTTTTTTATTGATTCTAATTTCTTAGAAAACGAATTGTTGTGATGTGCCATTCGCATCCGTCAGAACGAAAGTATAGTTTCCACCTTTTGCAACATTGTAAACTACACCGAAGCTTTTATCTACAATGTGAGACTGGCTGTGAAGCAATGTGCCTTGTTCATCGTATACACTTACTGTCATGATGTTTAAGCCTTTGCTTTCCGCAGTGATCAAATATTTTGACTCAGCACTGTTCAATTTTCTAACAGACATCGTTGACACAAGCATGCTATCGCCTTGTTCTTGATATTTTACTGTTTCAACTTTCTTATCCAAACCATTATTGATCTCAATAGTATATTCTCCTTCAGGTAAAGAGGAAAAATTATAAGGACGAGAAAAACCTTTCACATTACTGATCGATTCAGTGAAAACAACTTGTTTTTCGCTGTTGAAGATGGTCACTTTTACTTTGCTAGTTGTTTCAGACTTATATACAACTTTGTATACGCTGTTTGATGAACCTGGGATTACAGCAACTGAAGGTTCAATGCCAGCAAATGAGAATGTTGAGCTTACAAAAGCTAGAACGAAGATGAGTTTTGTTTTCATAAATTTTTGAGGTTGTTAATTTTTTTACAAAAGTAGAACCACCTCAAGACCTAAATTCAGGAAGTGGGGTTCATCGCTGATGAGTGTAATAAAAATTACAGAAGTAAACTTTCAATACTTCGGCTTGTGAAATCGAATACCACCAAATTTTTCTATTGCACGAAGCCGTTGCAACAAAACGAATAGAGATGATTTGTTTACTTTCCTTAACGGGAAAGGCACGTAAGGTTTTAGAGAGGGATATTCCCGTGCTTCTTTTAGGAAGAGTCGCCACCTTATTTTCGAGCATTTGAAATGCTCTGATTAATTTTTCTCGGGTTTGCTCTGGGAAAATAACCTCATCGATATAACCCCGATGAGCTGCACGATATGGATTAGCAAATTTCTTAGTGTATTCCTCTACTTTTTCATCAAGTTTGGCTTGCGGATTTGAAGCTTCAGAAATTTCTTTCTTGAAAATGATTTCGGCAGCTCCCTTTGCTCCCATCACAGCAATTTCAGCCGTAGGCCAAGCATAATTTAAATCTGCTCCAATGTGTTTGCTATTCATCACATCGTAAGCACCGCCATAAGCTTTGCGAGTGATCACGGTCACACGCGGCACTGTGGCTTCACTAAATGCGTACAACAATTTCGCTCCATTGGTGATGATCGCATTCCATTCTTGATCAGTGCCAGGCAAAAATCCAGGAACGTCTTCAAGTACTAGCAATGGAATATTGAATGAATCGCAGAAACGAACAAAGCGTGCGCCCTTCACACTTGAGTGAATATCCAAAACGCCCGCCAATGAAGCGGGTTGATTACCTACAATTCCGATGCTTCGTCCTGCCAACCGCGCAAAACCAACAACAATATTCTCAGCAAAATTTTTGTGCACTTCAAAAAATGAGCCTTCATCAACAATACCATTGACAACCTCACGCATGTCGTAAGGTTGATTTGGATTAGGAGGAACTATATCGTTCAAAATGGTTCGTTTTTCATCTCCAGCTGTATATGGCAAACGCGGTGCATCATCTTCACAATTTTGTGGGATATAACTAAAGAGTTTTTTTATCTCATTGATACACTCCGCTTCATTTGCGCAAGCAAAATGTGTAACACCACTTTTCATACTGTGAGTAGAAGCTCCTCCCAATTCTTCTGCCGTTACATTTTCATTAGTCACAGTTTTCACCACGTTCGGTCCAGTCACGAACATGAATGATGTGTTCTCAACCATAAAAATAAAATCCGTCATGGCTGGTGAATAAACAGCACCTCCAGCACATGGTCCCATGATGGCCGAAATCTGTTGGCACCACTCCGGACGCCATCACATTGCGATAAAAAATATCCGCATAACCACCGAGAGAAACCACGCCTTCTTGAATACGAGCACCACCGCTATCGTTAAGACCTATTAATGGCGCTCCATTTTTCATGGCAAGGTCCATCACCTTAACAATTTTTTCTGCGTGTGTTTCTGAAAGTGATCCACCAAAGACAGTGAAGTCTTGTGAAAAGACGTATACCAATCGACCTCCAATTGTTCCGTATCCAGTTATCACACCATCACCGAGATAATATTCTTTGTCCAGACCAAAATCTTTGCTGCGATGCATTACAAATTTTCCGAGCTCTTCAAACGAACCTTCATCTAACAACAATTCCACGCGTTCACGAGCAGTTAATTTGCCTTTGGCATGCTGCTGCTCAATTCTCTTTTCACCTCCACCCAAAAGGGCTTCAGCATTTTTACGTTTCAATTCGTTGAACTTCGCAAGCAAGGTTTGGTCTTTAGTTTCCATAAGTCAAGTCGAAAGCCCGAAAGATAGCAGAATGAATGTAGAATGTGGAATTTAGAACGTAGAATTGTATTCTAAACAATCGTGATGCGAATTGCTATAATTGATATGGGGACAAATACATTCCATTTATTAATTGCGGATGTTGACAACCATGAATTTAAACTTCTTTTAGACGAACGTCTTCCAGTTCGTATCGGAGTTGGCGGAATTAATAACGGTATAATAACAGAAGGAGGGATTGAACGAGCTTTAAACGCATTGCTGAAATTCAAAACTAAGTTAACTGAGTTTAATGTCACAAGAACTTTTGCTTTTGGCACAAGTGCTCTTCGAAATGCTTCAAACGGAAAAGACGTTATTTCAAAAATCAAAGAAACAACGGGTATTGAAACAAAAATAATTTCTGGTGATGAAGAAGCTAATTTTATTTATGAAGGTGTAAACCTCGCCTTGAATTTCGGAGAAGAAAAAGCTCTGGTCGTGGACATCGGAGGCGGCAGTGTCGAGTTCATCATTGGCAATGGCAAAGAAATATTTTGGAAACAGAGTTTTGAAATTGGCGCTCAACGATTGCTTGAGAAATTCCAAAAACACGATCCGATTTTAGAATCAGAGATAACGGAGGTTGTCAATTATTTTGAATCGAATCTGGAGCCGTTATTTGAGGCTATTAAAAAACATTCTCCAAAAACGTTGGCAGGTTCTTCCGGCACCTTCGAAACGTTGAGTGAGATTTACTGTATCGAAAATGGAATAGAGCTGAATAATTCACCAGAGCTTCCTTTAACAATAGAAGGTTTTGAAAAAATCTATCCGGAAATTATTTCAAGGAATCGGGAGCAGCGCATGCAGATTCTCGGCATGATAGAACTGCGCGTGGATATGATTGTGGTTGGAAGTTGCTTAGTGAAATTTATTCTCGAGAAATTCGATTTCAAAAAAATAAGAGTTTCTTCTTATTCATTGAAAGAAGGTGTGCTTGCTACACTGATTCGGAATTCCGATTGACTGACGAAAATAAAACTGAAGAATCAAATTATTTTCAGTCAGACGATGGTTTCATGAAATCACCGCGCTCAATAGCTTCTGTAATAGAGCTTACCACAGCGTCCAGTTTTTTTGCGGATTCTTTTAGATGCTCCAGATAAACACGCTCATCATCTTTCAATTCCAATTTCTGCATCAGGTTTATGAGACCTAGAATACTTGCCACAGGAGCTCTTAGTTGATGTGCATTTATGAATGCATACTCTTCAAGAGCTTTATTCTTTCTTTCCAGCTCACTTGTGCGATCATGCACTAAGGCTTCCAAGTTTTCATTTATACCTCTAATCTCTTCAGCTTGCGCTTGTATTTCGTGTGTTTTCTGCTCGATCTCAGAAGTTCGTTCCCTCACTTTTATTTCCAATTCTTGTTTATCCTGAAGCAGCTGGCGTTCTCGATAATGAATAAACAAATATGCACTCAATCCCAAGGTGAGGATCACGAGAAAATAAAAGAAAGTAGTTCGCCAGAAAGGAGGTTTTACCACAAAGTGAATTTTAGACTCCACAGATTGAGAGAAATCATGTGTATCTGAAACTTTTAGTTTAAAAATGTAGTCTCCTGGTGGAAGCTTCGAATAGGTTGCAACACGGTCGTGCGTGGTGATCCAATCAGGATCATAATTTTCGAGTTGATAGATAAAACTCAACGCTTCAGGATTCTGATACCAGAATCCCAAAAAATCTATTTTAATATTATTCTCGTCATGTTTTAACTCATCGTTAGAACTGAGGTCAACAATTTTGTCATTTACTTTCAGTTGATCTATCCAAGGTTTCGGGATTTCCTGAGATACATTTTGCTGCGCATCATAAATTAATATGCCATGGTCAGTACCAATATATATTTCGCCCCGATCACATTTTGCAACAGCATTAAGATTAGCAATTCGATTACCGATGCCAGACTGCTCGTCTAAAAAATGAAAAGAGTTTTTAAAAGGATCGAAGAAATCAATTCCTTGTTCGTGAATGGCTACCAGTTGATTGTTTACATCAGTTGAGAAAATATTTATCGTAGAGTTGTGAATACGTGGTTGATTCTCATACGGATGAAATTGCTTTTCGTCAAACAAGAATAAGCCAGCACTTTGTACGTTAGCCCAAATTCTATGTTGCGCATCTTCAGCAAAACCGAAAATAACTTTTGCATCGAGATTTTCTTTGAAATGATGAAATCCATTTTCATCAAGCATGTCAACTCCATTCCTGTCAGTTGCAAACCACACTCGTTTTTTACTGTCAATAAATACTTGATAAATATAATCCGTTGAAAGACCGTTGCTGGTAGTAAAATTCTTCACGGAGAAATTCTCATTTCTTTTAATCAGAGTAGCGCCTCCCAAAGTCGCTAACCAAATGTCATTTCCGTTTCCTGAGATGTTAAGAACATTTCCATTTCTCAATTCCTTTCCAAAAGATTTTACGCTCCCGCTTTTCGGGTCTATACGCAATACCCCTTCTCCATATAATCCAGCCCAAATAAATCCATCAGGGTCAGTGAAAAGGCTAATTATATTTTTTGAAGCAAATGGAGTTCCAGTTAATGGCTTACTTGTCGTTGTTTCATTTGCCTTTCTTCTAATCAAATTTCTTCCATCTGAAAACCACACATCGTTATTATGGTCAACGGTAACAGCAACAACGTTTTCATCTGATTCAATATACTGCAGTTGTTTTCCCATAGTACGTTGCACACCTGTTGGTGATCCAATCCAAATACTTCCCTCCGCATCTGAATACAGTGCAAGCATCTGTTCCGCTGACTGAATTTTTATTTTTTTTCCATCCCTCAAATCGATAGTCAAAAGTCCTTTTGCTGAAGCAACCCAAATCCAGTCGTTCGCAATTAAAAAATCTGAAATAGTTCCATAGGTCCACTTGTCATTAAAGAGTGATGTAAATTTGTTGCCCGCATCAAATCGAAACACACCAGCATCTTCAGTGCCTATGTACATTGCATTGTCTGCACCTCTTCTTATTTTTCTAACAATATTATCCGGTAAGCCATTACTGTATGTGATTGTCTTTATCTCAACATTATTTTTTGTTCGCTTACACACTGCGATTCCTCCATCAGTGCCAACCCAAATGTTTCCGTTCTTATCTTCTTCAAGGTCATAGCAAAAAAGGTCAGGCATTCCATCGATATCATCCAGTCGATACAGTCGATTATTAAAATAATAATAGGCACCATCATTATTTGTAGCAAACCACAGGACGCCTTCATGATCAAACAAGATATCTGAAATTGGTTTTGTTGGCATTCCCTCCGCGGGTGTGAATGGTTTAATTATATTTTTTTCTACGAAAGAAATTTTTCCATTCTTAAAACCAACCCAAACTCGACCCAGAGAATCTTGTGCCAGTGCTGTTACATTTTCATCTGGCAAATTGTCCATACCCAAAAATCTGCGGTAAGTGCTTCCATCAAATTTGAACAGGCCTTTGTCAGTACCAAACCAAATGAATCCAGTTTTGTCTTGAAGAATTTTATTGACCTTTACAGGGTCATTTTTTTTGAGCAAAAGATGAGGATAAAAAAATGGAGTCTGCGCTTCTAGATTTAGCCCAACGAAAACAAAAAAGAATAAGAGGATTTTTTTCATGCTAAGGTTCGCGCAATAGAGTAGCCGCCACAGATACTTCAATTTCGGTCGCAATTTTTTGATTCACAATTTTGGGTATTGTAATGTTATGATCTGACAATGGTACCAAAAACTGTGATTCAATCACAACAGAATTTCCTTTGACGGTGACTTTACTTTTTACGATGCGTACTTGCTTTATTCCATGGATTTCCAATTCTCCTTTGGCGCGCACCTCCGCAGTATTGTCTTTGGTAAAATCAACTTGCTCAATGATTTTACCACTAAATTTGGCTGTAGCAGAGTTTGTCGCTTTCCATGTACTTGTCATTGAAATGCTGACGCTGAAGGTTGCTGTTAAAACCTTGAAAAGATTTGATATCAACCAAAAAAGCAAACTGGTTAGTTGCCGAGTTAATAATGCCTTTCATCTGAATCGATTTTGCTTCAATCAGCTCCAGTTGAGCTCGCGATGAAAATTTAATTTCACCATCGCTCGATGAAAATTTCTGTGCTTCAACTTGGGTAAGAAGCAGCACCAACATAAGACAGAAAAAGCCTCTCATCAGGTCTTGAGAATAGTTGCCAGAAAATAAAGCTACTACCTAATTTACAATTTTTCTAAGTTAACGTAGTTCATTATTATCTTTGGTAAACCCCCGATCATGAACGAAGAGAAACATTGGAACCACATTGCACCCACTTACAATGCAGAGATACTCGATGTCTTTGAAAGTGACGTCGAAAAAGATACTACCTACTTACATTAAAAAATTTGCAGACCCCAAGGATAGCGCCATTGATTTCGGCTGTGGAAATGGAAAAGCCTTTAACCTAATTGCTCCTCACTTTAAAACTCTCTTAGGTCTTGATATATCTCAGAAATTACTAGATCAAGCCGCTAAACTGTCTTATCAAAATGTAAGTCTTCAGCAAGCTGATACTTACTCAATCTACTCGATTGCCCAAAGTTGATTTTGTATTTTGTTGCAATGTGGCAATACTACCTCAAGGATAGAGAATAATAATTCGATGTTGAAAAATATTTCAAAGTCATTAAAAGAGACTGGCCATGCATTGATTGTAATTCCGTCTCTCGAGTCAATGATTTTTTCTGCTTGGCGAATGATCGATTGGTACAAAAAAGAAGGGACAGCACCAGAAAAAATTGAAACAAGTGAGCTATCCGGTTTTGTCAACAAAAAAACAGATATTCTTCAAGGTCTAGTCTCTATCAATGGAGTGACAACCAAACACTACACTCGTGAAGAAATGGAAGTTGTTTTTCCAAGATGCGGCCTCTCTATTATTAATGTCGAAAAGATAGAATATACCTGGAACTCTGAATTCGCATCTCCGCCCAAGTGGATGAACGATCCCTATCCTTGGGATTGGCTTGTGATGTGTTCAAAAAAATAATCAGGAAATCAAATTATTTTGAACAGTTGGCTGTCCATTTCTGCACAGTTGAGCTGATCATTGTTCGGAATTATTCAAAATCAGTCAGTGGCACATTTCTTGGGTTGCTCACATATTTCTTTTTCAAGAGTAAACGTTAATCTCTTACAAAAGATAAGATCACTCACTGAAACTAATCACAGATGAAAAAAATTACAGACTTCTTTTTATTTGCTTCTGGTGCAGATCTGCAAACGCTGGAACAATGCCCTTCGGAAAAAAGCAAATACATCGGTATTGGTGGCACTGTTTTTTTTACGGGTCTCTTCGCTGCGATGGCGGCTGGCTATGCATTATATACAGTATTCGACAATTATTTTATCTCAATTGCTCTTGGGTTGATTTGGGGAATCATCATTTTCAACCTCGACAGATTTATTGTTTCAAGTATGCGAAAAGAAGAACGAGTATGGAGAGAGTTGCTTTCTGCACTTCCTCGGATTTTGCTAGCCATTATTATTTCGCTCGTGATAGCAAAACCTCTTGAACTAAAAATATTCTCCAAAGAGATTGAACCCGAACTAATTGTAATGGAGCAGCAAACTTATGCCGCGCAAGAGGCTCAAGCCAAAATGAGATTTGAACCAACTAATAATCAGTTGAAAAAAGAAATTCAGGTTTTGCATACTCGAAATCGAAAATAAAACTCTGGAACGGAATGGTATGGTTCTCGCAGCACAGCAAGAAGCAGACGGAACTGGTGGAAGCAAATCAAAAATCTTGGACCTATATATAAAGTCAAAAAAGCAGATGCCGATAATGCACAGAACGAGCTTTCAGAATTAAAAAAAGTCAATCAGTTAAAAATCGCTGATCTTGAAAAACAATTAAATCAAAGCGAGTCAAGCATGAATGAAACAGTCAAAGCATTGGTTCATTCCAAACTCGATGGTCCTGCCGCTTGAATCGAAGCATTGAGTAGACTTACTGATCAAAGTTCAGCCATTTGGGCAGCACATATTTTTATTCTGCTTCTCTTTTTAATAATGGAGTCAACGCCTATTCTTGTGAAACTCTTTTCAAAGAAAGGTCCTTATGACTCGCTGATTCACATTCAAGAGCATAACTATCGTTGCAAAGAAATCGAAGCCGTTGCGATCGTATCTTCTGAAACAAGAAAGAATTCTTCAGTACTAGAAAATACTGAGCAAGGCTATGTTACGAGAAAACTCGATACAGAACTGATATAAACCTCTGGCGTCTTAATTTTTGATTTTCAATAATCGCTTGGAGAGAAAATGTTCATGCGTAAGCATAAGTACGATATATTCACCAGAAGTAAGATTATCCAAATCAATCGGATAAGAATGTTCTCCTTCAACTGCGTGGCCTCTATAAATTTCTTTCACAGTACGACCATTGATGTCGATCAGATTTAGAACCAACATAGTGTTCGTTCCGAGTGTAACTTTAGCTACAGTTTGATTCTGCCACGGGTTAGGAAAAATTTCGAGGGCATGAATGTCTTTTGATGGCTCGGAAGGAGTCACTCCAGTGACCACACCTTTCTTGAATTTAAAAATGGAAGTCCCAGAAACATAACCAAAATCAGGTCTCAAAAAGAAGAACCTATTGAGGTTAGCAAAATCATTGATTCTGTTCCATGTATTTCCTCCATCATTTGTTTCATACATACCAGTACTCCATCCGCCAATCCATCCACGGTTAGCATCCGCAAATCCTAAACCTTGAAGGTCGATGTTCTTTCCAATTTTCGTATCCATCAATAACCATGTTCGTCCTCCGTCTATCGATTTAAGAAATCGAGTTGTTGGTGAACTTAGAGAATCACTTGGATACACTTCTTCTAGTGAAAGGTACCCAACCGATTTAGTAGGGAAATGAAGTTTCCATCCGTAGCCTACAGAAGGCATCGATTGGGGAGTCAGATTCACCCAATTTGCTCCAGCATCTGATGAACGCAAGATTATTGGTTTGTTACTAGCATCTGTCCCACTCACAAAAACGGTGTCAGTAGATTTATACCAAGCATCCACCAAGCCCCCTGCTATGAAACTCATATCTTGATGTGTCCATGATTTTCCGCGATCATAAGATTTCAACACATGGGGCGACCCAAAATACGACCCAACCATAATCACTGAATTTCCCAGGTGCGCTATCCCACAAACTCCGGAGACTTTTATGCCCAGGGTTTTATCTATTCTTTTCCATTGCTTTCCTGCATTAGTGGTCATGTAGATTGCTGAGTCAAGTGATCCAACAAATCCAGTTGTATCGTCAATGAATTCAATAGATCTTAAATATTGACTCGCGGTATATTGAATTGACCAAGGCTTATTTTGCTGGTTTGTCTTATAAATCTGACCATTGCCATTTACTGCCCAGCCAGTAGTATCATTGATAAAATAGATATCATCGAAACGATATTTAACGGCTGGTGCGTAAGGAACATGATTCCATTCTTGTGAATAAGAAGAGTACGCAACAAAGAGCATCAATAGTAAAAGCAATGATCTGTTCATAGTTGTTGGGGTGTGCTCAAAACTAATTAATTATAACCACTTAACTTCGTTTGTAAACAGTCTGTCGGGTCATGACAATAAGAGAAGCTTCAGAAAAAGATTTATCTCCATTAATTAATTTGTTATCTCAATTGGGCTATCCCGTTTCTAGGGGGAGCCTCATGGAAAGAATTGTTCAACACAAAAAAAAAGATTATAAATTATTTGTACTTGAAATGGAAGATAGCGTCATCGCTTTCATCGCACTTCATTGGTATCATGCATTTCATCATACCAAACCAGTTGGCAGAGTAGTGGCATTTTGTGTTGATGAAAGATTCAGAGGTCAAGGCTACGGTTCTCAACTTCTTGAAAACGCTGAAGGATTTTTTAGACAAAAAGATTGTTTCAAAATTGAACTAACATCAAACCTGCGAAGAAAAGATTCGCATGAATATTATTTTAGAAAGGGTTATCGGCAAGCGTCAATGCATCTTATAAAAGAACTATAGTGAATTGCGTTTATGGCTTGGCATCATCTCCTATCAAATAATCTATCGCTTCCTGATAGCTTCCGAATGAGAGGAAATCATCTTTACCAATAAATAATCTAAATCCCTTGAGAATCATAAGCTGTGGCCTACTCAAGTTGATAAACGCGTTTCGACTAATGAGATGTCTTACTTGCAAAATCTCTTTTTCAGCATGACGCATAAATGATGGTGTGACAAAGGTTCTTTCGAAATTGGCAAGGATCAAACAACCACCATTGCTATTTTCAATGATCTCCTTAGCCTGATTAAAAATTTCAATCATCTGTTCGGCCTTACAGCCAGAATAATCAACAGAGATTATATCCTTTCCTAGAATTTTTAAAACGCTAACGCGATCCATTGACTGTAAAAATAAACAGATTGTTGCTTATTACTTTCGAGGTTTATCTTCTTCCAAGAATTTCTTGAAGTTACTTAGATCTGCTCCCTTAATCTGGAATCTTTCTAGCATTACATTTTCTTTACTTGTGAAAAGTCCCTTTAAATAAACAATGTCATCATCTGGTATGCCGATACCCGAGCTTGAATTTCCTACAGTAATAAGAATAAATTTTTCTTGAACAGTTACATTATTCCCTGATGCATTCAGTTTATTAACAATTTTAGTTCTTGTGTCGAAGTAGTCTTCAACAAGTTTCTTGAACTGGATATCCAATAAAGTATATGCTAATCGTAAGTTCCGATTATTCATCAATTGATTAAAAATCTTTTGCTCATGACTTTCTGCATACATCAGGTACCACGCAATGAATAGTCGAAATTCATAGTAGGCATACAATGTAGATTGCATCTGTGACAAATATTCATCTACCCAACAGTGTGCATCAGTGTATGGGCAGATTGTTTCATAATAGGGAAGCAATTCCAGCGCTGCTCTTGTTCCGTGATAGTAAGCAGCAAATTCATCGACAAACCCATACACGCCTTCTAATGAAGCCGAGTTTTTTGACTCGCCGCTAACGTAAGTCTTGTATCGAAAAATTTTCTCCTGCTGTTCTTTTGGAACAACATTATTAAGAACAGACGAAGGAAAAAAATCTTCTTTCCTGGATCCAATCTTGCAACCGTCAGAAATAAAATAGCCATTGTGGTTCCAACCTGACTCAATTCCAATTTTAAAATTGTAGCCATGACAAGTCTCATGAACAAGCGTTTCAAAATTTTCGATCAGTGATTTGGCTGTTTCCCCGTCACCAGCATAAACAAGAAATCTTTCCGGTACTTCCGATTTCAAAATCTCATAAGCATCGGGTTCATATTTTTTGGTAAGTTCAAAATAGAAACTGGCTTTCTTCTCGTTGGTGTTGTATTGTGCTGGAGCCAGCTGCGTACTGAAAACAAGTAGCAAAACGATTACTTTGAAACTCAAGACTCTTAGCGATTTGTAGCTACGCAATTTAAACAAAAAGAATCGGCTCTGGGACTTGCGTAGACCCTAGGAATTTGACCTAACCTTATCATGTGACTGAACTAAAACTTGTGTCCAGTAACTTTGATCTGTCCTTGGATAATAGTCTATCTTTTTACTCGTTATCCAAACGACCCAAACAAACCTACATGTCGACCGAAACCCCACGTTCTCAAGAAATGCAAGAAGGGAATTATCTTCCCGCCAATCTCCCAGATGCCCAATTGACTGAAGTCACTTATTGGGAGCAAGAAGTGCTTTATCCATATCACCGCGATCCAGCTTATCGACCTTGGGTACTCGCCACTTTACCTAAAAAGCCAACACACTATCAAGAGATACTCACGATCATGAGAACGAATGTGAGCCACGCTGTTTTGGCATCATGGATTTCGCTTGCTTTTGCTTTGACGATAGTTGCTGACTTCACCTTACCGATGCGGACCAATGAAGTAAAAGTAACGGGTTATGACAGATCACCGGCAGGCACCTACCAAATGAAACTAAGTGACGGAAGTGTCATCAACGTTTCAAAGAAAATCATGCGCACAGTGAGTGGCGATTTTTTGAGCATCACGCGTACCAACCTATTCGGCATACCGTATCGAATTACAGATAGAGAAAAACATGTTGCGCGCGTTGAGATTTCGATTTATGGCAATTTTATTTTCATGCCACTTTCGCTATTGCTGACTTCGCTTGTTGGAGCTGGTTACAAAAAAGGGTTTGAACTTCGTTATAATTTGGGTGTAGCAAGTTCAGTGCTTGTTTTCCTGAACATCGCTTTCCTTTTTATTCACAGATTTTAAGGCTGATCCTCAAAAAAACAATTCAGCCATTATTTATTCATAGCAAAAGGCCTCGCTTAATAAGTTCGACCTCTATTCTCAGCGCTTCAGCGGCAAGAGAAGCATTTCAAATTTGTTTTCAACATTCTTGGAATCACTGCAACGTCAAATACGTAAATAGTGAAGTTCACAATTCAACTAAAGTCAATGTTATGGAATTAGTAGCAGTGTTATTAACAGGTGGTGCTTCAGGCTGGCTTGGCGGGATGATCTATCGAGGCAGCGGCCTTGGACTATTTGGCAACATCGTTATTGGTGTACTTGGCGGATGGTTGGGTTACTGGCTGCTTAGCCAACTTGGTATTAACCTTGGACATACTTTAATAGGCACAATTTTCACAAGTGCTATTGGAGCAATTGTTATTTTATTCCTCGCAGGGGCTGTCTTTAAGAAAAAGACATAAGCAATTCTTTTCGGCTTACTTCTTTATTTCGTTCAGCAAGAACATCTTCATTCGAACATCAGTCTCGGGTCGATCAGCGGGACCGGTTTTGGTTGTCGCGATCTTATCCAATACTTCAAAGCCCAACTCTAGTTCTCCATAGACAGTATAGCCTCCATCGAGGTGAGGTGTTCCTCCAATGGTTGTATATATTTTCTTTTGTGTTTCGTTTAGAGTGAGTTTGCGTTTTACAATTGCGCTGTCAAGTTGTGTGGGTCTCCAGACTTTGCGTTGCACAATATAGAATTGACAATTACTGCTTGACTTTTCTGGATTGCCATCACGAGCAGCAGCCAGTACGCCACGCTTATGGTAAATGTTTTGATCTGTTCTAAACTCCGCGGGAATATTTTCTCCGGGGGCAGATCCCTCTCCCAACGCTTCCCCTGCTTTGGCGTGCTTACTCGTTGGGTCTCCACCTTGAATCATGAAATTATTAATGACACGGTGGAATAAAAGACTATCGTAAAAGCCAGCTTTTACTTTACTTATAAAATTATCGCGGTGAAGAGGTGTCTCATTATAAAGCTTCACCACCATGTCTCCCATAGAAGTGACAATCAATACATGATAAAGACCATCTTTGGTGTTAATGAGCTTAGAATACTTTTTTATAGCCGCACCCTCTTCTGGAGTAAATTTTCGAAACGTCTTGGTTGAAGAACATGCTGAGAGAATAAGGCAAAAGAGAATAAGTTTTTTCATTGTGTCTAATTTATTCAGATCTCAAACTATCTACAGGATTGGCACGAGCCGCTCTCACTGTTTGCACACTTACAGTAAGCAATGAAATCAGTAGTAACGCGATTACCGGCATTAGAAAAATTCCTACTGTCAAATCAATCCGCACTTCATAAGTCGATAGCCACTCTTTCATAACCAAGTATGCAATTGGAACAGCAATCAGTCCAGCAATCAAAATCAAGCGTACGAAATCTGTTGTTAGCAATTGAATTACTCCTGTCACAGAGCTACCCAATACTTTGCGGATTCCTATTTCTTTGGTGCGTTGTAAAATGGTGAACGAGGAAAGACCGAATAAGCCTAAACACGCGATGAAAATAGCTAACACAGAAAAAATGCCAATCACTTGTCCAAACTGGGCATCAGCTTGGTATTGCTTATTGTAATTGTCATCCATAAAGAAATGGATGAATACTATTGAAGGAAAAACTTTGCTCCATGTTTCTCGAATAGTTTGCATTGACTCTTGTACACGATCTGTTTTCATTTTTATCGAAAAATAATTTGCTCCTTCTCCACACCAGAAAATCATAGGTCTTTGTTTTTCTTTGGGTGACCTCTGACTGAAATTCTTGACCACACCAACGATAGTGGATTCATTGTTGTAAGTTATCTTTTCGCCAATAGCCGCTTCTGCGGAAGTAAATCCCAAGGTTCGCACAGCCTCTTCGTTGATGATCACTTGCTTTTGGTTTTTCAATTCGCTTTCAAAATTTCTACCTGCAGATAGTTTCATTCCAAATGTGGAGATAAAGTCAGCATCTATCATATAATGATAATAATTGTAGCTGCCTTGCTTTTTATCCTGACCCACACGATAGACGCTGTTAGTAGTTGACACTTCATTGAGGCTTAGTCCAGGTACAGCTGAAGATCGTGCAACGTTCTGAACAAAAGATTGACGAAGCAATTCACTTTTCAAGCTGTGGTAACGACTCAAGTAAACATTTTCAGGCAAGTTGATATCTGTTGCATTTATCACCAGCGTCTGATCGATGTTCATACCCAAATCATAACTGCGTAGATGTTTGATCTGCAGATAAACTGTACATAAGCAAACAATCAGAACTGCACTTGCCGCGAATTGAAAAACAACCAGCCCCTTTCGCATCCACTGGCCATGTGCTGATGTTCTTAACTTTCCCTTCAATACTTTAACAGGTTCGAAAGAAGCCAAGACAATTGCTGGATACAATCCAGAAAGAAGAGTACCAACAAGCAGAAGTGCGGGCAACAAATACCAAAACAAGGAGTCTTTAAATAGATTCAAAGGCAAAGGTTGCCCTGAAATATCTCGGAAGAGTGGCAGGCCAAGTCTCACCACGATCAAAGCGAGAAACAAGGCAATCAAATTTATGATTGCTGATTCTGCTAAAAATTGAAACATCAGTTGGGCATGTTGTGAGCCCATAACTTTGCGAATGCCGACCTCACGTGCGCGCTCCATCGCTTTTGCAGTGGAAAGATTAATATAATTGACCCACGCCAACACAATAATGAAACAGGCAATGATCAAAAGGAAGTAGACAGTTCTAGCATTTCCGTTCGCTTCCGGTTCAAAGGTTTTGCTTGAGTAAAGGTGGATATCCTTAATCGGTTCTGCCACAAAACGATCATCACCAATTTTTCCTTTCAATGAAGCCGATAGCTCCCGTAGTTTCTGATTTAAAACTATAAAATCAGTGTTGGGCTTTAATAACAAGTAAGTGTACTCATTGTTTCCAGTTTCCCAGTTCTCGTCAGAATATCCATCCCAGAATTTAGGAATCGTTGCGTGTGAAACGAGGAACTCAAACTTCAAATGTGTATTCGGTGGAACATCAGCCATGACAGCTGTTACTTTATAGGGCTTCAGTCCTAACTCAACCATCTCCCCAACAACATCAGTTCTTCCAAAATATTTTTTGGCGGCTCCTTCAGTCAATACTACTTGATAAGGTTCACTAAGCGGACGATTTGCGTCACCGCTTATTATTTTGAAAGAAAAGATTCTAAAGACTGAAGGGTCGGCAAAATAACTGCGTTCATTGAAAAATTTTTTCGTTGTAGTTTTCAATTTCGGATCATCGTTGTGCATTAACCGCACATAGTCTGTTACTTCAGGCAATTTCTCCTTTGCCAATGCTGCAAACGGTGCGTTAGTCTCGCAGTCGGTCACTACATATTCAGTTCCTTTATAGAGATAAAGCGTAACACGCGCAATGTTGTTGGCATTGACATGAAAGTCTTCATAACTACGCTCGAATCTCACATAATGTATAATGAGCAGGAAACTGGCCATACCCAGCGCAAGGCCACCAATGTTAATGAAAGAATAAACCTTGTTGCGTAAGAGACTTCGTACTCCGATTTTAAAATAGTTCTTGAACATAAAACTTGATGTTTGGGAAAAACTAAATATACAACTTACGAACGCCTGTCGGAAGTGATTATTTTCGAGAGGATCTAGTATCTTAAATGCTCCCTCAATAGGTATCGTCAATCTTTGTTGGCTAATCAAATTCTTCTCAATAAATCAAAACAAAAAGGATATCGCTTAAAACTTTCTTATAAAAGGATTCATCCTAATCAAGGTCGGAAACTCTTAGAACTTGATGGCATGCGCTAGAGATTGACGGCCAACACATTTGCATTGCTTCTGGGTTAAATAAATTCCATCTTAGATAATCTAAAAATCAACCTTATGCGACCTCTCATTTTCGTCCTTTGTGTCGTTACAATGTTTTCTTGCAACAAGCCAGAAAATTCTTCTTCATTGTCGAGTGAAAACTCAGACGTGAAACTCAACACCAAAATTGACTCTGAGTTAAAGAAACACAAACCAGATACTTTTAAGTTAAATCTGCAGAGCAACTCATTTGTCTACGGTTATACCGATCAGCTTTCGGTTGATGTGATGGTAGAAGTTTATGATACTGAGAAAAAACAAATTGGTTTCTTCGATGGCCCTGCACGCGGTCCTGAATATTTCCAATTCAAAACTGACAAACCTGGTATTTACAAACTTGTGATCTCACCTTTTCAGGAGAATGAAGGAAAGTATTCTTTGTTACTCACCAATGCTGAACCGTTAGCAACTGAACCTGAAAAACAAATCGATCAATTAGTGGATGCATCTTTGCATTTGTCGGATGGAAAAATTGCGCCTGGAGTTTCAATTGGAGTAATGAAAGATGGTAAGATGGTTTACAGCAAAGGGTTTGGTTATGCCGACATCGAGTCTGAAGAGAAGGTAACATCAAAGACCATTTTCCATGTGGCATCAGTATCGAAACAGTTTACCGCTTTCTCTATTGCATTGCTTGTAGATCAGGGAAAGCTTTCGCTCAAAGATGATATTAGAAAATATCTTCCTGAGATTCATGATTTCGGAAAGACAATCACAATCGATCATCTTATTCACCACACTAGCGGACTCCGTGATCAATGGAATTTGTTAGCGATGGCTGGATGGCGATTAGATGATGTAATTACCAAGAAACAAATTCTTCGTCTTATCAGTAAACAACGCGAACTTAATTTTAATCCGGGCGATGAGTCAGTGTATTGTAATACAGGCTACACGTTGTTGGCTGAGATCGTGAGTCGTGTAAGTGGTAAGTCATTTGCCGACTGGACCAAAGAAAATATTTTCGATCCTCTCGAAATGAAAAATACATTGTTCTACGATGATCACGAAAAAATTGTAATGGGACGAGCTTATTCTTATCAAGCTTCTAATGTTGGTTATAAAAAATCTGTGCTTAGTTATGCCAATGCAGGAGCTACCAGTTTATTCACAACTCCTGAAGATCTTAGTTTGTGGGCCTTGAATTTTGAAAAGATGAAAGTTGGCAACCCGAATGTAATGGCGATGATGGACCAGCGATTTATTTTGACCAAAGGCGATACCATCAGCTATGCTTTCGCTCAAGATATCGGGAAATACAAAAGTCTCAACATACGCGTGCACAGCGGTGGCGATGCAGGCTTCAGAAGCTTTCTGTTGCGCTTTCCTGATCAACATTTTTCAGTCGCTGTGTTCAGTAACTATGCCAATTTCGATCCAGGCAGCTTGAGTTATACCATAGCAGATATGTATTTGAAAGACCAACTCAAAGAAGAAAAACCGAAACCCGATCAACCCGCGCCAACACCCGAAGGAAAGAAAATTGTTTTCGATGCCTCGAAAGTAAAGTTGGGTGAATATGTAGGAACATTTTACAGCCCTGAATTAGAAACAGCTTACACATTTGCTGTGGAAAATGATACACTAAGAGCACATCACCAGCGTCATGATGACTCGAAGTTCTCTCCTATCCGACCCGATGTATTCCAAGCTAACCAATGGTTTTTAGGTGAAGTGGAGTTTGTTCGAAACAAAGCAAATCAAATCACGGGTTTTAGAGCAAGCAATGGAAGAGTAAGAGGTGTGAAGTTTGAGAAGAAATAACAATCCTCGCTCTTCTCTCCGTTCAAAAAAAATATTGTCCCACCACAGGGGAATTTCGTTTCATTTGAGAAAACAAAAACAAACACTATGTTCATTGGTCATTTTGCCATTGGTCTGTCTGCTAAGACTATCAAACCCTCGTTATCTCTTGGCACTTATTTTCTTGCCGTACAATTTGTTGATCTGCTTTGGCCCACATTGTTGCTTCTTAACTTGGAGCAAGTAGTTATTTCTCCCGGTATTACTGTGATGACTCCGCTAGACTTTGCTCATTATCCTTATACACATAGTTTGGTCATGGCATTGGTGTGGGCAGCAGCGGGATTCGCTCTTGTTTACTTATTGAAGAAAGATACATCTGCCGCATTGCTCATCGCAGGATGCGTGGCAAGCCACTGGTTACTCGATTTTTTCACTCATCGTCCGGATTTACCTCTTACTCTTTCGGAATCTACTAAAGTAGGATTGGGATTGTGGAATCATAAAGCCGCAACCATCATTATAGAAACCGGAATGTTTATTACTGGAACCTGGCTCTATGTAAAAAATACTAAAGCGTTAGACAAAACTGGTATTTACAGTTTCTGGGGACTGATCGCTTTCCTAGCACTCATTGCTATTTCTAATGTTGCTGGTCCTCCACCATCTGATGTTGTTGCTCTAGCATGGGCAGGACATCTTCAATGGCTGATTATTATCTGGGCCTATTGGGTAGACAAGCATCGTGTAGCGAAGTGAAGAGTCTCGCTTTTACTAAAAACCTAATGACTACCAACATCCTCCTTGTGAAAATATAGGTATCTCTTTTTTCTTCACCTCGCTCGCGTTGATGTAGGCCCTATTCCCTCTACAATCTAAACAACATGGCAAAAATGATTCTGTCTTCTAAATGTGCGAGATCGGGAGCCCAGTTTGAGGGTATTGGTGTTGTTGTGTATCCTGTTGGTGAGGTTACTCCTCCATGACCTGCGAAGTAAGGAACACTTGCATAGCGATGAACATATTCAATTCTCCAAGTCAAACTTTGATTAGGCATCCAGTCAATATTAGTTGAGTAATCAAATCCACTGAATTGAGTTCCAGGGCTTGTATTAAATGGATGCGTGCCTTCAGTTTTAGTTGGGTTGTTTGGATCTGGCAGAGGGCTAGCATCACCTGTTGGATAAAGCACTAAGTAACGACCCGGATTATTAATAAAACCTCCTCCTACTGTCCAGGCAAATTTGTTGTTGTTAAACCAAATACGATTGTACACCATACCGCTCACAAAATATTGTGCAGGGCCTTTCGCTGGGTCGTTTGAATTGTGAAAACCATTTACACTATCTCCTTTTTCAAAACCTATATCGAATGTGAGTGAAAAAGCAGCTTGAGAAATTCCTTTTGAATTAGGTCGGTTGACATAACGTCCAAGTATACTATTATCTGAATGTACCCGTATCCTTCCAGGCTTTCCTCCAGTATCAGTTCCATAATAATCATTTGTTAATAGCTTGAGATTATCGTTTGGAATCCAAGTTATATTTCCTCCAAAGCCAGGCATGTTGTTATACTTCGCATAACTCTGCCATCCATTGATGATCCAAGGTTCAATCTTCAAATGTTTGGTGGGAAAAATCTGAATCCTCATACCATTAAAGAACCAAGGTGTGTTATCAGAAGTGTACGATGCCTGATACTCCCAGTTCTCAACTTGATAATATGAATTCAAGCCGATGTAAGACACAAACATTCCCATATCAACGTTGATCCCACGCCATACATCGAAATGATATCCAGCATAAGCTTCCGCCAAATAACGATAAACGTCAGGAAGTCGATATTGACCTTTGTAAGCACTGTAATCATCTCTTGGTATTACCGTAGAGTTTGTTTCCATCTGAAGAAATAACTTCCCTCTGGCATTTTTATAATTGAACTCACCGCCAATTACTCCCAGTGCAAGTTGTACTTCGTTATCTCGGGCTAATGCAGTTGATCCTACAACTGTATTGTCAATGGGATTAGTAAAAGAATAAGAGTAATTGACATCCAACATTACCGATCCAGTAAAGTATTTTGATTCTAAAACGGGAGCACTTGTTCTTCGGTCTCCTCCATTGTACCAAGATTGGTCTAATCCTTGAAATGGAGTTTTTGATTTTGCAGTGTCAATCTGTGCAGACAGATTATAGCACAGTAATGTAAGGGCAACAATTAATTGCAGCGTTTTCATGATTATTTAAAATGATTTTTTGTTTTGTGATTTTAGTGGACTAGGCGTTTAAGATTGGCTCCTTCGGTCATATGATAAACCAACGGCACGTGCTCTTCTATTACATCGCTCTTATCAAGACCAAAGGCCTTCTCATCACTCTGACCAAATTTTTTCAGAAAGAAATATCCATTGAGTAATAACCCTTCGCGAATAGCAAATTCATTTTCTACGGAAAGGAATTTTTCGATGATGACAAATTTGAAGTCGGGCTCTGGATTATATTTTGTAGAGCCGTCTGGGCGGATGTGGAGATTAAGCTCTTTGTTGGCAACCAGTTCTCGAACTATCTTTTTGAAGAATAGCTCTGATCGAGCTTGCACTCGGAAGCCAAGATTGATGGTGACTTTGATAATTTTATCATCCACCAATTCGCTAACCTCATAACTCAACGTATAAGGTTCGTCTGTGCGGTGTACGTGCAGGAACCAATAAACGTCTGCACGTTTGGGTTTCTTCGAAAGTATTGATTTTATAATCTTCTCTTCGATCTGCTCACGGTAGTTTGCCTTTGTCAGATAGATCAGATGCGTAGCAAATTTCGGAATGGTATCATCTTCACTCAGTTCTTTTATCATGGAAGTGTATTTGCCAAGCTCTACAAACTCAACCAAGCTGTTATTGATCTTGCGGGCATGGTACCAAACGTACATCACCATGAATATGAAGAGTTCGAAGAACAAGAACATCCATCGCTCTTTGATCTTGGCTACGTTAGTGATGAAGAAAGCACTCTCAATCACAATAAAGACCGCAAGTATTCCGAATACCAAGACTTTGTTCCACTTCTTTCTGAAAAGAAGATAATAAGTAAGCAACAAGGTTGTCATCATCATCGCGATAGTGATTGAGAAACCGTAAGCCGCTTCCATGTTGGCGGAAGTCTGGAAGTACAAAATCATCAAGACACATCCGAACCAAAGAATTCCGTTTACACTTGGAATATAAATCTGTCCTTTAAGTTCTGTGGGTTGTCTTACCGTGACACGCGGCCAGAAATTCAAACTCATCGCTTCATTTATAAGAGTGAATGATCCGCTGATGAGCGCTTGCGATGCAATGATGGTGGCTGCGGTGGCGATAACAATGCCTGGAATCAAAAACCATTCAGGCATCATTCCATAGAATGGATTAACATCTCCTACTGTGCTTCTACCCGAAGACAAAACCCAGGCTGCTTGACCTAGATAACACATGATCAAACACACTTTCACAAATCCCCATGTGATACGAATATTTTTTCTTCCGCAATGACCGAGATCCGAGTACAAAGCTTCAGCTCCAGTTGTTGCCAGAAACACAGCACCCAATAGCCAAAAGCCATGCGGATATTTTACCAACAGATCGTAAGCATAAACCGGACTTAACGCCTTTATTACTTCAGGCATTTTGATGATCTGAAAAAGCCCGATGACGAATAACATCACAAACCACACCGCCATCACGGGTCCGAATGCACTTCCGATCTTAAATGTTCCAAATCGTTGGAGGAAGAAGAGTAGTGAAAGAATAACCACAACAATTGGAACACAAGGAATATTTGGGATAACCATATCCAACCCCTCCACTGCCGATGCTACAGAGATTGGTGGTGTAATTATTCCATCCGCCAGCAATGTTGTAGCTCCTAAGATTGTCGGTATGACGAGTGCTTTGCTATATCGTTTTACTAAAGCATAGAGAGAGAACACTCCACCTTCTCCATCGTTGTCCGCCATCAATGTTAGCACTACATATTTGAATGTGGTTTGCAATACGAGCGTCCAGAAAATACATGAAACGCCACCCAACACTAGTTCTTCAGAGATAGTCCTATTTCCCATCACAGCGCGCAATGCATACAGCGGACTTGTACCTATATCTCCATAGACGATTCCTAATGCTACCAAAAGTGTGGACATAGTAATCCTGTCCGAACTTAAATTCGATTTTGTCATACCTAAAATATTTTAACGTTGATCTATTTGCTCATAAACCTGTACCCCACACCAGGCTCGGTGATGATGTAAGCTGGTCGGTTGGGATCGGTCTCGATTTTCTTTCTTAGTTGTGCAACAAACACTCTCAAGTATTGTGATTCATTCTTGTATGATGGCCCCCACACTTGATTTAATAAATAGTGATGCGTCAGTACCTTGCCTTCATTCTTGATCATCAAAGCAAGAAGTGAATATTCAGTGGCAGTAAGTTTTACAATTTTGTTTTCCTTCTTTACCACTCGCGCTCCGAAATCAATTACCAAGTCTCCACACTCTACCACAGGCGAGTTCTCATCTAGTGAATTCTTTCTCAAAGCTGATCTGATTCGAGCTAGCAACTCTCCTGTGCGAAATGGTTTTACCAAATAATCATTAGCACCTCGGTCAAGAGAAGTAACAATATCTTCTTCACCATCTTGCACCGACAAAATGATGATGGGATTTGAATACCATTCTCTCAAATGTTTTAACACCTCATGTCCGCTTTGATCTGGCAGACCCAAATCAAGTAAGATGAGGTCGGGTGGTCTACTGGCAGCAGCTACCATTCCTTCTTTGGCGGTTTCGGCCTCTATCACACTATAGCCATTCGATTGCAAAGTGATTGCCAGCAGTTTTCTTATCTGCAACTCGTCATCAATAATCAGGATCACTGGATTATTCATTCTTCAGGCCGCTTATGTATGATATTTCCGTTGCAAACGTCATCGTAAACTCTGCACCGCTCAAAGGCAGGTTGCGTAACGCAATTGTTCCCCCTTGTGCCTCCACAAAACCTCTCACAATCGACAACCCAAGTCCTGTTCCGCCAGGCTTCGAGCCTTTGATGCGATAAAACTTATCAAATACTTTGTTCACTTCTTTTTCAGGGAAACCCTTTCCTGTATCGGCAACACTTAAAATCAATTTCTCTTCAACACAATTTGCACTAATGACAATGGATGTTCCCACAGGCGTGTGTTGAATTACATTATTAATTAGGTTAGAAAGTATTTGCTCCATCAATCCATAATCTAGCTTGAACAGCGGAAAATTTTCAGGAACAAAAACTGTAACGGGAAAATCTTTAGCTGCTGGGTCAAATCGCTGAAGCACATTGTAGATCAATTCTCTTACATCGCACCAATCCTTTTTTATTTTAAAGACACCCGATTCAATGCGAGACATGCTCAACAAATTTTCAACTTGATTGTTCAAGCGTATTCCCGCATCCGAAATCTCTTTAATCAGATCTTTTTTATTTTTCTCAGAAAGCTGATCATTGTTGGAAAGAATATTGTCGCATGCACCGATGATGGCCGTGATTGGCGTACGCAACTCATGCGATAAAGAGTTAAGCAGTGTATTATAATACTTAACTGAGTTAGCTTTCTCTTCACGCTTGCTTATCTCTTTTTGTGCTTGTCTGATTTTGAACGTTAGCACACCGTGAAGAAGCGCCACAATAAAATAAGTAGTGAATAAAAGTCTGTCTTCAGTAGTATCGATGGTGAAAGTATAGAGCGGTGGGATGAAGAGAAAGTTCCAGAGCATTGCACTCAAGACCGCGGCCAATATCACAGGCCAGATGTCCAGAAAAAGAGCTAGTACAGAAACAGAAAGAAGCAAAGCAAAAGCTACAACCCGATAGCCAACACTTTCTTGAAAGGTCAAGCCCGTGCCAATGACGAGAGCTACGACTAGTATTACCAAACCATATTGTTTGGTTTTTGTCAGGCGGCCGATGTTTGATGAACTTCCGAACACGGGTCAAAAGTAGCTTAGTAGATATAAATCACATGTAAAGAAAAGTCAAATCGTATAAAGATTTTATAAAGATTTTCTGAGTGAAATGTATTTCATATTCTAATTATTGCGAAGCGCAACACTCACACCAGAAGAACTTCAGTTTTTTTCGTTTGAAATTCTTTGGGCATATACGGGTTCACAATAGTTGTGTCTTGAATCTTCGGGAGACGAACGATATTATACTCCCTTTTAAGTGCATAAATTAGTTGGCTTGCCAGCTTCCGTGTCTCAACTAATTCTCTGTTAGCAACTCTGAGATTCCTCTGTTGCACAACAATCATATTCAGCATTTCATTTATTTCATTCCTGTTTTTCTCCAATGATTCAACTTTTGTTGCAAACAAGGATCGCATGTTTTCCGATTGCGGCTCCAACAGTAGTGATATATTATACTTTGATATATCTGACAGCTTATGATGAAATAAAGGGTCAAGAATTTTATTTATTTGAGTCAGCATCATATTTCCTCTTGTTCTGTGATTGAAAAAATTCCCTTCTATATCGTTTATCAGCGCATCATAATTTAATAGCTCCTTCAACAGATGGTTATTTTCAAAATACTTTAGGTTACCAGAGCTTTTAATCTGTTCAAATGTTGCTCTATTTAAAGTGATTGGTACAGTCCAATACATAAACCGTGTGTAAACAGAAAACTTGGTGGCATTAGAACCTGTCAAAGGTCTTTCGCTCAGGTTTAACAAAGTATCAGCAACACCAATAATGATTTCATGTGCTTTAATATAATTATTGATTGAAACAGAATCTTGTTTCAAATCTTGTATTAACGAGATTGCGTACCCTCTTGCATCGCCTTGCTCCGCTATATTCTCTCGAATGTTTTCAGAAACGAATCCCAAAAAAACCGCGAGGAAGAGCATGGCGAATTCCAATAGGTATTCCCTCCATTTTTTTCTGTCCGACATAACGTTTTAGGGTTGGGGTGGGAGCCTTGCGGCTAATACCCTAATATACACAATTGCTTTGGTGGAATTCACTAGTGCACAGCCAGGAAATAAACCGATTCCGCTATTAGAGCGAGATTTTCCCTCCACCCAGAGTCTCTATTTCTAGAACTCTGCGTTCCTTTTTCTCAAACCCTCATCTAGTCAATACAATCTTTCTACTAAACTGACCACCCGGAGTTACTTCACCTGGCCAGTAGAGCGTAACGCTATAAGAAGAAGAATTTTCGATCTGATAAACGTTCCGGTCAATAGATACCGACCCCTGAAGAAATTGATAGCTCAATGTGTCGAGTGTTGAGCCTTCTTTCGTGTACAACATGCCGTTGCTACTAAAATTAAAATAATCACCTAATTGGCCTGCATAGGTTACCGCATGATTACCGAGGCCAACACCATCATAATAAAAGTCGCTTGACACATTCCACCGCCCGCTAAGCCCGGAACTGCTCACATATGAATCATACTTGCAGGAAGCAAATGCCAAAACAATAAACAGAGCAATGATAGAGGTCTTCATATATGTTCCTTTGACAACTCATGAAGGCTAAAAGTTGGAAAGAGCTTATAAAAAAATAGTCTCGCCAGATTATGAAAAAACCCACCCTTTGAAATCAAGCGGTTTTCTTCCGTACTTACTATTGGAAATTCATATCCATGAAGAAAGCCTATAGAACAACGATCGCCAAAGACGGCACAACGGCAGCTAAACGTATTGGGGTCAACTGGTTCTCCGTATCCGAGATTTACCACTCGATGGTGACGATGCGGTGGCCTAGATTTTTCCTCACTCTTATTATTCCTTTCTTACTACTTACTTTTTTCTTCACTCTTGTAAACGCCATCATCGGGTTCGAACATTTCAATGGGCTAACCTCAACTCAAACTGTCGGAAAGTTTTGGGAAATCTTTTTATTCAATGCACAAACATTAACAACCGTGGGCGGTACAGGCATTGTGCCTGTTGGTTTTAGCAATAACATTATTCTTACCATCGAGTCCATGACTGCCATGCTCGGAGCTGCGGTGATTACCGGTTTGTTGTACGTACGTTTTTCACGTCCTTCCTCTGGTATCATCTATAGTAAGAACGCACTCGTGGCTCCCTATCGTGGTGGCAAAGCGTTGATGTTTAGAATTGCGAATGCCAAGAAAAATGAAGTAGTAGAGTTGCGCACAGCAATGTTCACCATCATCAACGATTTGGAAACCAACAAGCGTGATGCTAAAATCTTGTCTGTAGAGCGAGATTACCTTCCATTTCTTGCGCATTCATTCACGGTTGTTCATCCACTCACTGAAGGAAGTCCGCTTTACAATTTTGATTTTAGTGATAACGACAAAATACAATATGAGATTGGCGTTTGGTTTAACGCAATTGATCGTGTGACAGGTCAAAATGTTTTTTCAGGACATACGTATTTCATGCCCGACATCATTCATGGCGCCAAATTCAAATCATGTGTGGATGTTGATAAGAATGGCCTCTTTCATATTCACCTAAATAGACTCAGTGATTACGAAATGGTGTAAGCAAAGTCTTTTAGCTAACATCTTTGCCCCGACTAATTTTTGCTTTTAAAGTAAGCAACTATTCATTTACGATCCTTCCTTGTGTAATTGACAGTAGAAGATCTTTTGCTTTCTTGGCTTCAAACAAATAGCCTCCAATCGTTAAGCCATAACCGAAAATCAACATACCGCTAGGAATCGCAACTGATGCTATTTCGTAGTTATCATTCAGAAGTGTTAAGATTAACATCAACCCAATGAAGCCACACCACACTAACATGAAGATCATAGTAAAATAATGAATCCTCATGTCTACAGATATTCGTGTTGCATATCCAAGGCTTTCTATGCTTCCATTTATTATAGGAAGGAATGAATTTCTATAGTTGATTATTCTTTTTATCTCAAACTCATTGTTCTTTAGTTCTCCTTCAAAGTCATTGGCAGAATTATCAGAGAACATTCGGAAAGTCTTCTTTGGCTCAATGTGTTTCATCAATGCTATTATTACGTCCTCTTTTTTCAAAGACGTCTCAATTGTGAAAGTTTCAAAAGGAAGTAATGTCATAGCTATTAGTCAAGTTCTTATTTTTTATTTACACTTTCCTTTCTGGAAAATGACAATTCCATTTTTTAATGCTTCACATGGCGAAGAGTAAGTGTTGGAATCACATCCACAAACAAACCATCCGCCTCGATGTGCACACCCCTCATCTAACTCTTTTAAATCAGGATCAAAACACGGGAGCAGTGAAAGCAGATAAGCAATATCTTTTTCACTGTCGTCTTGCTTGAGTATTCTGGAGCGTTTATCAATTGAAAATCTCTTTCCGGGTTGATCCTTGGCAAAGACCAAATACACATCATCTGAATTAAAAGCTAAACGACCGTTCTCCAATAGAAAAACGACTTGTTCATCTAACATTTTGTTGATCTTAAATGAATGGATGATTCCTCCAATAATCATGTTGTCTCCAATCTCATTCATTTTAACAAGACCAATAAAAGCAGCTTCATTTATAGTCAAGGTATCTAGTGGCCGTATAGGCATAGGTGACTCCTGACCATATGCTGTAATTGTAAACACAATGAATAGAATTGGAATTAGTTTCATTAGCAAATCATTTTGCCCAACAAGGTAAAGAATCGGTCAATTTAAGCGAATCTCTTAACGGTGCGCAGACAGAATTTTTTTATCAAACCAGGTTTCAACGGCTCTATGTATCGGAATAAAGAGAATTGCCACTAAGAAATTCCCAATAAGTATATATATAGGAGTGCTACCAGTAAATTTATTTAAGAACGGTTCAACAACGACTAAAACAAATTCAAAGAACAGCAGTATTGTCATAAAAACTAAACTACCTATTAGCTTCGGGCTAATGTTAAATCTTCTTAAGTAGAATATTCCAATGACAACTATCAAAAGAAAAAAAACGACTGTGCTATATTGAATCAACTTCTTTCTATTAAGTTCTTCTTGCGCCAGTTTATCTTTTTGAATCAACAAGATTTGTAATTCCTGACTACCGATATTTTGTAATCGCTCAACTGAAAAGACACTATCACGTAGGTTTGAATATTTAATTGAATTTATAAAACCCTTTTTATACTCACTTAGTCTATCACAAACAGAATATATTGCTTGATACACTTTCAATTCCAAATCTAAGCCAGTTCGGTTATCAATGTACATGAGAGCAGAATCGTATAGACCGAGAGCACCTTTAAAATTATTCTGACGTTCTTGCAACTTGCCTAGTTCAAGATAATCGTAGGGTAAGTCATAACTTTTAATTTCTGAATATTTTATATCGAGTCGTAAGCCTTTTCTTAAATGAACTGCGGCTAAATCGAATTCACCATTAATTAAATAACCAACTCCTAGATTATGATGATAAGTCGCCAATGCAACAAAATCATTCTTCTTTAAATAAGGAACCAAATTGGCTGATTCTCGAATACTCCTTCTGGCCGATTTAGTTCAATAAAATTATCTGCGAGTGAAATGTGTGCACCTTGTATGTTAAAGGTGTCTTTAACTTCAATCGACCTTTCTAAAAATTTATTGTTATACTCAATTGCCTTTTCGAATTTTTTGAGATAAGCGTAGACACCAGCTGCTGTTCCGAATACGCTCCCTTGAATTTTTATCTTTGAATTTCTTTCAAGGTCCTCGATTATTTCTAAAGACTCCTCATATAATCCATGCTGACTGCATAGAAAAATGCCATGGCATCATAAAAGACTTGTGATATGCTGTCGGTGTACTTTGTCTCAATGTATTTTTTTTGTGAACTCCAATAAGAAGTTAAGAGCGTCTTTGGGGTCCTTTATCTCCCTGTCCCAAACCGTTTTTTTGATTCTCAAATATTCTTTAATCCTTGTTGGTCTCCCGCAGACCCGAGTAAGTTGCCAGTCAGAGAAACGACAAGCAGCAGATTAAGAAGAACTGAATGAAAGCTCATATAGACAAAGTTTATATTACAATTTAACCCAAAATCCAATTAAGAGTCCTCTTCAAAAGCAGATTGTCACTCCTACCGATGCGTATGTCAGCCTTATGTTATTAAATCACCCCTAAAAGATTCTTAGAATGATCTCAAAACTTATTCTTTCCTATTGCAAACTTCTTCTTCTAATGAATACCTGATCATTTGATTTACCTTACCTGCTCCATCCCTCTTAAAGCTAACTGGAAAAAGATAGTCGAGCGATTGAAAACGATTACCCTCAACGGCAATAAGTTCTACAAGACTGCCGCGTTTGCTTATCAATAGTTTACCATTTATTGCTTTTACCTTGATCTCAAAACCTGATTCATTAATATAAGTGCCTGCATAGTCTCGCAGGGAAGAAGGATCGACAGCGACAGCTTTTAAAGGCACGATCTTGTTGTATTTACCATAGCCATGTTTCTGTTCACACACTTCACAATATGTTTCTTCCTGAGCATTGATCACTCTATGGTTTACAGGTGGAAGTTTTTGCAAAGCCAAGAGTATAGCAGTCAAGTCTTCGTCTGTCATATTTCGATGACTTGTCCATGGCATAACTCCGTTGAGTGAACCCTCCTTCCCGGTTCTTATCACATTGATAAATATTTCTGGAGTCCATCCGCCAATACCCGTTGGATCGGGAGTGATGTTGGGACTAAATACTGTGACATTATTTACTTTAACGAAATTCCCTCCACCAAACCTTCCCGGGTTTCTTTTATACCAACCGGTGTGACATCCTACACAGTCGCCAATTTTAACTAAGTATCTTCCTCTTGTAAGTGTGTCCGACAAGTTGGGATGTTTCACAGGGCCGGTCAGTGGCACGGGAGACTCCTGAAGTTCTTTTTCTTTCTCTACCGTAAACTTCCTTCTCGGCAGTTTATTTTTTACAGCGGGAATTGATTTGATATAAACAACAACCGAAGCCAAGTCTTCATCCGACAGTTTACTGAACGAACCCCAAAACATAGCCTCTGAAAGTGCTCTTCCATCATGTCCGATTCCTTCACGAATGGCTCGCGAAAACATATCATCAGTCCAATTGCCAGCACCTGTTTCTTTATCGGGTGTTATGTTCGGAGCCACCAAGCGTTCCGTGGCGTTTTCAATTATAATAGAGCCTCCACCCTTCATAGATTCAATCGGTGGGTATCCTGCTTTTGTACTATCGCGTTCTGAATGACAATTAAAGCATGCCAGTATTCCGTTGGCCAAGTATTCACCACGTTTTAGTCGCTCAGGCGTAGATTCAAACTTAATATTGGTTAAAGCTCGAGTGTTAGTGGCAAGAAATACGGTATCTAATTCATCCTTGTACTTATCTTCTGCGTACTTGGATTGATTACAAGAAATGGTGACAATACATATCAGCACCACTAGGGGTAAATGCCTGAAAACTTTCATGAGGTAGGTTGGGGTTTATATTGAAGATAACTCAATAAAGTTTTTTATTCAAGGAGTTCCCCTTCCAAAGATTCAACTCTGTTTATCAGAAAGACAATGGCACTGATTAAGAAAGCGCTCTTTGCTTGTGGTCGGTGTTGTCACCGACCACACACCACTCCCTATCAAAGATGGCCTCCAAAGTGAGTAATGACTCCTCAATAATCTTTGTTCAGTTCATAAAATGAGCTGACGATTACCTATGTTCTTCTGGGCCTCAGTAGACAAGACATAAAAAGTAAGGGCTTGCAGATTTAGATCAAGTCAGGCGGTCAGGTCGGTGACAACACCGACCTTAGGCAATTAGAACCAATCAAACATAATTGAAAGGTCAGCGTTAAGAACACAAGTATATATGTCAAAAAATTATCACAGAATGAGAAAATGCTTCCTGACAACTTTAATTGTTGCCGTCCTAAGTTCTTGCGGTGTTCAAATTAAGTCAATTGCTGACGGGTCAGTAGCTGCTTATCCTTATTCCAATCCGCTAATTGTTATTCCATTTGAGAGTGGCGTTACAAAAAACTTTACAAGTCTTTTGAAAACCAAAATCGAAGATAGATTTAAAGCCGACAATCGGAAAGTTGAAATTCTTCTCGTGGAACAGAAGCAAGATGAATTCAAATTAAACTCAACAACAGATATTAATACTAAAATCAATGTTGTCACTTCAAGTAACAACAAGGATTTAGTTTTAATATTTATGCTCACAAAAATGCAATTTTTTAATGGAGTCCTACGGTCAGTAACTTATCAGATAACTGGGAGAGACCTAAGATCAAAAAAAGAAGTTTGGAAAGCAGAGTTCACTTCAAACAGTTCCTTTGGGCAAGCTGTTTTTATAGACAAAGCAGCCACAAGAATTTATGAAAAACTCAAACTCGACAAAGTACTTTAGAAAGTAATCATAAAGCACCAATAGATCTCTGGGTTTCAAAAATCTGCAGACGTAATTTGCAAGGTATAACTTGCAGAGTGCGAATTGGCTTGTGCGTATTGCCAATCGCTTTTATTAGTGAACTTGTCCGCACTTCTTTTGTCATCACTGTTTCGAATAACTACAAGCGAGTCAAACAATAATATATTCCCATATTTATCAACTGGCAGAAAATCTTGTACAGATCCTGTTCCGACAATTGTTCCAAACAAAAATTTCTTTCCTGATGAAAGAAGAACAGTTGTATCTGCCTTCTGAAACGCTGGATTATAAATGTGATAGAATTTTAAAGTAAGCTGAGCGTCAATATCATTCTCAACCAAAAAAGTATAACCCTGGGCTGAATCAACAGCGCAACTTTGGAATTCAAATACCAGACAAATAAAAATTAATAACCTTATCATTTTCATTTTTATAGACTTTTATAATCTTTTATCCCCTTGGCAGAGTCTCTTTTTTCGTGACTCATGTATTCTACTATTCATCATTCAGACTCCAAAGCAAATCTACTGAGAACAAAACAAAGTTCCCTACTTTCCAAAGCCAATCCTGTTTCTTGAATAATGCCTCTGCTCCTTTACATTCATTATCCCATCAAGCACCAAAGTATCTTTTGTTAAAAGGATAATCTTGTTTTTGAATTGTTGATTGGTGAATGGAGCGTAAGTAATCAATGTGTCATTAGATATAGTGTACCTAACGGTAAAGACTGTATCCACTCGGTTGCCAACAAAGATTGTCGAGTCACTAACATCTAAACTAGTGAAAGATAACGCAGGGCTAAACTGCCAATCGCCTTTGAAGTCTTCAGGATTAATCTTCTGTTCTCGTTTTTCACAAGAAACCAAAATCAAAACTGCGATTAGATAAATAAAAGGCTTCATGGGTTCTTTTTGAAACGGAATCATCTAAATCAATTAGAATATCTTTTTAAGATATAATCAATAAAGGAAGCCTGAACCTGTATCCTGCTAATATCCTTGGTTGATCTCTTACCAATTTTAAGCTGCTGTCCAGCATAGCCTAAGAGAACGATCTGATTTTCCACATCTTCATTTTCAAACTTACCCTTTATAATATCTGTTAATGAAACCATCGGATAGTCTCCACTAATGTCCGATTCATCAATTCTTATACTTCTTAAATCCAAGCGAAATCCTGGTTTGGCTCCTTGTGCTACCTGATAACTAAAAGACGGAAGTAGTTTTCCTTTATAGCTTTCGTAAATAGGTATTTCAAGAACAGGTTTGCCATCATCTGTATAAATATGTGAAAAACCAATCCTTCTTGGCAGAAACTTATCATGAGGAAGTTCTAAACTATCCCAGAATGGATAAGGAGCATCTCGATAATGAAGTTGTGCGGCCATGACCACATTACCTTTCTTTATGGAGCTTATCAAAACCGTATCGCGTTGTAAACTATCAGCAACATATAGCGCATCGATACCAATTATTCTCGGATGATGACTTGAAATTATGGATAAAGCCCTTCCAACTTCAATTCTATTCTGATGGCCAATATCAACAACTAATATTTTCTGACCGAAGAGAATTCCGCAGTTAAATAGAGCGATCAAGAAGATGAGATTTGTTTTCACATTCAGTTATTTCTTTTGATGGTTCTCTATAAAATCAATCACCGCCTTTGATGAAATATCTATGAATCCAGTCATAGCACATTCAGCCGAACCATTGCATTTCGGGCTATCAGAATTGTCACTACTTTCACCAGTAAAGTCCTTTTCTAATACTAACTGATTAGTCTTTATGTCAAATAAATTAATTGTTCCAGAAAATATCGTCTGTCCATTCACTTTAGTAGCACTTAGGTTTTTATACTTAAGCAGAAAATGCCAAACATTATCAAATGGGCGGCTATCATAAAGCATCCTCTTGCGTCCTTTATCTAAAGCTATTTCAGCAACCGAAGTTCGGTCTTTGGTTTTGCTCTGTTCAACGATTGAAAGACAGGCCAATTTGGAAACACAGTGATAAAATTTTAAGGCTTTTAACTTAGAGTCTAGGTTTGCGATTGTATTGAATTGCCAATCTAATCTCGCTGTTCCTTTTTTTGATTTGACAGTCTCAGATTTGGCAGCAAGCTCTACTGTTGAGCGATAGAATGATTGTTGATAATGATACTCTAATAAACTAAAAACCCCGGCTAACTTAGGATCAACTGTAGCAGATTCCGGGGTGACAATTAATAATTTGAAAGGTGCCTCATTTTCTGTGCTGAAACAAATATGGCACTAATCATTGAAAATAATATGACACCTAACGTGGCCCTTTGTTTCATTTGAAAAAGATTCAATTGAAAATTACAAAATTCATCAATCTTATCTATCACCTTCTCAATCTCTTGCCGGTGGTCGGATCAGCTAATTATAATGCAACATCTCTAAACTAGTGCAAGCGTCTCGCTTGTACAAAATCAAAACTTATTTAATCAAAGCACAAGCCAGACGTACCCCAGAAGGGGGAATAAAATCTTGATGCTTTCTACATAAGTAATAGCCAAAGTTATTTAGTGAGTACTCTTTGACTTTATCTTCAATTTCTTTTTTGCAGATTAGGCAGTAGTACATTCTTTAAATTATTTACTTAACTAAAGATAAATAATTTTCCAAACCTTACTCAGTAATAGTAATGGAGAACCACAATCATAAATCAATTAACTTCGTAATCATAAATTATTCACCAATGAAAAACACTTGTGCTTTACTTATACTCTTGTGCTTTAGTGCTTGTCAAACTAAAAAAGCGGAATCGGAAAACACAAACACTACCGTAACCGATTCAACTCAATTGAAATCTTCTTCAGAAGCAAGCGCGAACTTTACTGGAAGCTATACCTACGCTGAAAAATCAGAAGGTGGATTTGCTTTTTGCGAATTCAGTTTTGAACAACTGGATAAGCTCGATGGAAATTTCACCGTCACTATTTATAAAGACAAAAACGGAAATGAATACTCCAACCCATTAAGCTCTGCTTCTTACCCACTTCAAATAACTTTGACTGATGATGGCTATCTTCAAGTTCAACCAGAAGTAACAGACAGTGATACTTGGAATACTGCGAAACAAAAGTTTCCTATTCTAGATAAAATGTTTTTCTCAGACGGATCGGGTTTCCCCATGCAAAACCTTTACAAGAAAAGTGCAGATATTATCATTGCTCAAACCGAGCAGAGCGCTGATAGCCTCGTGTTGAAATATTCTAAAGCGGAGTAATCATTTAGGAACTCAACGTTGTTCCTAAACTTATGCAAGCGTCTCGCTTGTACAAAATCAAACTTATTTAATCAAAGCACAAGCGAGACGCTTGCGCTAGAAGGAGTCGCTATCACAGACTAATCAAATGTTGGCAACGCGCCACAGCTAAATTTTATTTCTCTCTTGGTTTATGAAACGCGTGAGCGTAATCAAGTTTCCATCCCTTGCTTGTCCTCACGCCCGAGAAAGTAACATCCACATCGATTAAGTTTACTTGTCCTGTGCTGTCGGTCAGAACTTCTGTCAACTTCATAAAGCAATGAGCCTCATCCGGAGTAAACACATGAATGTTCATGGTGTCATACTTCGTTTCTATCTTCTTCATTCCACGGAAATAGTTTTTCCGCACCTCATCCTTCATCTGTGCCAAGTTCAGATCCGCTCCATCGGAATAAATATGAAACTCCGGATCGTCATAAAACTTATCATTGACAGCATCCACATTCATGCTTTCAACAGCGGCAATATATGATAGCACCAAGTTCCGCATACTTTCGCGGGTAGCTTCCTTATCGAAGCCCTTATCGGTTTGGCATCCGGCCAACAACACTAGGCCAAGAAGAAATCGGTTTGTAATCATAGTCGTGTGGTTAAAGTTTGGGAGATGTTTCTAATTTAATCAAATGCCCGCAAAAGATCCTCACACTCTTTCTTCGTGATGGAGCAAAGTCTTGTGCGTCATTGCCTGTGGCCGGTGTTGTCACCGACCACACACCACCTTTTCTGATAGCTCAGCGGATGTTTAAACGGTTTAGATATTAATAAGCTTTATGACAAAGAGGGCTGCGGAAGAATAAAAACTTTTCTATTCATTTTGCAACCTGACAATCTCCATATCTAAATTATGGATGAGATGTTTAACCTTTGAAACAACATCTGCGTAGGAGGTTACCATAATACCATTTGCATATTTCATGTCGTGCAGAAAGTAATGCGTCCTTATTTTAGTCTTGGTATCGAATGTATATTGATGTCTATAAACTCCATCCTCCGACTTAAAATAGATAAATACATTATCCCTGAAGTAATTGAAATTGTTTAGAAATAGTGCTGGGTATAAAAAAAGTTCTTCCCACTTATAAATATGTTCGTAGGTAACATCATACAGTTCTGCAATCTGAAGTCGCAAAGAGTCATTTGTTATAGTCTCGAGCCCACGAGTTTTTAGTGTTTCGTAGGCTGACGAGTTAGAAATAAAAGTTGCTCCCGTTAAAAGATCTTCTGAATAATAGTGGAGTGAATCTATATTGGCAGTGGTGCTTTCAAAATTTTGATCATACACATTACAAGCTTTCAATGCTGAATTGAAAACTTTCAAATCGGTGAGCGCATCGATGAGGTCAGAATTCAAACCCATCTTTAACTCTATGAGTGTCTTGATTTCTGTTTCTCTGTTTTTACGAGACTCTTTCCAGTTGTCGAGAGCAAAGGCAATGGTAATGCCTATAAACACAGACACTATTTCAAGAAGGAAGCTTGACCAATCTATTTTTGGAGCTTTTCCCTTAAATATTCTTGAGAGTGCTTTCATGGTTGGTTTGTCTTTCATTTCTGGCAGAGCTTTATATTTCGTCTGCGCAATACATTCCAATTTAACACTTCTTCTTCTCTTGTATACAGTCGGTATTGGCCTGTACACCAATTTAAACTAGCACTTCCATTTCTATTATTTGCTAATCCATTTCTAGTGTTGTGGAGTGTATTTCTATTATTGTCGAATTCATTTCCATGTTAGATAATCCATTTCTAGCGTTGGCGAATCCATTTCTAGTGTTAGATAATTCATTTCTGGTGTTATGGAGGCCATCTCTAACGTTGGGGAAGGCATTTCTTTTATTTGCACTGGCACTTCATAAATAAGCTAAGTCGTTGCTTGTACGTGAAATCTTTTCATTGATATTGTAACGATCTGCTACATTAATGCAACATCATTTCTATTAAAGTAATAACCATATCTACCAAAGACTAATTAGTTATTACCACTTGTTCATCATTCGTTACAACTAGCACCTCTACTTATAATATTTGCGGAGGTATTCTTTGTAAATCATCTCTATCATATAAAACAAACTAACGCGCTATGATCAAACTGAATCTATCTCGTGCCTTTCACGCCAGGGGCATTGAAAAACCACATGAGTTTTTATTTAAGAATGGGTTCTCGCGTGTGAAAGCCTCTCGCTTGGTTAATAGCAAACAAGCCACCATCAGCTTTCAAACACTAGGCGAGCTTTGTGTGGTTCTCCACTGTACTCCCAATGATCTCTTTACTTGGAATAGCTCCGACCCAAGAGCCATCACCGAAGACCATCCGTTGAAACGGCTCACCCCGTCTAGCAGTATAAGTCCGCTCTATAAAATCAAAGATCTGATGCTTCACAAACCGGAATTAGTCCAGTCTTTTCTTGATACAGTTGAATAAAACGGCTGAACACCAACATATAAACCAAATCCTACAACCAATATCCATGATCCAGAATCTAGTATCCAGTATCCAGAATCTAGTATCCAGTATCCAGCTTCCAGAACCTAGCATCCAGCATCGAGATTTTCCTACCTTTACGGTCCTTTTATAACGAACATGACTACCGAAGAGAAAAGTCTGAACTTCATTGAAGAGATCATCGAGAATGACCTGAAAGCGGGCAAGCATACAAGTATTGCTACGCGCTTTCCTCCAGAACCCAATGGCTATTTGCATATTGGCCACGCTAAAAGTATCTGTCTGAACTTTGGTCTTGCCCAAAAATATGGTGGCAAAACCAATCTCCGCTTTGACGATACCAACCCTGTAACAGAAGATACCGAATACGTTGAGAATATTAAGGCAGACGTGAAGTGGCTAGGCTTCAACTGGTCTGAAGAACTATATGCCTCCGATTACTTTCCGCAGTTGTATGCTTTTGCAGTGAAGTTGATCAACAAAGGTCTCGCTTATGTTGACGATAGTTCAAGTGAGGAGATGGCCACACAAAAAGGCACGCCTACTACTCCGGGTACCAACAATCAATATCGCAATCGCAGTATTGAAGAAAACCTGAAGCTCTTTACTGAAATGAAAGAGGGCAAATATCCTGACGGTTCAAAAGTTCTCAGAGCCAAGATCGACATGGGTCATGTGAATATGCTCATGCGCGATCCGGTAATCTATCGTATTAAACACGCTCACCATCACCGCACAGGCGATGCGTGGTGTGTTTACCCGATGTATGATTTTGCCCATGGCCAAAGCGACTCCATCGAACACATAACGCACAGTATTTGTACGCTAGAGTTCGTTCCCCATCGCGAATTGTATGATTGGTTTATCGAGAAGTTGGAGATCTATCCTTCAAAACAATATGAGTTTGCGCGATTGAACATGACTTATACCATGATGAGCAAGCGCAAACTCTGCAATTGGTTGAATGAAAAGCTGGTAAGCGGATGGGATGACCCACGCATGCCTACTTTAAGCGGTGCGCGCAGACGTGGTTACACTCCGGAAGCTTTGCGAGAGTTTTGCGACAAGATCGGTGTGGCAAAGCGCGACAACCTGATCGATCTCAGTCTTCTTGAATTTTGTGTGCGCGAGCATTTGAATAAAATCTGCCGACGCAGAATGGTGGTGTTCGATCCTTTGAAAGTAACGATCACCAATTATCCGGAAGGAAAATCTGAAATGATGCCGAGTGAGAATAACACCGAAGCAGAAAATGCCGGTATCGCGAGAATGCCGTTCAGTCGCGAGCTGTGGATCGAGAAAGATGACTTCATGGAGAATCCTCCAAAGAAATATTTCCGTCTTTCACCTGGGCGAATGGTGCGCTTGAAAAGCGGCTTCATCATTAAGTGCGATGAAGCAATCAAAGACTCAACTGGAAATGTAACTGAACTTCGTTGCACGTACTTTCCTGAAAGTCGCAGCGGGCATGATACTTCAGGCCTTCATGTGAAAGGTGTTATCCATTGGGTGAGCGCACAACACGCCGTGCCTGCAGAAATCCGGTTGTATGATAAACTCTTCGTTACCGAAGACATGAACGCCATCGAAGATGATTTCAAAAATCACTTGAATCCGCATTCGCTCCAAGTGTTACAAAACGTCTATGCAGAGCCTGAGTTGAAGAACGCAAAACTCGGAGAGCACTTTCAGTTTTTACGAATGGGTTACTTCTGCCTAGATCCGGATTCAACTTCCGATAACTATATTAATCGGACGGTAACGCTGAGAGATAGTAAGTAAGTTTGAAAGCGAAAAGATCTATAGTTCCACTAATCGTTACGATTTGCATTGTTGTTCTATATCGATTCGTAAATATTCATCTTTTTACCTTAGACTTTACTAAGACTACAAGCTGGCTTTATTTCATTTAGTAGCCAATCAAAGAGTTGACGATTCGATTATACTTGAAGATATATGGAAAGTTATCCCAGAACAAGCTTCAGGAAAAAGTTGGTTTTCTCTTTTAGAATGTTATCCGAGAAAGATTGGGATTAATCTCTGTCACTTTGCTTCGAATACTGATGAATTTAAGGAAAATCATTTCAAAGAAAGGGACTCTATAGTCATAGCGAATTGCAAGGAAGGGCAATCATTATCTTTAAGTCGCATTGTCAATGATGATAATTCGGTAACTCACTTTAGAACTGATCGAAAAGATTACTTCGAATTTAAAGTAGATCTCTTTGAAGGCCGAGGTAATGATGACGAGCGAATCTCTTTTAATAAATCCCCAAAAAATTTTTATCGCTGGGAGTTATCAGACATCAGCTTTCGTGCCTGAATACTTCCGTCGTAAACACTTACTGATTGGTTATATGGGGGATTATCTTACAGATCGTACTTATTACTTCAAAAACTCTCGCATTACTCCTTTGAACCGATACCTTGAAGGGGAATCACCTGATATGTTTGATACACAAATTTCAGCGTGCATTATTTCAGCTTTTTCTGGTGAAGAATTTTTAAATGATGTTAAAGTATTAGCGAGGATATTAATCTTGTTTTTCTTCTGTATTATTAATGTCTTGGCCATTACGTATATCAAAACAAGATGGATTGCTCTCAACATTGTAATCGCCTTTATTATTTTTCTTCTATTAGTCTTCGGAGCTGGCGCACTTATTGTATATCTCTTTAGCGTTAATCCTTATCTATCTGGCTTTGGATGAATTGCCTTTGATATTATTGATTACTTCTGTCTTCACAGTTGGTTTAAATATTCTTGAAAAGAAATAAAGAGTCTTAAGCTCCACTAATTAGCTCGAATAGAAACACTGTAATTTTTAACTGTTAGCTGATAGTTGTTGGCTATTGGCTTATGGCTGTTGGCTAAAAAGTATTTCCTATCAGCTAATGGCTATCAGCTAACAGCTAAAAGCCTTAAACCAATAGCTAAATGCCAACACTCACTTTACCCCTTTCCAAAACCCATCAACAGCTTTATTAAATTCCTTCGGCTGTTCTATAAAAGGGAAGTGACCGCTCTTTGGAATGATTGTCAACCGTGATCCTGCTATTCCTTTGTTGTAAACTGGCGCAGAGATTTGTGCTGCGGGCTCGTAGTCTCCGTAAATAATCAAAGTAGGCGATATTATTTTGTCGAGTTGTGTTGTAAGATCGAAAGAGAACAATTCCGGACCGATGTGTTCGAATATCTTTGATCGTTTAAAGTAATCTTGAGGAAGTTTGATGCTTAGCAAAGCGAGTTTAGTTGTATCAAAGAACTGACTCTTAAATGAAAACTTCATCAACGAATCCACCAATTTTATTTCCTTTCTTTTAAAACCATCAGTTGATTTTATTTTTCCTTCAATGGTGGTATCATAAGTGGTTATCCTTTTTGCCAATTCCGTTTCCTCTTGGTTCCATAGTCGAAACGATGGTGGCATTGGGTCGCACAACACCAGACTCTTTACTTTAAGCGGATATTCTATCGCGTACTTTGACGCCAACATACCTCCCCACGAATGCCCGAGCACATGTACCTGTTCTAATTCAAGTTTCTTTCTTAGTTCTTCAATGTCTTCCACTAGATTTTTCATTGTCATCGAAGATGTATCAACATCCGCTGATGATTTTCCACTGACACGCTGATCAAAAAAGATAAGTTGATGTGATTTTGCAGTTCCCCGAAATGCGAGAACATATACGATTGATCCAACACCGGACCACCATGTATTACAATGACAGGCTCTCCTATCCCAATGGTATGATAAAATAATTGAGTGCCGTTTACCGCTAGTAATCCTTGCTAATCTTTAGGTGGAGCACTACACGATATAATAAAGAGTAGAAAGATGAGTCTTTTCACGCCAACCACAGTTAATAAAACGAATTTACAACTTACGATTGACTCTTCGGCATTCCGTATTTCTTCCACCACCATTGAAACACTACAAGTGCCCAAATGCGCGCGTGGATGTCGCCAGGGTTAAGTGAGAAAAGTTTTCTCTTGAGTTTGTGAATAGCCTTGTAGTCGAAGATGTTTTGCTCACGAATGAAGTTCTCTGAAAGCAAATCGTCTTTGATCAGCGACTTCATGTCCTTCCGCAACCATTTTAAAAGAGGAACTTCAAAACCTTTCTTGGGTCGGTTGTAAAGTTTTGCTGGAAGCATCTCTCTAAAAGCATCTTGCACGATTCTTTTTCTGATTTCAGAATTGATTTTAAAGTCATCAGGGAGTGAGAAAGCGAAGTTTACCAATTCAAAATCAAGGAACGGAGCTCTTATTTCCAATCCTTGCGCCATACTCATGAGGTCTACCTTTGTCAACATGTCGTTTGGCAATACTAAATTGAAATCAGTCAAAAGAATATCGTTGATACTTTCCTTTTCAGGAATAGCACTCAATAGACTTTGCTTATACAAATCGAATTCTTGCTTGTCGAAGTTTGCTTTTGCGGTTTCCGAGAATAGTTGATACGCTTCTTTTTCTTTTGCGAAGCCTGCCCACCGCCAATATCTCTCTTGCGCTGATAGTTTCATGCCTTCCGCGAAGCGTTGAAGCTGTCTTGTCTTATTACTGATAAAACCACTTCTTGATTTAGGCATCATCTTCCATAGTGGAAGCATCGACCCTACAAATGATTCCTTTGTACCTGCGTGTATTGTTCTATAGAAAGCCGCATGTTTATTGTAGCCTGCTAGCAATTCGTCAGCGCCATCCCCCGAAAGGGCAACCGTGGCGTGCTTCCGGGTTTCCTTACTCAATATATATACATTGATTGCTGATGAATCGGCAAAAGGCTCATCTATGTAATCAAGTATCGAATGCACATGCTCGTACAAATCTTTATTTGTCAAAGAAAAGACGGTATGTTCAGTTTTAAAATGATTCGCGACCAATCGCGCATATTCTGTTTCGTCAAAGAACTTTTCATCTTTGAATCCTATCGAAAATGTGTGAAGATCAGGTTTGTGTTTTGCTGCTAATCCTGTCACCACAGAGGAATCTATTCCTCCGCTAAGGAATGCTCCGAGTGGAACATCGGAGATCAATCTTCGCTGAACAGAAGCTTCTAATAGTTGTTTGAATTTTTCTTTAGCTGAAGAATAGTCAATGGTCGATAGTCGATGGTCGATAGCATAAGGTATCTCATAATAGCTATGGACTACGGACTGCCGACCATGGACAACCATATAATGTCCCGGCAATAGCTTTTTTACATTCTTGAAAATAGTTCTAGGTGCTGGTATGTAATTAAGCTGCAGATATGTATGTAATGAAGTATAGTCCAATTCTCTTTCTGGCCCGTAGGCTAGAATAGATTTCATTTCCGATGCAAAGATGAATTTGTCATCATCGAAAAGATAAAGCAGTGGTTTCTCTCCATAGCGATCCCTTGCCACAAAAAAACTTTGCTCTTGCTTATCATAAACACAAAAAGCGAAGAAGCCATTTAGTTTGTTCAGACATTTCTCTTTGTCTAGGATAAAGAGTTTTAATAGAACCTCGGTGTCGGAGTGTGAAAAGAATGAAGTCACTCCTCTCCCCCTCTAATTCTTTTTTTAATTCATGAAAATTGAAAATCTCTCCGTTGAAGACGATAGAATAACGTTGTGATTCGTCCCACATCGGCTGATGCGCGACAGTACTTGTATCAATGATGCTCAGTCTTCGGTGTCCGAGTCCGACAAATGCATCGTGATAAATATCTTGATTATCCGGCCCGCGTTTTTGAAGCGCTTTTGTGGCCGCAGCGATGTTTACTAAATTAAATTTCCCGACAAGGTTGAAAGCAAAAATCCCCGTAATACCACACATGATGACTTACGATTGCATCTTAGCTCCGATCACGCTCACTATTTTTATAAATCCTAAAAGGATAACCCAAGAAAATAGAATTACATGTTCGATAAATGTTCCTCCAACGTTGGGCAATGTTCCCATAACCCGAGGTAAATAGGTTAAGAAGAAGATCAGCCACACATAAGAGAAGTACACGGCTTCAAATCGGTTGTATTGTTTATTGGAAAGCTTTCCATTTTCATGTCGATATACAATTACAGGCATTGCAAAGATCATTGCATAAGCGATGAACCCACCCAGCACTCGGAGAGGAATCAATTCTGTTCCAGAAAGACTTACATAAGCTATTAACTCAATCAAATGAATGCCATGAAGGATTGCAAATAATAGAACTGCTCTCCCAATTCTTATAGCGCCACGTTTCTCATATAATAATAGAATCAAACTGAATGCAAGGAGAGATAGTCTCCCTGAAAACCGAGTTGTAGTGTGAAGTGCTTCAAGCGTAAAACCATCAGAAAATATAGAAAACAAGATGATTGCCGCCTCAAGCGAAACTCCAATTAAAATCGGTGTGCTAACTCCTGACTTTTTCAAAGCGACTTGATCTTAATGTTTTTATACCAAACTTCGCAATCGTGGTCTTGCAAATCGATGTGTCCTTTTTTTGCTTGGCCATATCCATCTGCTTTTTTCCACTTGCTATTTTCCTTCCGCTTCTTCCAATCATCAGAGTTGATATCGTATTCAAGGACTTTCTTTCCATTAAGCCAATGTTCGATGTGATTTCCTTTGGCTACAATTTTTGCTGAGTTCCATTGTCCAGCAGGTTTCATCTTCTTTGTAGCTGGAGCTCCGTGCATATCGTAGTTAGCGCCAGTCATACGAACAGGATCTTGCTTTTCAGGATAACCAACATCATCTAGCACTTGAAACTCAGGACCTGATAAATAAGGTTGATCAAATTCTTCGCTAGCTCTATAGATTACACCGCTATTTCCTTTAGGTGAAACTTTAAAATCAAACTTCAATTCGAAATTTTCAAACTCATTTGCCGTCATTAAGTCGGCACGCTTGTTGGCATTATCACTTGTAGGCTTGCAATGAATAGCTCCGTCTTTAACTTCCCAAGTATTGTTTTCTCTATCCTTAAAGAATTTCCAGCCATTCAATGTTTTACCATCGAAAGAGACTGCCATTTTTGAGAATAAGCAGGTAGGCACAAAGCAACAAAGAGAAGGAGAATAAGTAGTTTTTTCATCGAAATAGTTTAAGGTTAGGTAAAGTTGCTAAAATCATTAGGAGCATCAAAATTATCTCGCAAATGAAATTCAGTATGGGCATAGGCTTCAACTGTTTTTACACAACTGGCAATATCACTTATAACGAAACCTTCCCAAAACCGAATCACCGTTAGGCCGAGGTCCTCAAGCTTTGTATTGACTTCATGGTCGCGCTGCATGTTGCGTTCAATCTTCGGGATCCAAAAACCTCTGTTGGATTTTATCATCTTCTTTTTTACTTGCCAATCACGACCATGCCAAAAGTCGCCATCAACAAAAATGGCCAGTTTATATTTTGAAATGAAAATATCGGGTCGGCCAGGTATTTTCTTGACATTGATTCGATAGCGAAAGCCATGTTTCCAAAGCTCTTTGCGCAATAGAATTTCAGGCTTGGTATTCTTACCCCTGATGCGTGACATCATTTCGGAGCGCTTTGCTGAAGTATAAAATCCAGCCGCTTCTTCGAAACGTGGTACTTGAATGGGTTTTGTTTTGTAAGGCTTCATAAAGCCTTAGAATATTTTCCCTGGATTTAAAATGTTATTCGGATCAAATACTTTCTTAATTCCGCGCATGAGGTTCAAGTTAACTTCACTCATCGCAATCGGCATGTAAGGACGTTTTGCTATCCCAATACCGTGCTCGCCAGAAAGTGTTCCTCCTAAGCTTACTGTAAGTTTGAAAATCTCTCCAATGCCTTTTGGAATTTCATTCTCCCAACGTTCATCAGAAATATTTTCTTTCAAAATATTTACGTGAAGATTTCCATCGCCTAAATGGCCAAAGCAAACGGTGTTAAATCCGTAACGTTTTCCAATTTCTTTTATGCCGGTAATCAACTTTGGCAAATTGGCACGAGGCACAACTACATCATCAGACTTTGTTAATGTGTACCAATTCACTGCGGAGAAATATTTTTTCTGACCTTCCACAGCTCTTCCTTTTGAGCTGCACTATCTGCAAACAGAACTTCTCCACTCTTGGAATTTCTCAACAACCGCCATCACACGTTCGGCATCACGCATCAAAAGCTCTTCGTCATTTCCATCAAGTTCACAAAGCAAATATGCGTTCATGCCTTCCGTAAGTTGTGTGGTGACAGGGCTGCTCAATACTTTATCACAGTAATCAAAAGTTTTCTCGGCTGCTTCGCGTTCAAAGAATTCCATCCCCGATGGAACGATGCCTGCTGTAAAAATTGCCGCGATGGCTTTGCAAGCTTCTTCATTAGTCACAAATGGAATCATCATCAACACTGTCTTCTGCGGATTGCCACGAAGTTTGAATACAATTTTTGTGATGATGCCGAGCGTACCTTCACTGCCACACATCAGTTGGGTCAAGTTATAACCCGTAGAGTTTTTCAACACGTTGGCAGCAGTCCAGATAATTTCACCAGTCGGAAGAACTACTTCCATGTTAATCACATAGTCGCGAGTAACTCCATACTTCACTGCCTTTGGTCCACCAGAATTATTGGCAAGGTTTCCACCTAAAAAGCAAGATCCCTTGCTCGCAGGATCAGGCGGATAGAATAGTCCTTTCTCTTTTACTTTATTTTGAAATACTTCAGTGATGACGCCCGGTTCAACAGTAGCTTGCAGATTCAATTCATCGATATTCAAGATTTTGTTGAAGCGCTCCATCGAGATAACCACTCCTTTATTAATAGGAAGAGCCCCTCCGCTCAAACCAGTTCCTGCACCACGAGGCGTTACAGGAACCAAATGTTTGTTGCAAACTTTTAACACTTCACTGACTTCTTGTGTAGTTCCAGGCTTCACTACAACATCGGGCATGAATTGATAATCTTTCTGTTTTATCATGACCGTAATCAGATCTTTTTTCCTCATCGAGAATTATGTTCTCTTCACCCACAATCTTTCTGGTAATGAGAAATAACCTCATCAGCCACGCTTATTTTCATTTCTTTCAAACTTGCCATTGTCTTATCTTTGTACAACCATTTTTTTAGTTGGAGCATAAAATTAAGCAATTCTATTTTTTCATCTTATTAGCATTTATTGCTGTTGGCTGCGCTTCCGCCAAAAGTCCAACTCAAAGATCACATTTTCGTCAGTAATTAAAGCGGCTCGCTACTATACTGGCACTCCATATAAATGGGGTGGCACGTACAAGGGCCGGAATCGATTGCTCTGCACTTACTGGCCATGCTCTACGAAGCTATCGATGTAAACCTGCCACGCACTGCCGACAAACAAGCTTTGCAAGGAGAAAAATCAGAGGGAAGAATTAAAGCCCGGGGATCTTTTATTTTTTGCTACCGGCAAAAAGAAAAAACAAATCACTCATGTGGGCATGGTGACGAAGTGAAAGGAAAAGAAAATGTGAAGTTCATTCATGCTTCAACTTCACTAGGTGTAGTGAAAACAAACCTCTATGCGGAATATTATCTAAAACGCTTCCGCGTAGCGAGACGGATTTTGAATAATTCCCTTGTCTGAAAAATAAATTGAAATAAATTTGCTACCCTTCGGGGGATTAGCTCAGCTGGCTAGAGCGCTTCCATGGCATGGAAGAGGTCATCGGTTCGAATCCGATATTCTCCACTAAACCTGATACGTCAGGTTTTTATTTTTTCAGCCAGAAGTCGCATTGTTTTCTATCTTTAGGAATCAACAGTTCGAAGTTTAAATTCTGCACCACTGTCATCACCCATTCCAGAAATACTTTCGATTTCAGACTTTCATTTCGCTTTCGCGAAAAGCAGTCTGAAAAATGAATTTCATCCACTCCAGTTTTCTTCACGATCTCTTTCAACCGTATTTTCGTTTACTCCAGAACCAGGCATGATAATGAATCGTGCGATTTTCTTCTTCAATTCAGCTATTAAATCTACTCCTTCAATTGCTTTTGGTTTTTGGCCGAGGTGCTGTTCGGATTCTATCGTGTTTCCCTATTAACCTTAGCAATACGTACTAGTCGAGCACATACAT
>JASGIR010000101.1:0-15340 GCA_049840975.1 Cyclobacteriaceae bacterium | reverse complement strand
TGAGGTCTGATCAAGTCTGCAATTTCTTTAGCCACCGATTTTGATGCTTGATCAGCAGACTCATAGATTGATGTTGGTATTTTCTCAAAGTTGATATGTACTAAGTTCCCGTTCGCCATAATTTGATTCTCTTAATTAGAATGATCTGGTGTTGTTATAGGATGTTGTTGATTGATAATATAAGATGGCATGTTTTGCCTTGTGATTACTTCCAAAGGAAAAAGATTGATGGGTGGCGTTTTTTTTTGAAAATCAAATGGTTGGCCAAGCTGCTAACTCCTTCAAAAGCTTTCTTCTGAGGTTTTTGATGGATTAGAAAATCAATTATGCCACCATTGAGATATTCAACATTTTTTTCAGCAAATCATATCCAACCAAACGGATTCCGTTTTTGCCATGACTCTTCAAAAAGTTGGCAGCCGTTTCTGTGCCTCTTGATAGAAGCTCCAATCTCCGATCAGTGACTTCTTTAAAAGAGTGGCTAAACGCTTCTTGAAAAGGAAAACAAAGACCTTTCTATTCAATGACTCGATTTTGGAAGTGCCATCATAATGCTCTTTAATATAATCCCTGAATCCTCTCTCCTTTTCCAATAAGTGTATTGAGTCGTTTAAATCTTCATCCACATGGAGAACGCCAAAAGTACCTGCGCCTTTTTGCCCGATGCAAACCAACTCTGCTGCCACACGCCCACTTTGGTAGAGGTCTTGTCCAATGAATGACAAGCTATTCGATTCCGTAATGTTCGTATTGAATAGGAGCGTAAGGAATTCCTCTTTTATAGAAGAGTTTAAAAAACGGTAGCGTCTCGTTATAGAATATAGGCGCGATCAAAATCCCGTCCGGCTTTTGCTTAAGCGCTTTTTCAGCAGTCTCTTCGAAGGAGTCCTTTTTCTGGAGATCAAAAAAACAGGTGATTACGCGAAGGCCATAGTAGGCCCATTCATGTTCAGCCTGCATTATTCCTTTATGCGCTATTGTCCAATATGGATCTTGGTCAGGGTTTGGAAGGATGGCAACGATTTTATAAGTCTTATTCGATCCCAGTGTTCGAGCGATGAGGTTCGGTTTGTATTCATTCTTTTTAAGGACTTCGTTAATCTTTTTCAGAGCCTTATCACTCACTTTTCCGCGATTGTGCAATACTCTATCGACTGTTCCTACCGAAACACCAGCTGCTTTAGCAATATTGTGTATACGCGAGAAAAATTTTTTTGACATTGGTCTAATTAACGCGCAATATGCAAATATAGTTGGATTTTCAATGTGTACACGCACAAATTAAATGTGCGCGCACACATTTTTAGGTTTTCCCTTGTGATTACACATTTTTAAATCTACGTTTACATACCATTAACAATCGTTTTAACCCTTAATAAAAACTATGCGAAGAAAATTTTACCTAAATCTGTTGCCAACGATTGCACTCACGTGCTTGTTGGCGACATGGTCGCTGGCACAGTCGAGAGTTGTGTCGGGGACAGTGAAAGACTCTCAGGGCAATGCATTGCCGGGGGTAACTATTCAAGTGAAGGGAGGTACATCTGGCACTGTCAGTGATAGTGAAGGGAAGTACTCTCTCTCGGTTGGCGAGAACGCTACCTTGGTCATATCCTTTATAGGATTTGCGACTCAAGAAATTCCTGTCCAAGGGCAATCCGTGATTGACGTAAGCCTTAAAGAAGACACAACGCAGCTTCAGGAAGTCGTTGTTACAGCTTTAGGTATTGAAAAGGACAAAAAATCCTTGTCCTATGCGTTTCAAGAAGTGAGTGGCGATAAATTAACTGATACTCGTGATGCAAACATGATTAATGCGTTACAAGGGAAAGTTGCCGGCATACAAATTAATAGAAGTGCATCAGGAATTGGTGGTTCATCTCGCGTGGTTTTGCGTGGGCCAAAATCGACAAGGGAAAACGGAGTTCTTTATGTGATTGATGGTATTCCAATGGCGAACTATAGCCCTACTCAACCAGGCGATTTTTGGGGTCAATCAGAAGGTAATGGACCTGGGCGTGATAGTGGTGACGGTATTTCCAACATCAACCCGAGCGATATTGAAAGCATCAACGTACTTAAAGGTGCTAGTGCTGCTGCGCTCTATGGAAGCAGTGCTGCCAATGGCGTGATTTTGATTAACACTAAAAAAGGCAAAGCTGGTCAAACCAAAATTGATTTTTCTTCAGACCTTACTACTGACAGTCCTTTGATCCGTCCTCAACTTCAGTTTAAATATGGACAAACTACAGCTCCCACCAGTACAACCCCTGGTTCAGCAACTAGCTGGGGTTCTGTAGTCAATGGTTCTGATTATACCAAAAACTTCTTTCAGACTGGATCTACATGGATCAATTCAATATCAATGAGTGGTGGAACAGATAAAGCACAAGCTTACCTTTCTTATTCTAATACCGACAATAAAGGAATTATTCCGACCAGTACTTTGAAAAGGCACACAGTAAACTTCAGAGAAACAGCCAAGTTTTTGGATGACCGATTGACATTGGACGCTAGCGTGAACTATATCACTCAGAAATCGCACAACAGACCAGTGGCGGGTGGTATGTATTTCAATCCCCTCATCGGTTTAGATTTGATGCCCCGTGGTTTGGATTTCAACAATTACAAAAACAACTACCAATATTTCTCTGCGAACAGAAATATGTACTTACAGAACTGGTGGAATAACAACTATGATAAAGGTTTGGCAACCACTCCATCATCATGGGCTGGCGATGGAAATGAACAAAACCCTTATTGGCTTTTAAACAAAAACTTGAGAGACGATCAGCTTGACCGATTCTTTGGTGCGATCACTTTGAAATACAAAATCTCTAATTGGCTGAGTGTACAAGGAAGAGGCAGGTATGATAAATCATGGAACTCATACACATTCCAATCTTATGCGGGATCGCAACTCACACTTACTCCTATGAATGGGAAATACACTTGGGAAAAAATTGAGAACTCTCAGATTTATGGAGACGCTCTACTTTTGTTTAATAAACAACTTAATGACTTTAGTTTGTCAGGTACTATTGGAGGCAACATTACAGATTATGTGAACTCAGGGCTAATAATGGACACTAACCTTTCTGATATTAACGTTGGTTTACTTATTCCTAATGTTTTCACTGTCACAAATATTGCTCCAGCAAATGAATCCGCTACTCAAACTTATACTCATAAGCAGGTGCAATCAGTTTTGGGGAATGCAACATTAGGATGGAAAGAAAAGCTATTCCTTGATATATCAGGAAGAAATGACTGGTCATCAGCATTTGCCAATACACCGACATTGAAGAGAGGTTATTTTTATTATTCGGCAGGCCTTTCTGGTGTGATTAGCGAACTAGTGAAATTGCCAGAAGCCATTTCATATGCCAAGGCTAGAATATCGTATGCTAAAGTGGGTAATGATCTCCCAGCAACTGCCACTAATCCTCGGAACTTTGATATTAATGCAACAAGAAGTGGAACAGTTGTAGCAGGCGCATTCCCATATCCCGGATCTTATTTGAAGCCGGAAGATAACCGCTCATTTGAAATAGGTACAGAGCTGAAATTTTTGAATAACAGGATAGGATTAGATTTCACTTATTATCAAAATGACAATTACAATCAATACGTAACTTTCCCCGCACCTTCTGGTTCTAGCTATTCTACTTACTACAAAAACTTAGGGCATATTCAGAACAAAGGTGTGGAGATTTCACTCAACATTGTTCCTGTTAAAAACGAAATCATCACTTGGTCTAGTACATTCAATTTTCAAAGAAACAAAAACACAATTGTAAAGCTGGGTGACGCTCAAGTTTCCGCAACTCAAGGATACCAATTAACTGGTTCAAGCAATGGCATATATATGTCCCGCATTGTAGAAGGTGGTTCATGGGGGGATCTGTACTCCAATAATGTGTTTAAGAGAGCTTCAAACGGAAGTATTTTGGTTAACTCAGATGGAACTCCGTTATCATTAACACCTGCTAGCGGTGGTGGTATTCAAAGAATAGGAAGTGTTCTTCCAACTTTCCAATTGGGTTGGTACAACTCCATTGATGTGAAGAGATTCAATATCTCGGTTTTGGTTGACGGAAGGTTTGGTGGAAAATGCATGAGCTACACGCAAGCATATCTCGATTTCAACGGTGTTAGTAAAGTTACTGCCGATGCACGCGATAAAGGCACGATCAACATCAAAGCCACTAACGCAGCCGACAATTCAGCGTTCACTTATAGTACTCCCGGGCAAATTGCTAACTATTATCAATTCATAGGTGGACAAAATGGGATTGCAGAAGCATACGTTTACAGTGCAACCAATGTACGCTTGCGAGAACTTTCGATAGGCTATAACGTACCCGTCAAAACTAAAGGCATAAGAAGTCTCCGCGTATCTTTAGTTGGTAGAAATCTCTTCTTCTTCTATAAAGACGCTCCTTTCGATCCAGACTTGGCTATGAGCACTGGTAATGCCTTGCAAGGTGTCGATGTATTCGGTCTTCCTTCACTGCGCAGCATTGGTGGAAGCATAAAACTTGGTTTTTAATTACTCAAAGACCTTTAAAGAAATATGAAAATGAAAACGATTAGAAAGAAAATATCCACTGCTTGGATGTCTGGCTTAATCCTTGCCTTCTTGATTGGCTGTACAGGAAAATTTGAGGACTACAACAAGGATGTAACTGGAATTTACACAAAAGACCTGGCTGCCGATTACAATATCTTAAGTACTCCGATACAACAAATGCAGTTGAAAATATACGATTACAATCCTGCATGGGAATTTCAAGTAGCGCAAAATCTCAATGCCGATATTTATTCGGGCTATATGATGACTCCTGACCTGACAGGCAACAACAACCAAAACTATGCCTTGACTGATGGCTGGAACCTTTTTGCTTGGAGCACTCCTTACGACAATGTTATGAGAGCGGCACATACCGTTCTGCCGATCGCCAAATCACTTGGATCAAATGACTATTACTCTTGGGCTAAAATTTTGAGAGTGGCAGGAATGCACCGAGTAACAGATATTTATGGGCCGATTGTATTTTCAAAATATGGTGTGATTAATGCCGATGGAAGCATTGACTATGATTCGCAACAAGATGTTTACAATCAATTTTTTGCCGATTTGGATTCTGCCATCAATATACTTACTCCTTTGGCGCAAAGCGGCTCACAAAGTTTTGCAAAAGCTGATCTAGTTTATAGCGGGGACGTGAAAAGCTGGGTAAAATATGCTAATACTTTGAGACTTCGTTTAGCTATGAGAATTTCGAGTGTTGATCCTAATTTAGCAAAAACACAGGGTGAAGCTGCTTTGGCAAACTCAGTCGGTCTCTTGTCGTCAGGAGCAGATGATAACTGCATTGTGAACATAGGGCACTACCGGCCACCCTTTAAATACCATCACATCTTGGGGCGACATTCGCTGGGGAGCACCAATGGAATCATTTATGGTGGGATATGATGATCCTAGATTACCTTTTTACGCTACGCCTGCAGGCGATCCTGCTTTCTTAGGTCAATACAAAGGGATAAGAAATGGCATTGATATTTCGAGCGCAAGCTATGCCGGCAATTATGGCAATTTTTCACAGATAACATCATTTCCTAATGCCATCGTTTTAATGACCACAGCTGAAGCTTATTTCTTAAAAGCCGAAGCGGCTATCCGCAACTGGGCAGGTGCAGGGGATGCAAAAACAAATTATGAAGCAGGCATTCAAGCATCTTTTGACATGTGCGATAAATATTATGGTTCAACAATATCAGCACAGGCAACAAACTATATTGCCGATGGAGCAAGCACGCCTATCCCTTATGTTGATCCAAAAAATTCCGACAACGATGTTAATGCTGCCGATCCTCACTTAAGTACAATAACCATTAAATGGGATGACAGCGCAGATTTTAATACCAAACTTGAGCGAATTATCACGCAAAAATGGCTTGCTCTGTATCCTGAAGGACAAGAGGCTTGGAGTGAATTTAGAAGAACAACTTATCCTAAGCTTTTCCCTGTAGTGATCAACAATAGCCAAGGAACTATTGCTACCGAAAAATTTATTCGCAGGCTTGTTTATCCGAGCTCTGAATATTCTAACAATCCGCAAGGCGTTGCTAAAGCAGTTACGCTTTTAGGAGGAACTGATAGCGGTGGAACACCATTATGGTGGGATAAAAATTGATTTTTTGGTTTTAGGAGTGAAAAGGGGCTTCTTCGGAAGCCCTTTTTTCATTTAGTGTATTCTAAGAGAATTAATCTTCTTCTTCATGTTCATGTTTTTCATCTTCATTATGGTCACCTTCATGGTGGCTACGCTCCCACGCTTCCATGATCTTGTGAAATTGTCTGTGAATAGCGCTTACATTTTTACTTACTAAAGAATCAGCTGCACCATTCTTTACAGTATCGGCAAGTAATTGGGAATCGTTTTTCAAATCTTCAAGCATCGATTTCATCTCAGGAGTATCAACTTCTTTAGGCAGTGAAGCCGCAGACCAAGTTGCTGCTTGAGTCGCAAGATCACCAATCAACATTTTTGCTGGGGCAAGGTTGTTTGAATCTTTTAATGGATGGAAAACTTTAGCCATAATTTTATGGAATGATTCCAACTCGGGCCAATTAGCTTCTTTTTTTTCCTTGTTGCCAGAACATGCCACCACCAGTGACGCCAAAATAAAGAATGAGAAGATGTTTTTTTTCATGATAGAATTATTTTAAGAAATGAATTTGCAACGAAGGTACATCGGGTGTTGTCAATTATTCGCTTGAGGTCATTTTATTTAGCCGTTGGCTTCCTTTTGAACTTATACTGCTTCAATCTCGCTTTAGAGCTGTCAGTAAAAATTTGAAGCTTCTTTGATGAGTTTTTCGAGTGTGCTTCGCACATCATTTGATTGTTGATCGTTCCATGAAAAATGAGATTTCATTTTCAAAAGAATGGAATCCATAACCTTCTTCAAACGTGGCAAATTGAAGTAAAGCATTCCCGTTCTTCTAACCAAAAAATCAGAAGCCGAAATAACCATTTCATTTTTCAAGCAAAAATTTAATTCAGCTATTGCCAAACGGGTATCAAAATCTTCTTCACTGAGGTTTGCAAATTCTTCAATTATGGTATCAGTCTGCATTCCATAAGTGCTCACTAAATAATCAACATAGCTTTCTAAATGATGGTGACGCAATTTTTGCTCGGTGAGCGTTCTATATTTTTTGACTTCGTCAACATTCTTTAAAAATGGATTCGTCAGGTGAATCGATCCAGTCAAGCAGGACTTAAGTTTATCTTCATCAAAGGATTTTTTCACCACCAAATCAACAACACGTTCGGCCATTTTACGATATCCTGTCAGCTTCCCTCCTGCTATTGAAATTAGTCCAGAAGGCGATTCAAAAATTTCATCTTTGCGAGAAAGCTCAGAAGCGGACTTTCCTTCTTCATGAATCAATGGACGCAAGCCAGCCCAACTCGATTCAATATCTTTTAATTCAAGATTAACATCAGCAAAGGTTGAGTTGACAGCTTTGATCAGATATCCAGCATCTTCCTTTTCAATATGAACTTGATCGATCTCTTCTTTATAATTTGTATCTGTTGTACCTATATAAGTGATTCTCCCTCGAGGAATTGCAAATATCATACGCCCATCTCCTACATCGAAGTAAATCGCTTGAGTCACATTTAGCTTCTCCTTCGACACAACGATGTGTACACCTTTAGTTAAATGAAGCTTCTTTCCTTTTTTTGAATTGTCTTTTTCTCGAAGTGTATCAACCCAGGGTCCAGCCGCATTCACTACAGCTTTAGCTTTAACAGAAAAAATTTGGCTCGATGTTTTATCTAATATTTTTACCCCAACAATATTCTCCTCTTGATAAATAAATTCAGTTGCCTCGCAATAGTTTGCCACTACTGCCCCTCGGGCACTTGCTGTCTTCACAATTTCAATGGTAAGTCGCGCGTCATCAGTTCTGTACTCCGCATAAATCGCTCCGCCTTTCACATCTAATGGATTCAATAACGGTTCTTGTTTAAGCGTTTGTTTTCGAGTTAGCATTTTGCGTTGATCTTCACGCTTCACACCCGCTAGCCAATCATAAAGTTTTAGTCCAAAAGAAGTAAGTGTACTTCCAAGTCCTCTCTTCTCGTAAAGTGGAAGCAACATCTTTTCAGGGATCACTAAGTGCGGAGCCAAGTTGTGAACAACTGCACGTTCACTTCCAACTTCTTTCACTAACCCAAACTCAAGCTGTTTGAGATAGCGGAGTCCTCCGTGAATTAATTTTGTTGAGCGACTGCTGGTTCCGTAAGCGAAATCATTTTTTTCAATCAATGCAGTTTTCAATCCTCGCGTAACAGCGTCAAGTGCAATGCCAGCACCGGTAATTCCTCCGCCTATGATCAGAAGATCGAAAGATTCAGATTGAAGTTTTGCTATTGACTCGAGTCTGTTCAAATGAATAATTTTTAGAATGACAGTTTAATCTACCCAGCCTTTAGTTCTGTCAACTGCCTTCTGCCAGCCTTTATACAATTTTTCTCGAAGTGTTGATTCCATTTTTGGAGCAAACCGTTTTTGAATTTTTCTGTTTTTAGCAATGTCATCCTTTTTCCAAAGGCCAATTTGAATTCCCGCCAAGTAAGCAGCACCCATAGCTGTTGATTCTATTATTTCCGGACGCTCAACTTCCACATCTAGAATATCAGCTTGAAATTGCATCAATACATTATTTGCGCTCGCACCACCATCTACTTTTAAGCTTGAAAGTTTCATGCCTGCATCTTCTTGCATTGCATTAAGAATATCTTTGGTCTGATAAGCGAGCGACTCCAAAGTTGCTTTGATGATGTGGTCTTTACCAGTATCACGCGTCAGGCCAAAGATTGCACCACGTGCGTACATGTCCCAATGCGGTGCTCCAAGTCCAGCAAATGCGGGAACGACATAAACTTCATTTGAGCCTAATGCTTTCTCAGCAAAATATTCCGAATCTTTCGATTGATCAATCAGATGCAATTCATCTCGAAGCCACTGCACAGCTGCACCTGCGATGAAGACACTTCCCTCAAGGGCATACTCTACTTTTCCATCAAGACCCCAAGCAATAGTTGTGATCAACCCATTTTTTGACTGCTGAATTTTCTCGCCCGTATTCATCAACATGAAACAACCAGTGCCATATGTATTCTTTGCCATTCCTGATTTAAAACAAGCCTGACCGAACAGAGCCGCTTGTTGATCTCCTGCAACACCTGCAATTGGAATTTTACTTCCATTAAAATTCCATTCTCCAAAATTGAACGAAGAAGGTTTTACTTCTGGTAAGATTGATTTTGGAATGTTTAGTTCGCTCAACATTCTTTCATCCCATTTCAGGTCACGGATATTGAATAACATCGTACGTGAAGCGTTTGAATAATCAGTCGCATGAACTTTCCCATTCGTCAACTTCCAGAGCAACCAAGTGTCAATTGTTCCAAAAACGAGTTCATTTCTATCGGCAAGCACTTTCGCCTCCAAAACATTTTCCAGAATCCATTTTATTTTCGTGGCAGAAAAATAAGAATCGATTACAAGCCCAGTATTTTGTTTCACATAATCTGAAAGACCTCTCGATTTTAAATCTTCACACAACGGGGCAGTACGTTTGTCCTGCCAGACGATTGCATTATAAATTGGCTCTCCCGTTTTTTTATTCCAGAGCACAGTTGTCTCACGTTGATTTGTGATGCCCAACGCAGCTATTGATTTCGGATCAATATTATTATCCGTAATTACTTTGTGTAAAACATTTTGTTGAGTGCTCCAGATTTCATTGGCGTTATGTTCTACCCAACCTGGTTGTGGAAAAATCTGAGTGAACTCTTGTTGTGCAATTCCAACAATTGATCCATTCTCGTCAAATAAAACGGCACGTGAACTTGTTGTTCCTTGATCTAAAGAGATGATATATTTTTTCACGCGAATTCTTTAAAAAACAGAGCTGTAAATCCAAGCGCCAAGCAACCCTCCAACTATTGGACCAGCAACGGGAATCCAAGCATAACTCCAATCCGAATTTCCTTTTCCATGTATTGGCAAAACAAAATGGGCAATACGCGGACCGAGATCACGCGCTGGGTTAATTGCAAATCCAGTCGTTCCACCTAAACTCAACCCGATTGATACGATAAGCAATCCAATCACCAAAGGATTGAGACCTTGAGTAAATTCATTAGCACCTATGAAAAGAATTCCAAAGACAAGAACAGCAGTTGCGACTACCTCGCTCAACAAATTCGAAAAGGTGTGTCTAATGGCGGGTGCCGTACAGAAAACATCTCGCTTTGTATCAGCATCGATGGTTTCTTTCCAATGAGGAAAATAAAAAAGCCAAACTAAAACAGCACCAGCAAATGCTCCTGCAAATTGGGCTGTGATATAACCAACAACTTGATCAGACGGGAAATTTCCTAAGAAAGCAAGGGCAAGCGTAACAGCTGGATTAAGATGCGCACCGCTGATACCTCCAACAGCATATATCGCTAGCGATACGGCCAATCCCCATCCCGCAACTATCGTAAACCATCCCGCATTCTCGGATTTGGTTTTCTTCAAAATCACCCCTGCTACTACGCCATTGCCTAAAAGGATAAGCAAAAGTGTTCCAACAAATTCAGCTATATAAGGAGACATAATTTTTGGTATAGGATTCAGTTGTCAAAAGAAAATTGTTTCACAAGGTTGTTTTGTAAAACTAAAAACAATTTGGCTTGAGATGCATTTCTGGGCAAGAAACCTTGACTTTGGATAATCCCTTATTTGCCTTAAATTTGCGGACTTTTCCAAAACAAATGCTTAATCACAAGCAGCAAACAATTCAGAAGTCAGTGACCATCTCAGGTGTGGGGCTCCACACGGGGGTGCAGACCACTATGACTTTCTTGCCAGCAAAGCCAAACCATGGAATTAAGTTCCAGCGTGTTGATTTGCCTGGCTCACCCATAATTGAAGCCGATTGCGACCGCGTAGTCGATGTTTCAAGGGGGACAACCATTGAACAAAGTGGTGCGCGTGTGAGCACGATCGAACACACACTTGCTGCGCTCGTTGGATTGGAAATTGACAACGTTCTTATCCAGTTGGACGGACCAGAGGCCCCAATCATGGATGGCAGTTCAATTGAATTTGTTAATGCGCTTAAGGAAGTTGGCACTGAAGAGCAAAACGCACTTCGTGACTTTTTTGAAGTTCAGGATTCAATCTTTTATAGTAGAAGCAGCTCGCAACGTAGAAATCGCAGCTCTTCCTCTAGACGACTATCGTGTTACAGTGATGGTTGACTACAATTCGCCTGTTCTTGGAAGTCAGCACGCTTCTATAACCAGCATTCAGCAATTCGAAAAAGAAATCGCTTCATGCCGCACTTTCTGCTTCTTGCATGAACTTGAAATGCTTTATAAAAACAATCTGATCCGCGGTGGAGATTTAAATAATGCGATTGTAATTGTTGACCGTATTGTTGAACCTCATGAATTAGACAACATCGCTAGGATGTTGAATAAACCAAAGGTTGAAGTAAAGAAAGAAGGCATTTTAAATAACATCGAACTTCGTTACAACAACGAACCAGCTCGTCATAAACTACTTGATATTATTGGAGACTTAGCGCTTGCAGGTCGTCCTTTGAAAGCGCAGATTCTTGCCGCTCGACCTGGTCATGCTGCGAACGTGGCTTTCGCCAAGAAATTAAAAAAATCGATGGCTGAAGCTGATAAAAAAGGAGTGCCAAAATATAATCCTTCGCTGCCTCCAGTGATGGATATCAATAAAATTACTTCAACACTTCCTCATCGATATCCTTTCCTACTCATTGACAAGATAATCTATCTTGACAAGGAGAGAGTAATTGGCGTTAAGAACGTGACCATGAACGAAAATTATTTTCAAGGTCATTTTCCACGCAATCCAGTTATGCCAGGTGTTCTTCAAGTTGAAGCAATGGCACAAATCGGTGGAATTTTAGTTTTGAATACTGTACCAGATCCAGAAAACTACTGGACATACTTCCTTGGAATCGATGAATTCCGTTTCCGTAAAATGGTTTTACCTGGCGATACTTTAGTTATTCAATGTGACCTTCTCGCTCCTATTCGCAGAGGCATTGCAAAAATGTCTGGACGTGGTTATGTGGGCAATACATTAGTTTGTGAGGGCACTATGACTGCCAGCATTGTGAGAAAAGATCTATGAGCCAATATCCTTTAGCCAATGTACATCCTGATGCAAAAATCGGGAATAACGTAACGATTGAACCTTTCGCTACAGTGAAAAGTGATGTAGTCATTGGTGATGGTAGCTGGATAGGCGCCAATGCTGTATTGTGGGAAGGAACGCGTTTAGGCGAAAATGTAAAAATCTATCCTGGGGCATCTATCTCTTCAGTTCCACAAGACCTGAAATTTGCTGGAGAAAAAACAGAAACTTATATCGGTGACAACACATCCATCCGCGAGTTTGTTACGATAAGCCGAGGAACAACTGATAAGTTGAAAACTGTCATAGGCAAGATTGTTTGTTAATGGCTTATGTACATGTTGCTCATGACTGCACTATAGGCAATAATTGTGTTCTAGTGAATGCTGTTCAAGTTGCAGGTCACGTTACTATTGATGATTGGGCAATTATTGGTGGCGCAAGTGCTGTTCACCAATTTGTAAAAGTTGGTGCACACGTGATGGTGTCTGGTGGTTCACTCGTACGTAAAGATATTCCTCCATTCACCAAAGCTGCTCGCGAGCCTCTTACTTACTGCGGAATCAATACCGTAGGCCTTCGCAGACGCGGATTCGACAGTGAAAAAATTACTGAGATTCAGGAAATTTATAGATACATATTCTTGAAAGGCCTTAACAATTCAAAAGCTCTTGATCTAGTAGAAAAAGAATTGCCTTCCAGCGCTGAAAGGGATCACATTGTCAATTTCATTAAGGCCTCGGAACGAGGTATCATGAAAGGATTTTCTTCAGGGAGCTCCTCTTTTGAATGAAGTTAATTGCCCATAGTCTCGGCAAGCGATTCAACCGTGAATGGGTATTCAGAAATTTCTCTTACGAATTCAACTCAGGGAAAACCTACGCCATCGTTGGATCCAATGGTTCGGGTAAATCTACATTGATGCAAGTACTATGGGGGCAAATGCACCCCAGTACAGGTAATGTTCAGTATTCGGTTAATGATCCTGCTTTGATTTATCAATCCATTTCTATTGCAGCGCCTTACATGGACTTGATCGATGAATTTACATTGGAAGAAATGATTCAATTTCATTTCAACTTCAAAAAACCAAGAATTCCAATAGCCACTCTTGTCGAGAAGATGGAGCTGAATTCAGCAAAGCAAAAATCAATTTCTCTTTTTCATCGGGGATGCGGCAACGCTTAAAACTTGCTCTTGCATTTTACTCGCATGCTGACTTACTTTTTCTGGATGAGCCTTGCACCAACCTAGACAAGTCAGCCATCGATTGGTATAACAGACACCTTGCAGAAATCCCTGAGTCCACAATCGTATTTATCGCTTCAAATCAAGAGACAGAATACCCCAGTAGCAGTGAAAAGACTTGATATTTTGAAGTATAAATAAGGTTACTTCACGGAATGAGATAAGATTAAAATCACATGACCGCATAAATGCGGTAGGGTATTTTTTTTAGAATATTGATTTTTGTATGTTTAACCGATAAAATTCATCAAACATGAAGGCTTTTCGCTTACTATTTACAGTACTATCATTAGGAACTCTATTTATTTACTCCGGCTGTGGTGGCGGTGGCGGTGGTTCTGAATCGGTTCAGGACAAGCAGCTTGGGCTACTTTCAAAAAAATGGACTGTTGTGTCCCAGACATCTGGCAGTGTATTACTTGGGCCAACTGGGTCTCAGGCTGATTCTACAGTACATTGGAAGAATTTTACACTTACTATTACTGGCACAAAGGGCGCCTCTTCATTCAGCTATTCAACTTCTGGTCAACCGAAACTAAGTGTTTGGCCAGCTGGCGGAACATGGTCTTTTGATTCTTCTTCACCTGGTAACGCGATTGTAAGAGATCCCGGACAAGTGATCAACTAGCATTGGGATACACTGTTGATGCTGCTGGAAAAAACCTTCAAATAACATTGACCTACAATGGTTCTGGTTATTCTACTACTAGAACTGAAAATGTTTCAGGTCAATGGACATTTAATCTAGTCCCAAGCAATTAAGACTTTATCGAGTTAATTTATTGATTAACTTTGCGGTGGCAAATCGGCACGACCAGCTCCTGCTGAACTCCCCCAGGGCCGGAAGGCAGCAAGGGTAGGCGGTTGTAGCGGTGCGATGTTGATTTGCCATTTTTATTTTCCCATAAGAGACGATTTCTTTTTTTTAAAATTTCTTCCTCAAAGAACTTATAGAAGAGACGTTGAAGAATCCAACAACCTTACTCCCTTTAGAATCAGTGTTGCTTAAATTCGTTGAGATGTTATTTATAGGCTTGGCAAACAACTCTGCGAAACCACCCGCCTATTGGTCTGCTCGACAATTTGTTGCAAGTGATCAAAAGCAGCTAAGGATATCGAACAGATGTCTACCCTAATACTGTCGCCAGCTACATAAGGAGGCAAGTTTTTGTTTTGATTATTTGGGTCTTTATCAACAGGATTTATCGCTTCCCGAATAGGTGGAATAAATGTAGCATTGTCAAAATCTCCTCCGGCCGAAAAACCGGCATCATAGGCAATGTTAATTTCACTTGGTTTATTTAAGAACACATTGTTTTTATAAGCCTTAATCCAGTAAGTATCCCCAGGACCTTTAGGATCTGTCGACCAAAACTCAGCTATGTAAGAGCCTTCTGGGAATTGGAAAGCTGGTTTTATTTTAAATGTAATACTGTCTATTATCGCTGTCCTCTTAATTGTTGTCGTAGCCGTAAACGTTTCTCCATTTGTTGTGACAGCAAGAGTGTATGCAGTTCCAACAGACCCAATTGATTTCCCGGGTGGTGGTGACCAAACGTAAGTTCCCGTGTTGCTTCCATCGTCCACAAAAACGAAAGTAGAGCTGAACTCGTCTGTAACAACAACGCTTGCACCACTCACGCCTGGTGGAGTTGAGTCATCAAAATAAGGCTGCGTCATAGTTAGATGGATGAATTGAGGTTTGTCCGGAATATTGTCTAGCCAAGCATCTACGACCAATATGGGCTCTGCATCTTCTAAGGTAGGATCGATCACTTTTTCACAGGATGAAAAAACTATAGGTGCTGTTCGGATTCGATCGTGTTTCCCTATTAACCTT
>JASGIR010000100.1:0-31747 GCA_049840975.1 Cyclobacteriaceae bacterium | reverse complement strand
AAGGTTAATAGGGAAACACGATAGAATCCGAACAGCACCTGTGTACATACAGTTTCTCCTGAAGGTTTTTCTCAGAATACTTGCTGAACTTTTTTTCAAGGTATCAGACTTGTTTTCTTGTGCAAACGAAAGTGTACAAGCACTAAAAAAAATAAAAATCAAAATAAAATAGATACGCTCCATAGTTATTGCCAAAATGAAGGTTTAGTAGTGGAGCCGCCTTGCGCTCTACAGTCTGCACACGCTGGCGTAGTTACGAGATATCCTTCGACCCATTTGTCCATAACCAGTAACCCATATCACAGAGTTTTTATAGTACGAATCTAATTTGTGAACTTGGTCAACCGGAATTGAATCGAGTGCGCAGGTGCCAACAGATGATGACACTTTAAGATATTCAGGCAGTTTATCATAACCAATAAAAATTCGCTTCGAAGAAACCGAACTACCACTAAAAAAGCCAAGCACCGTTTTTGAAGGATCAGATTCACATTGAACGTTGCTATTTACTTGGCTCGGTAGTGGGTCAAACAACCCGCCCAAATTCTGCGTAGTGGTCTGAAGTTGGAACCAGAAGTTATATGCCTCTTCACTAAGTGCTTGTTGTTTTACTAACACACTGTAGTCCTCGATACTTTCTGCGATCCCTTTGGCAAAAAAATGAGTTGATAATTACTCACTTCATCGCGTTGAAGTTTAGATGTAGTGTATAGCTTAATGTCTGTTGAAGGGGTCGTTCTCCAACAGATATAAATATCTTGACTGGGTGGGCGTAAAACAGCACTATCCAATGTTGGGTCATAAATAAAACTTGACTGATAGGGCGCACTGTATTCCCAGGTTTCTTCGTAAGTCCAACGATAATATTTGGCATTTCCTGTAGGGTCATGTGAATTCACCTTGACGTAAAGGCCATCCGCAGTTGGGCTCCAGAGTCAAACTATCAATTGCCGGTGTCTGCTGAATCGCAATAAAATCAGAAGAATATATTTCATTATCGGATGTGCGAATATGAAGACTTGTATTTTCTGTCTGAAGAGAATACAGTTTTTAAAGAGTAGACTCCAACCGGTGATTCAACTAATGCGAGAGCCAAACCCTGATCATTTTCAACCGAAACACTTGCACCTGATTCCGCAGGCGAGCTTTGAGTTGAAGAAAGGGGAACAGCACGTGATAACTTTATCTGAACCAAACTATCAGTGCTATTAATAGTGCCATCAACGACTAAAAAATTTTGGGAACTATTAGAGTAAGGAGGAGTATATGGCTCCTTACAGCCCGCAAAAAAGACCGAAGCAAAAATGAAAATATATGAAAGTTTGATCTTCATTTTCAAAACTTGAAGTTGTAAGTAATTGTAGGGATCGGTCTTCAAAATCGACATCTGGTATCCATTGATATGTCCATTTTGAGAAACAAAATAGACTGAGTAAACATTATGACGACCCAACAAATTATAGATTGCAAACGTCCATGAACTGTGCGCTAGCTTTTTAATCTTATGATTCCCCTCCACATTGATTGAAGCATCAAACCGCAGATAATCTGGAATTCTATATTGATTTCGGTCCGAGTAAAAAATTCGTTCCGCTTCCATCCAAAGTGTACTTACCCAACGGCAAGGTGATCGGTCTACCCGTACTATAAACAGCATTCACTGAAAAATTAAATCTTCTGCTAAAACTATAATTTCCAATAAAATTAAAAGCATGAGGTTTGTCGTAGCTGCTGGGATAATAATTGCCGTGATTAATTGTTTCTGCGGAAGAGCTTCCAACAGTTTTCAAAAAAGTGCGCGAATACGTATAGCTGATCCATCCGTTGACTTTGCCTGTAGGCTTCTTTAAAGAAACTCAACACCGTAAGCTTTTCCATTTGCATTAAGAATATCCGTTTCGATGTGATGGTTAAGTAATAGAACCGCACCGCTTTTATAGTCGACCGTATTTTGAATTGTTTTATAATAGCCTTCAACAGAAAGTTCGATCAAATTTTTCTTTAGATTTTGATAATACCCAAGTGAAACTTGGTCGCCTACTTGTGGTTTAATATAAGTATCACTCAGCTTCCAAATGTCCGTAGGTGTAACGGCTGTTGTGTTGGACAACATCTGAATATATTGCCGCATTCTGTTATAACTGAATTTTATTGACGAATTATCGTTCAACGTGTATCGAGCTGAAAAGCGTGGTTCTAGTCCACCGTAGTTTGCAATGGTTTTTCCTGCTGCATAATGAATAGTGTCGACTATAGTATAATCCTGTCTCGGTTGTCCGCTTTGATACTGATACACATCGCGTGCACCAAGATATTGATACATCGAATAGCGAATACCTGCATATAAGGAAAGCTTTGGTGATACATCAAAATTGTCACCAATATATACTGCACTCTCCTGTCCATTCTCTTGCTGAAGAGGATCTGGAGCGATCAGCGATTTATCTCCAACCGGTTTTAGATTTCCTGGAGAAAGATGATAACGAGTTGAACTTATACCTGTCGTAATAGTATGCTGATGGTCATATTGATAACTAAAGTCAGCTTTAACATTGAACTGCTGCACGGAAAAATCCATCTTGAATGCGGTCACTGGATTTTTGTCACTTGATATTTCATAGTTATATCCACTGTAACCAGCAATGAAAGAAGCGAAGAGTTTTGGATTAAAAATATGTTTCCATTTGACTGAAGCATTTTGATTGCTGTACTGATAAGTTGTGTCACTATTCAATCGGAAATGATCGTTGCTAGTATATCCCGAAACTGTGATATGATTGTTATTATCAATCTTGTGATTGATTGTTGCATTAATATCATAAAAACTCGCCTGTGTATTTCTCAGGCTTGGAGCATCAATTTGTCGCAACACCCAATCCGAATAAGTTGATCTGACACCAACCATAAAAACAGTTTTTTCAGAAATGGGTCCTTCGAAAGACAATCGCGCAGAGACTGGGCTTATACCTCCAGAGCCTGACAGTTTTTTGTAATTACCTTCTCTTGATTGAATATCCAGAACGGAAGCTAGGCGTCCACCATAGTCTGCAGTCATGCCGCTTTTGTACAACTCAACACTTTTAATCACATCAGGGTTGAATGTCGAAAAGAATCCGAAAAAATGTGAAGGATTATAAACGATAGCATCATTAAATAAAATCAAGTTTTGACTTGTTGTTCCTCCTCGCACATTCAGGCCGAGTGTACCTTCTCCCACCGTTTGTACGCCTGGCAACATCGTGATGACTTTTAACACATCCGTTTCCCCCAAAGCCAATGGAATTTGCTTCATCATTTTGATGTCCATTTTTTGAGCGCCCATTTGCGTGCTCAATACATTTGACTCGCGGTTAGATCTGACCACAACTTCTTTCAGTGGAGTAATCTCTTCCTCCATTTCAATATTCAGTTTTCCGTCCGAATAAATAATCACGTTACGCATCGTGGTCTTCATGCCCATGATTTTTATTTTCAGCGAATGTCTTCCTTTTGATAAACTCATCGAATATCCGCCCAAAGGATCAGTAACAACCACTTTCCCAGTTTTTTCTTCGATAATAGTTGCATTCACAATTGCTTCACCTGAGCTTATATCTTTGACAAATCCCGAAAGAGTTAGCTTCCCCACTTAGATTACGAGTGAATGTGCCAATTGGAAATACCATCTCTTCTGCCTTCTTCGATTTTTCCTTTTGGAGATAATCGGTATAATCAATTAGCTGACTAGCAGCGGGAGAATTTTCTTTATTGAAAAAACCAATGGGAAGTTGCGTGTAAATGCTACGACCTTTTGAAATGAGAATCAATTTATTGTAAAACGAAAAATCAAAGCCGCTGCCTTGAAAAAGTTGATGCAACACTTCAGTCAACGGTTTGCTGGAGACCGAGATAGTTACAAAAAGGCTATCCGTCTGTTTTTTATCATAATAGAAATGAACAGGAGTCTGCGTTTCAATGGATTTTACGGAAATCATCAAAAGGAGCGTTGGAGAAATCACAACTCACTAAAGATTCTTGAGCCATCGCGCAGGTGGCTAGAAACAAAAAACAAATAAGTGTGGTTAATTTTTTATTGAGGTTCACGGCAATTGTTCACAAAACGCAACCGCCTGAACTAAACTCTTCTCAATAGCGGAGGATTTAAATTTTAATTTTTTCTCACGTATAAAATGTTTCAGTTCTTGCTCATGACTTGAAAAAATCTGCAGCAATGAATTTTTATTTCTTACTTCGTTATACTTTCCATCCTTACAAATAAGGAAACGGGTTTTTTCATCAAAATCTTCGAATAACCTGTCGATCAGATGTTGTTTCACGGAATTTTTTCACATGCTTTGAATAGACCTTGATTTTGCTGTCGAAAAGAATTTCATAAAAACCAGATTGAATTGAAGAATCCTTTAGGTTAATAAATTTCCGATCGCCAAGCGTGAAGAAATTAATAAATGGTTTGACTAACTGAAAGTCAGCGCCAGTGAATGATTTTGTTATCACCTGATCAATGCTGATATCATAGAGCAAAGGCACATTATTGAAGAGTTGGCCATCATAGTTAATTGATCCTTCTTTCCAGTTTATATAAAGATAAGGGTGTTCACCGTTAAGCGGATTGTAAGTCAAGTATTCACTCCCATTATACAACACGGACGATTCTATCCCAATTGAACCCAAATAAGAACTGATGGTATTTTTCTTTGCAGTCTCTAGCAGTGCCATCGGAGTTGGCGTCTGACTTTTCACATCAAAATAGATCGAGAAGGCAATCAAGAACAGAACAAAAAACTTAGCGTGAGACACTCGAATCTTTAACATTTCAATAAAGATAATTTTGTTAAAGATTCAAACAATTGCCGTTCGAATAAAAAAGTTTGCCTAACTCCTATTAGGTTGATGGATTAAGTGTAGAAATTACTTCAACATCTTCAATAAGACAGTGAGTCTTTCCTTCAGGTTCCTTCTGTCGACAATAAAATCAAGAAACCCATGATCAAGGACAAACTCTGCGCTCTGAAATCCTTTAGGCAAGTCTTTACCTATCGTTTCGCGGATAACGCGCGGGCCGGCAAAACCTATTAAAGCACCAGGTTCAGAAATATTGAAGTCGCCAAGCATTGCGTAAGATGCAGTAACTCCACCCGTTGTCGGATCGGTCAATAAAGATATATATGGAATCTTCGCCTCATCAAGCAAAGCAAGTTTTGCAGAGGTTTTCGCCATCTGCATTAATGAAAGACCTGCTTCCATCATACGTGCGCCACCCGAGCGAGAGATCATCAAAAAAGGTGCTTTTGTCTTCAACGCATGATCTATAGCTCTCGCAATTTTTTCGCCTACAACGGAGCCCATCGAACCTCCAATAAATGCAAAGTCCATGCAAGAGATAACGATGTCAAGTCCATTCATTTTTCCATAGGCTGAACGAACGGCATCTTTCAATTGCGATTTTGCTTGAGATTCTTTGATCCTCTTCGGATAAGGTTTTGTGTCAGAAAACTTCAATGGGTCGGCTGACTCCATGTTTTCATCAAGCTCTGTAAACTGATTGTTGTCAAATAGAATCTCAAAATACTCTTTCGAACCTATTTTAACGTGATGGTCTTCTTCTGGCACAACATAAGCGTTGTTTTTCAACTCACGTGTGTGAATAATTTTGCCTTTGGGAGACTTGAACCACAATCCGTCTGGTACTTCACGTTTCGCCTCCGTTGGCGTCATGATTCCCTTATCCGTTCGTTTAAACCAAGGCATATCTTTAATTATTCAATGATCAAATATCAATTAGTCAATTATAATTCTGGATTCAATTTTTATCTCAAATCCAGAATTAATGATTTTATGCAATGTCAATGCTGTTATCCAAGTAAACGTCTTGAATCGCATTTAAAATCTCTACTCCTTCTTTCAATGGACGTTGGAAAGCTTTGCGTCCAGAAATCAATCCCATTCCACCAGCTCTTTTATTGATAACAGCTGTACGAACTGCATCTGCCATATCACTCGCTCCTTTTGAATCACCACCTGAGTTGATCAATCCGGCACGGCCCATGTAGCAATTCGCTACTTGGTAACGACACAAATCGATTGGATGATCAGAGGTCAATTCAGTATAAATTCTTTCATCTAATTTTCCGTAGCTGCTTCCTCCTGTATTCAGTGCTTTGTAACCACCGTTGTTTTCAGCCAGCTTTTGTTTAATGATGTCAGCTTGAATCGTCACGCCCAAGTGGTTTGCTTGTCCAGTCAAGTCAGCTGATACGTGATAATCCACTCCATCTTTCTTGAAGGCATTATTTCTAGTGTAACACCACAAGATTGTACTCATACCTAAAGAATGTGCCTCTTCAAATGCTTTGGCTACTTCTTGAATCTGACGAGTAGATTGATCTGATCCGAAATAAATCGTTGCACCAACAGCAACAGCTCCCAAATTCCATGCATCACGAACAGAACCAAACATAATTTGATCAGCTTTATTCGGATAGGTCAGCAATTCGTTGTGATTAATTTTTACGATGAATGGAATTTTGTGTGCATAGCTTCGAGACATCATTGCTAGCCCTCCATAAGTTGTAGCCACAGCATTGCAACCTCCTTCGATGGCAAGCTTTATAATATTTTCTGGATCAAAATAAATTGGATTCTTAGCGAATGAGGCTCCAGCACTGTGTTCAATTCCTTGGTCGATTGGAAGAATTGAAAGATAGCCTGTGCCCGCTAACCTTCCTGTTCCAAATAAAGTCTGAAGACTTCTCAATGTTTGAGGCGATCTATTTGATTGCACAAAAATTCGATCTACAAAATCTGCTCCTGGCAAATGAATCTGACTTTTTGAAATTGTTTTGCTTTTGTGTGTTAAGAGTGACTCAGCATCTTTACCGAGCAGTTCTGAAATCTTATTTTTTGACATATTTTTTAAAGGAAAGGTGACAAATATACTGTTCAAATAGGTTTTGTTCAAGAATCAGGCTGACGCCTTAAGAAGCAAAAAACCCATTTCAATTTGAAATGGGTCTTGTTCTATAGTCTTCAAAATCTTAAGCAGGTTGAGCGCTTGATAATTTTTCTTTAATTCTTGCGCTTTTTCCTTGACGGCCACGCAAGTAGTACAATTTAGCTCTACGTACTTTACCAGCTTTTACAAATTCAATTTTTTCTATGCTTGGGCTAAGCATTGGGAAAATTCTTTCTACACCAACTCCGTTTGATACTTTACGCACAGAAAAGCTCTCACCATTGGTGCCTTTTCCACGGTGGTAAAGCACAACGCCCTGAAACTGCTGGATACGCTCCTTATTTCCTTCACTGATTTTCACATGCACATTGATAGTATCACCAGCCTTGAAACTAGGGATGTTAGCCCTTTTTGCGGCTAATTCTTGCTCAACAATCTTCATTAAATCGGCCATAATCGCCCCTTTTTAGAAATGGGAGTGCAAATATAGGGGAAGAATATTAAAATGCGAAGCTTACTTTTCAATAAAATTAAAGAGCTATGCCAATCCGGGCCTCCTTTTTTTGGTCCTTTCCAGGGATTGCTCATGCCTCCATTCGCTGATTTTCGCTTCATGGCCACTCATTAGGACTTCCGGCACTTTCCAACTTTTATATTCGGCAGGGCGGGTATAAACTGGAGGCGCCACAAGACCATCTTGAAAAGAATCAGTTAATGCCGAAGTCTCATCCGACAAAACCCCTGGCAACAACCTAATAATTGAATCGGCCAAAACCGCTGCAGCCAGTTCCCCACCCGAAAGAACATAATCACCAATGCTAATTTCTCGCGTGATCAAATGCTCACGCACACGCTCATCAACGCCTTTGTAATGACCACAAAGAAGAATCAAGTTCTTTTTAAGACTTAGTTGGTTGGCCACTGATTGGGTAAGGAGCTCTCCGTCCGGGCTCATATAAATTATATCATCATAGCTGCGTTGCTCTTTCAGCGATGAAATGCATCGATCGATGGGCTCAATCATCATTACCATTCCAGCCCCTCCTCCAAAAGCATAATCGTCCGTAGTGCGATGTTTATTTGTCGAGAAAGGACGAAGATCATGAACCACGACTTCAACTAGTTTTTTTTCTTGTGCTCGTTTTAATATCGAATCTGAAAATGGACTTTCGAGAAGCTTAGGCAAGCATGTGATGATATCGATCCGCATACTCAAAGTTACAAGGTTTATAAACAAGAAGTGCGAAGATTAATCTTCGCACTTCAATGAAAAATATTTTACGAGTTCTTATTTCTTATCAACAGCAATTCGATTGTCGCGATTAGCTAATTCCCATGCTGTATAGAAAACAGCTTTGCCGCGTTTGGCCATAAGTTCAAAATCGATTTTGCTTACTTCATCGCTTGGCTTGTGATAGTCTTCGTGGATTCCATCAAAATAAAAGATGATAGGCACATTATTTTTAGCAAAGTTCCAATGATCTGAACGATAGTACAAACGGTCAGGATGGTTTTGATCATTGTATGTATAATCGAAATCAAGTTGTGTATACGTTTTATTGTTGCGTTCGTTGATTTCGTTTAGCTCACTTGAAAGTTTATCAGCACCGATCACATATACATAGTCAGCCTTTCCGTTGTGCTGAGGATCTTTACGACCTACCATGTCGATATTTAAATCAGCAACTGTATTTGCCAAAGGAAAAATTGGATGATTGACATAATACTCCGAGCCGAGCAAACCTTTTTCTTCACCAGTTACAGTCATAAACAAAATGCTTCTGCGAGGACCGTGTCCCTCTTTTTTAGCTTGAGCGAAAGCCTTTGCCAATTGCAATACACTCACAGTTCCTGAACCATCATCATCAGCTCCGTTATTTATTTTATCGCCTTCTCCTCTTGCATTTACTCCGATATGATCGTAGTGCGCTGAGATCACAATCAATTCATCTTTTTTATCAGTTCCTTCGAGATAACCTAACACGTTTTCAGATTTCACTGGTTTTGATTCCATAGCCACTTGATACACAATGCGACTTGGTTTGATTTTACTCAATGGTTTTTTTGCAGCATCATCATTTGTCGCTTTCACCAATTTCTCAAAAGGTTGATTGAAAATTTTTGAAGCAACATTTTGGCTGATCAAAAAGACACCTCTGTTAGGATTGCCGCTTTCGTTCCCTTTTAGCGTAAGCGACCCGCCACCAATAAATCCTTTTACCATCGAAGCAAAAGAATTGAACCCTTCCGGTTTCCCTCCAGCAACGATGAATAACATCTTCGCTCCACTTTCATTTGCTTTTGTCGCATGCTTGCGAATCAACTGGCGCACACTCATTGACAAAGAGTCGATATACACCACAATTGCTTTGTCCTTCACATTCAGATAAGAATAATCTGCATCACCAGCTTTGCCTGCATAAACTGCTTCAAGTGATATCTCACCTCCGCTGTCGGCATTTCCGTTATAAATTATTTCTTCAAAATTGTTGAAGCGAGAAGTGCCAATTTTCACATAAGCATCTTTCATTTTTACTGATACCAATTCCACTGGCATATAGTAAGAACCATTCACGGGCCCTGAAAGGCCTAGTTCTTCAAAGTGATTAGCAATGTAAGCGGCTGCCATTTTTTGACCGCGCTTACCTGTTTCTCTTCCTTCCAGCGCATCAGAGGCGATAACAGTAAGGTTATCTTTTAGATCGGAAGTTGTGATTAGCTCAGCATATTGCGAAGCTAAGTTTTGTTGAGCTTGCACGAATTGCGATAGCAAAAGTGCCAAGCCTAAGATGTATTTTTTCATGAGGTAAAAATTATTGAATCGTATGACGAGAACTTTTCCCGAAAGGTTGCAAAGATAATTTTATTCAAGAAAGATGCATCCCCCTTTTTGATGAAGGGATTCTATACATTTTCAGGAAATCAATTCTAGTAGTCGCAATTGATTACGAGCCCTAACTAAATTCTGCTCTGGATAGGAAATGTGATAATACGTATTGCCTCGAAGGAAATCAGCAAGAAACCGTAACGCCATAATATAAGTCATCATTTTTCCAGAAAATGGAATTGCATTTTTTTCGCTCTCCGTTAAAGCCACTTCCATTTCTGATAAATATCCTTTTAGTAAAGCATCATAGATATTCTTTCGAAATGAAATCTTTGAGATGTCCTTTTCTTCTTCACTCACCGGACTCACGAAAGTTCGAACCATGTCACCAAGATCATATATAAAATAACCAGGCATAAGTGTGTCAAGATCAATAGCACAAACTGCCTTTTTAGAATTGCCATCAAATAAAATGTTGTTCACCTTCGTATCGTTGTGAGTAATTCGCAAAGTCAAACTATTACTTGCAATAAGCTTCTCATACTGATTTACCAAAGGTGAAAACAATTTAGCCTTCGAGATTTCATGCTCGCAATTTCGAATTGATTCACTTTTCGCTTTCGCCAAAGCATCTTCAAACTGTTGATATCTTAAATTCAAATCGTGGAAATGATCGAGTGTAGGTTTGAACAATGAAACGTCAACACCATTCAGTTTTTTAGTCAGTTCACCAAAACCGCGTGCTGCTTCGAAAGCTTCTTGCTCTGAGTTTACTTCATTGATAGTTAGCGTATTTTCGATCAAAGAATAAACTCTCCAAGGAAAGCCTTCTTCATCCCAAACCAGATCCTCGCCAGAATTGCTCGGCTGTGATCTTAAAAAAAAATAATCAGGAAAGTTTTTTTTCAGGAATTGGAATGCCGTTCGATTATTGGACGAAATGATTTCAGGTTTGGTGAAAACATTTTTGTTGACACGCTGCAACACCCAATTTCTGCTGCTCTCAACTTTAAATGTTTTATGAATAAACCCAAAGCCAAGAGGAGAGATTTTTGCATTCGATGGAATATCAAATGCATTGAGAATTTTTTCAGGGATCATGAAAATCAAAATCACCAAAGTTTTGAAGGATATTTTCCTTCGTTCACCAACTGTTTGATCCGACTCGAAACCATTTCCTTATCTTCTTTGTACGTGACACCAAACCAGGTGCTGCCACCAGAAAGAATTTTTACTTTCCCCATGTTTGCGCTGATCATATCGTTGACCACAAGCGGAATAAAAAACTCAGCTTTGGGATTTTGATGGTTGTTCTTAAGAAATTCATGAAACATCTTCTCAGTGAGCGACATGATGGAAGGATGAAATCCCCAGAAGTTCATTGAAGTTGGTGTTTCCGGACTAAGCTCCAGGTCTCCATTTTTTTCCTTGGAGATAATTTTTCCGTTCTCCTTTACAATTGTAGTTCTCTCAACTACGCTCTTTAAAAAACCTTGACCATCACGTTCACCACAGCCGCGTGAAACGCTACCATAATCGGAGAGCACGTTTTTCAAAGTATAACCGACCATGGCATGTGCGCCTGAAGTTTCAGTGTTAAAAAAGTTAGATGTTGCAGCAAAAGCATCGAGACCATAAAAATCATCGGCATTGATCACTGCAAAAGGTTCATTGATAACTTCTTTTGCGCAAAGCATCGCGTGACTTGTGCCCCAAGGTTTGCTGCGCTCAGGATTTAAGTATTCTTTCGGAACAAAAGTATCCAGCGATTGAATAACGAACTCTACATCCACTTTGCCACGAAGCCGAGGCAAGAACATTTCTGACACTGTATCTCGGATTTCATCACGCACAATGAAGACAACTTTAGTGAAGCCTGCACGAATCGCATCGAAAAGCGAGTAGTCCATAATTGTTTCACCAGATGGACCAAAGCCATCAATCTGTTTAATACCTCCGTAGCGGCTGCCCATGCCTGCCGCTAACACTAGTAAGGTGAGTCTTTTTTGTGCAGCCATTGTAGTTTGAATTTTTTGGATTAAATCGGATGTCAAATTGCGAAAAGAAGATCACAATTAACACTAAACCTTATTTAAAGTCAATGATATCTACATCTAAAACTGATTCACAAAAACAGTTCCTTATTCCAATGATTATCATCGGGAGTCTGTTTTTTATTTTTGGATTCATCACCTGGCTTAATAGTGTACTGATTCCATTTTTGCGTCAAGCCTGCCAGCTTACTGATTTTCAAGCTTACTTCGTGACATTCGCTTTTTATCTTTCCTATTTCGTTATGGCCATTCCATCATCGGCCATCTTAAAGAAAATCGGTTTCGCTAAAGGGATGTCTGTCGGCCTCGCTGTTATGGCAGTAGGCTCGTTGATTTTCATTCCTGCAGCATTATCGCGTTCATTCCCTTTATTCCTTGTTGGATTGTTTATGCAGGGCACAGGGCTTACTCTACTTCAGACAGCATCAAATCCTTATGTAACCATCTTGGGGCCAATCGAAAGCGCAGCTAAGCGAATCAGCATCATGGGTGTTTGCAACAAATTAGCTGGCATGATCGGCATTTTTATTCTTGTGAAATTACTTTTCAGCGACACTCAAGCGCTTTCTGCAAAAATCAGCACGCTCACAGGCACTGATCTTGAAAACGAATTGGATTTGCTCGCGCAACGCGTGATTGCTCCATATATAATTATGACAGCCGTGTTAACCATCTTGTCATTGGCAATATTGAAAGCGCACTTACCTGAAATTGAACCTGAAGGAAATTCTACTGATGCTTCAAAAACTTCTTTAACGAAAACATCTGTTTTTCAATTCCCCCATCTTGTGCTTGGCGTGCTTTGCATTTTCGTTTATGTGGGTGTTGAAGTAATTGCGATTGATACACTCAGTCTGTACGGACAATACCAAGGTTTTGATTTAAGCACATCGGGCAACTTCAGCATATACAGTCTGATTGCATTGACAATCGGATATCTTCTGGGTGTCATACTCATTCCTAAATTTATTTCACAAAATAGATCATTACAGATGAGCGCAATTATGGGGTTGGTATTTGTGATCGGTGCAATGTTGACCAGTGGCTGGGTTTCGATTGCCTTTATTGTTTTACTCAGCTTTGCGCATTCATTTATGTGGCCAGCGATCTGGCCTTTAGCTCTCGATGGCCTTGGAAGTTTTACAAAAATCGCTTCAGCATTGTTGATCATGGGCATTGTTGGAGGAGCTCTACTTCCACTTTTGTATGGAGCGCTTGCTGATGCAACCAATCGTCAAATGGCTTACACAATCGCTGCTCCTTGTTATGCATACATTTTATACTTCGCTGCAAAAGGTCACAATGCAGGTAAAACATTATCAAAATGAAAAAACTAATTTTTGCTTTCGGATTAATTTCCTATTCAGTTGCATTCGCTCAAGACTTTTATCAAGTCAAGGATCTCACAGCTGAAAATTTATTCACTACCAACTGCGAAGGTCCAATGGTGGATAAAAAAGGAAATCTTTATGTCGTCAATTTTCAAAAAGATGGAACGATTGGTCTTGTTCGTCCAGATGGGAAAGTTGAATTGTATGTAACACTGCCAGAAGGTAGCATTGCCAACGCTATTCAATTTGATAAAGAAGGCAATATGTTGTTGGCCGATTTCAAAGCGCACAACGTTTTAAAAGTCGATGCAAAGACAAAAAAAGTCTCCGTTTATTCTCATAGCGATCAGTTCTACTCACCAAATGACCTTTGTGTAAATAAAAAAGGTCAACTCTTTGCCTCTGATCCAAATTGGAATACGAGTGCAGGGAAACTTTGGCGCATCGATACCGATGGAAAAGCCGTTTTGCTTGAAGACAATATGGGCACTACCAATGGTATCGAATTAAGCCCCGATGAAAAAACTTTGTATGTCAATGAAAGTATCCAGAAAAAAGTCTGGGCTTACGATGTTGATGAAAAAGGAAATGTGAGCAACAAAAGAAAGTTTTTTGAGTTTGATGATTTCGGCCTTGATGGAATGAAATGCGACCGCGAAGGGAATCTTTATGTAACCCGCTATGACAAAGGAGCTGTCGTAATTCTTTCACCTGCTGGTAAACTCATTAGAGAAGTTGCGATCAAAGGAAAAAAGACAAGCAACATCTGTTTTGGCGGGAAAGATGGGAAGACTTGCTTCGTCACCTTACAAGACCGCAAGTGTGTTGAAACATTTCGCTCAGAGATAAAAGGCAAAAAGTTTTAATTCTCGAAACACTTTGATTCATTAGAAAAAAAAGAGCCAAACGATTACTTTTGAGGTTCTTTATTTTTACTAATGAAATGACCATCGCTGGGAACTATCAACATGCTAGTGATTTATTTATGGTCATTCCATGCGACTAATAAAGTATTATAATTAACGCATGAAAATTTCTTACCGCTGGCTCCAGCAATACATTTCGATCACTGAATCGCCTGAAGAACTTGGGCAAGTACTTACTGCCACTGGCCTTGAAGTGGAAAGTGTAGAGCCTTTTGAAACAATTAAAGGCGGGTTGAAAGGTCTTGTGATTGGGGAAGTCCTTACTTGTACAAAACATCCGAATGCTGATAAACTTTCAGTCACTACAGTCGATGTTGGCGCTGATAAGCCATCACACATTGTTTGTGGAGCTCCCAATGTAGCAGCAGGCCAAAAAGTGGTGGTTGCAATGCCCGGTACAACTGTTTACCCTACGAAAGGAGATCCATTTACAATCAAGTCGGCTAAAATACGTGGCGAACAAAGTGAAGGAATGATTTGTGCCGAAGATGAAATCGGAATGGGTGAAAGTCATGCTGGCATCATGGTGTTAAACACTTCTGCGAAAAACGGAACACCAGCATCAGAATTTTTCAAAGTTGAATCAGATTTTGTGTTTGAGATTGGCCTTACTCCAAACCGTGCAGACGCAGCTTCACATTTTGGCGTAGCTCGAGATATCAAAGCGGTGAAAAAAAGAAGTCTCGCGTTGCCATCGGTTGAGAATTTTAAAGTATCAAATACAAAACTCACCATTCCAGTTACTGTCGAAAGCCCAGAGATGTGCCCCCGCTTTTCGGGTGTTTCTATTTCTAACATCGTTGTAAAAGATTCACCAGAGTGGTTGAAAAATCGCCTTCGTGCAATCGGACTTGAACCAATCAATAATATCGTTGACATCACAAATTATGTTTGTCATGAATTGGGGCAACCACTGCACGCTTATGATGTAAATGAAATTAAAGGGAAAAAGATTGTTGTTAAAACGTTGCCTGTTGGCACAAAATTTAAAACCCTTGACGGCAAAGAGCGCACACTGACTGCGAATGATTTGATGGTTTGCGATGGCGAAAACAACGGCATGTGCATGGGTGGAATTTTTGGAGGCATCAATTCTGGTATTACTGAAAAAACGAAAGATGTTTTTCTTGAAGGTGCTTATTGGACACCGAGCGGAATCCGAAAGTCATCAATGCATCATGGATTAAAAACCGATGCTTCGTTTCGCTTCGAGCGCGGCACAGATCCAAATATGACGGCAATAGGTGTGAAGCGAGCTGCGATGATGATGGTAGAACTTGCTGGCGGAGAAATTGGATCGGAATTAGTTGATATCTATCCTAAAAAAATAGAATCCGTCTCCATTGATGTGAAATTCAAAAATGTTGACCGTTTGATCGGCAAAAAAATTCCTCACGAAGAAATTTTTTCAATTCTAGAGCAACTGGAAATCGTTGTTAGCAACAAAACTGAAAATGGTTTTAAAGTTTCTGTTCCGCCTTACCGCGTTGATGTTTTGCAAGAAGCAGATGTTGTAGAGGAAATTCTGCGCATTTATGGATTGAACAATATTGAGCTAACTGAAAATGTCGGCACTGATTATTTGGCATCCTTTCCAGAAAAAGATATTACCAAATTCAAAAAATCAATTGGTGCTTCTTTAGTAGCAAACGGTTTTTACGAAATCTTGACTAATTCACTCACCAACATCAGTTATAAAAACAAAATCAAAACTGAAGGAGAAGCTGTTGAGATTTTAAATAAACTTAGCGAAGAGCAAGGCATTCTTCGCCAGTCGATGCTTTTTACTGGACTAGAAGTTTGTGCCCACAACATCAATCGCAAACAAAAAGATTTGAAGCTCTTCGAATTCGGGAAAGTGTATGGAAAAAATCCTGATAACAGCTATTTTGAAAACGAACATCTTGCGATTTATATCACAGGCAATAGCGAAACAGAAAACTGGCAAAATAAAACACGAAGTGTGAATTATTTTGACATTGCACAATCTGTTGCGCAGTTGTTGGAACTGTGTTCCATTCCAAAAACTAAACAAGAACAATTCTCTGATGATGTTTTTGAATACGGTGTCAAAATTTTGAAAGGAAATAAAGAAATCGGTCGTGTTGGCAAAGTGAAAAACAATTGGACCAAAGAATTCGGAATCAAACAAGAAGTTTTCTTTGCTGATCTTTCTACCGATTTGCTTTTCAAGTCAGCAAACCCTAAGTTCGTTGTACAAGAAGTTCCGAAGTTTCCTGCCGTAAGAAGAGATCTTTCGCTTGTGCTGAATAATCAAGTGAAGTTTGCGGAAATTGAAGCATTGGCGCGCGCAACGGAACAAAGGTTAATCAAAGAAATCATTGCTTTTGATGTGTACGAAGGGGAGAAAATTGAAAATGGGAAAAAAGCGTACGCACTTGGGTTCACTTTGCAGGATGAGAACAAAACCTTGACTGACGAAGAAATCGAAAAGACAATGACCAAGCTGATGGCAGCGTTTGAAGGGAAGATGGGAGCTGTCATCCGTAAATAGTCAATCGGATAGTCATTAAAAGTTTAGGTGTAAAACTTAAACTTTGAACATAAAAACTTTGAACATTGTAGCATGGATCAAGAAGCATTGAAAGCAAGCCTCACTGGACTCGAAAGAAAAATCATGATGCTCATCAGTGATAACAAAACGCTGAAAGACGAAATGCGCACCATTAAATTAGAGAACCACGAGCTTCGTACCGACCTTCGCAAACGCGATGAGCAACTCGAGGGTTTTAAAAATCAGATTAAAATCACTAAAATTGTGGATAATATTAACCCGGGAGACGAAAGTATTTCGGAGTTGAAAAGAAAAGTGGAAGAGTATATCCGCGAAATCGATAAATGTATTGCTCATGTGAGCCGATAGTCACGGTAAATAATTGATGGACGAACTCTCTGTAAAAATAAAAATCGCAGACCGCGAATACCCGATGAAAGTAAAACGCTCTGATGAAGAACGCGTTCGGGTCGCTGGCAAGCTCATCAATGAAAAAATAAAAACTTATCGCGATAAATTCGGCATTGACGATAAACAAGACTTGCTTGCTATGGTTGCCTTCGATTGTTTAGTTGAGAAAATGACAGACGAAGAGAATCTGCAAGTCATCGACCAAACTGTGGTCGAAAAAGTAGAACAACTCAATCGATTAGTGTCTCAAGTCCTCTAGTTCCTTTTCATTTCATTCTGTCCTTTCAACCTGGGTATTGTCAACACAAACAATACTCGTCATGGAATCCGTAGAGATCATTTCAATATCCATCGCAGCTTTTGCTGCCACGATAGTGTTCAGCTTATTACTTGGAAGTTTTTTTTATAGAAGAAGACTGAAAAGGAATAAAGCAGATATCGAAGAAAAAACAAAGCTTATTCTAAAAGAAGCCGAACTTCAAGCTGAAAACATTAAGAAAGACCGCATCATCGAAGCGAAAGAAAAAATGATGAAGATGAAGCAGGAGTTTGAAGACGATGCCAATCGTAAGAAAAATCAGATCATCGCCAACGAACAGAAAGTAAAACAACGTGAAGCGCAGTTAAACAAAGAACTTGAACAACTCAAGCGCAAGGAAAGCGATGTTGACGAAGAAAGACAAAGCTTGGCTCAACAGCATGAACTCGTAAAAAAACGCAAAGAAGAACTCGACCGATTCAACGCACAAAAAGTAGCCGTACTCGAAAACATTTCAAAGCTCACAGCCGATCAAGCTCGCGACCAACTTGTAGAATCGATGAAGGAAGAAGCGCAAACAAAAGCTAGCAGCTACATTAAAGACATTATGGAGCAGGCTAAAATCAGTGCTACAAAAGAATCGAAGAAAATAATTATTGAAACTATTCAACGCACGGCTTCAGAACAAGCAGTTGAAAATTGTGTTTCTATTTTTAATATCGAGAGCGATGACATCAAAGGAAAAATCATCGGTCGTGAAGGACGAAACATCAGAACGCTTGAAGCTGCAACTGGAGTTGAATTTATTGTAGATGATACGCCTGAAGCAATTATTATTTCGGGATTTGACCCTGTGCGAAGAGAAGTCGCTCGTTTGTCGCTTCATCGCTTGGTTCAAGATGGTCGAATTCACCCTGCACGCATTGAAGAAATCGTAGCAAAGACAACCAAAAACATTGAAGACGAAATCAATGAAATTGGTGAGCGAACAGTAATTGACTTAGGGATTCACGGTTTACATCCTGACCTCGTAAGAATGGTTGGCAGAATGCGCTTCCGTTCTTCTTATGGACAAAATCTTTTGCAACATTCACGCGAAGTGGCAAACCTCTGCGCGATCATGGCTTCAGAACTTGGTTTGAATGTGAAGCAAGCAAAACGAGCTGGACTTCTTCATGATATTGGAAAAGTTTGGCCAGAAGAATTGGAAAAACCTCATGCCATTGTAGGAATGGAGCTGGCGCAGAAATACAAAGAACACCCAGTGATTTGTAATGCAATTGGCGCTCATCACGATGAAATTGAAATGACCAACATGATCTCACCAATCGTGCAAGCTTGCGATGCCATCTCTGGCGCCCGTCCTGGCGCAAGACGTGAGGTGATGGAGCAATACATGAAGCGTCTGAAAGAATTGGAGCAAGTAGGTCTAAGTTTTGAAGGCGTTGAGAAATGCTACGCAATTCAAGCGGGCCGTGAACTCCGTGTAATCGTAGATGCTGAAAAAGCAACTGATGAAAGAGCCGGCCAATTAAGCTTCGATATTTCACAAAAAATTGAACGCGACATGCAATATCCTGGTCAGATTAAAGTGACAGTTATTCGTGAGATGAGAAGTGTTGCTTACGCAAAATAAAATTCGAATCAAGTATTATTTTAAAGTGCGCCCTAGTGGCGCACTTTTTTTTCCGTTGGGCCTCACCTGCATTGTTTCTTTTATCCTTATTTTTTAAATTTAGTAAGATTCAGCGCCTTTGCATAAACTACCGTCTATAGTGTTTGCACTCGCTGTCGTTTGTTTTTCTCAGGCCCACGCCCAAAAAATTAATTTAAACCGAAAACAACTCGACAGCCTGAAAAGACAACTGCCAAGTCTCACAGGCCATCAGAAAGTAATTGCCCTTCAAGATCTAATTATCAATATGTGGCTAAATCAACCTGATTCAGCCATGATGTATGCGAGAGAGGCAATCGTTGCCAGTAATCACTCTGACAATGTCCGCGACAAAGCAATAGCTGTCCGAATGGTGGGTGCTGTTTTTTATTATCAAGGTAGTTATGACTCCGCCATAAAATACGGCCACGAAGCTTACGAACTTTCCAAGCTTGCCAATGACAACGACTTGATGGCAAGTGCTCTTAACAACATTGGGCTTGCCAGCTATTATTTGGGAAGCTATCCCTATGCTCTTGAAACTTTATTACGATCGCTCAATCTCAAAAATAAATCCGCCAATGTTTATGGGCTGGCTACTACTTACAACAACCTTGGATTGGTATATGCTAAGTTGAAAAAATATCCAAAGTCGAGAGAATATTTTATCAAAGCTAAATCTGTTGCCATTTCAGAAAAGAACAAAAACTCGATCCTTTATTCATTGAACAACCTGGCTTCAACTTTTTTTGATGAGGGCAATTTTTCCGAATCACAAAAAGTTTACGAACAAGCTTTAGAAGAAGCAAACCAAGTAGACAATATCAACTGGCATGCCGAAACATACATTGGATTAGGCAAGGTCAATTTAAAGCTCGGAAAAATTAATCAAGCTGATCAATTTTTCAGAGTAGCTCTTACCATGAAGAAGAAGATCATAGAAAAAAATGGGGTTTCTCAAGTCTATTATTTTTTAGGGAAAATAAAATCAAAACAAAATCGATTGGACTCCGCTACCATTTTCTTGAAAATGAGTGAGCATTGGGCTTCTTTGACAGGTTCGCGCGACAGGGAACTGGAAAATCTGGCGTTACAAAAAGATATTTACACACAGAAAAGGAAATTTGATAGCGCCTTATTTTTTCAATCAAAATATCTTGAGCTACGTGATAGCCTTTTTAATGAAACCACTGCCCGCAACCTTGGGGACATACAGCTGAAAATACAAGAAGAAGAAGCAAAGCAACAGCTGGCCGACAAAGATCTCCAACTAGAGAGAAAAACGAATATCACTTACTTCTTAATCGGAGGCATTGCTCTTGTGATGATTTTCCTTTTCATTGTTTTTCGTTTCTACTATTCTCAAAAACGATTAAGTGCGGCTCTTGAAAATCAAAAAGAAGAGATTCGCGCACAAAAAGAATCTTTGGCTTTGAGTCATGAGCAACTTGAAAAAGCTCACACTCAAATCAACAAGCAAAACGCAAAGCTCTCAGAAATGAATGAACAATTGCTCACCACAGTTGACTCACGCACTAAAGAACTTGAATTGGCCAACAAAGAAATAAGAATGGTGAGTCTGGAACTTGATAATTTCATTTACAAATCGTCCCACGATATCAAAGGACCGCTTTCTAGATTGATCGGAATATGTCACGTAGCAATGCTCGATGTGGAAGACGAAAAAAGTCATCACTATTTTAGCATGCTCAAGCAGACAGCACAACTGTTGAATGACATTTTCAATAAACTAAAAACAGTAAGCGACATTAATAGCAAAAGCGTTGAGCATTTGCCGGTAAATTTTGATTCAATATTCAGTCACGTAAAAAGTCAGTTGAAAACAATGGAAGGCTATGATGAGATAAATATCACTTCTGATTTTATTTCGCCAGTTGAATACAACTCTGATCCTTATTTACTGGAAATTATTTTTCACAACATGATGGAAAACGCTATTCGTTTCCAAAAGAAATCTGACACTTCAGACAAATTCATAAACATTAAAGTGACGAAAGAAAAGACTAATCTCGTTCTAACATTCATCGATAACGGCATTGGTATCAGTCAATCTGACGTTGACCATATTTTTAAAATGTTCTCACAGGCTGCCTTGCAACATCACACGGTTGGACTTGGGCTTTACATCGTAAAACAATGTGTAAGCAAATTGAATGGAAGTATTAATCTGGTCAGAAACGATCAAAAAAATACTGAGTTCGAAATAGTTCTTGCCTAGACCTTGAGAAGGATTGTCCCACTTTGGAACTACTTTTTTTTCTAAATCCTCGATTTTGATGGTTTTACCGAAAAGTTCATTTTTGGCACATTTTTGAACCATAGCACAGGGCAACCAACACAACAATGAACTTCAAGACCGTACTTACAAAATTATACTTCTTGCTAGTGCATGCCGATGGCATCGTCAACGAGCGTGAAATCGCGATTGCAAGCCAAATGACCAAAGCTGAATCAATTGATGAAAAAGATTTTTCTGTGGCCATTGAAGCCCTCAAAAAAAGAAATGCGGCAACCATTTATTTCGAAAGCATCGAAGAGCTTAAGAAGTTAGATCATCAAAGACAGGTACGTTGTGTAGCTTGGCTTTGCGTTATCGCAAATGCCGATGGTTTCATGGATAAAGGTGAATGGCAATTCATCTACAAAATCTATCACAAAGAACTCGGCCTCAATCTTGACGATGTCATGAAAACACAAAAAGAATTGATAGGATTGGCGCGTGAAAAGTCATCTCACTTTTTAGCCGTTTTATAAGGCCTTATTTAGAGATGGGCGGCCCCAATATTAAGTTTCTGTTAAGATTTAGCTTTTCAATCAAAGAAGGCTATTTTTAATAAAAACATTTATGGCTGAAGCGACATCTTCTGAAATAACACGCAAGAAAATACGTGACCAAGTAAGTGCATCAATCGGTGAAGTACTAACAAGTCTTCATATTCACACACAATCAAAAAAAGTAAAAAAACTGGTTGAGAAATCTTCTAAGAAGATTGCTTCGAAAGTGATGAAGGAAATGAAAAAAGAAGCTCGAGCTAAAAAGAAAGTGGAACGAAAAGCACCGAAGAAGAAAGCTAAATAATTCGCGTTGAGTGAAAAAAATGAAAGTGCTGATCCAAATCGGGTCAGCACTTTTTATTTAAATCATTTTACAGAAACTGGAACTTCTAAATTCTCCCAACGAAGAGCAAATCCTTTGTCGGTTACTGCATAAGTTAGTCGCTCGTTTGAACTAGCCGATTTTGCTGGCTTCACTTTTACTGTGATTACATTTTTTGATGGATCAAAGTTTGCATTTCCGTTATCGTCTTCACCCCACTGGCCAGTTTGTGAATTGAAAATAACTTCCCACTCTTTCTCATTGGGTACAGTAAACAAAGTGTACTTGCCTGCTGGCAATGATTTGCCTTCCACTTTGATATCCTTGTCTGTTTGGAAAATAGTAGCCTCATTGGCACCCGCTCTCCAGGGTTTCCCGAATGGCACTAAATCTCCCCAAATCTTTCTGCCTTTAACAGCAGGGCTACTATAATCGATCAAAATATTTGCCCCTCCTATCTTTCCTTTAGCAACCGCAGGTGGGCTCGGTCTTTTGGATTTATCTTTTTGAGCAACCACAACTGTTGACAAAACGACACCAACCAGTGTCAATGCGAGAAGTCCTAACCTTGTTTTTTTCATAAATTGATTCTTTAGGTTTATTTGGATATTTGAAAGTAAAATGAGTCTGGAAAATTATTTTGAACGGATATGACAACCACTAGGGTTTTGACCTCTGAATCATTTAACAACGAATTAACATTCCATACTTCGCGGAGCAGCGGGCCAGGCGGGCAGAATGTCAACAAAGTAAATACAAAAGTTACGCTCCGCTGGAACGTCAAAGATTCTTCACTTCTTTTGCCAGAAGAGAAAGAAATTCTGTTAAACAAACTTTCTAGCAGGCTCACGAATGAAGGAGAGCTAATCATCTCTTCGCAAGACAAACGTTCACAACTTCAAAACAAGGAAGAAGTTTTAAAAAAATTTGACCAATTACTTAAACGTGCATTTGCACAAAAGAAAAAGAGAAAAGCAACAAAGCCATCTAAATCGGCTGTGCAATCTCGGCTTGATAAAAAGAAAAAACATTCTGATAAAAAGAAGTCGAGACAAAATCGTTTTTGAAAAAATGAATCCAATTGTTCTGCTTCATGGTGCATTGGGTGCAAGCTCTCAACTTGAGTCGCTTTCAAATATTTTGGTTCAAAAAGGAAGGCTAGTTTCTTTATTAGATTTCTCTGGACACAACGGCCAACCTTTTTCTAAAAATGGATTTGGCATTGAAGTATTCGCCATGAATCTGTTTGATCTATTGAATAAAGAAACGATAAATCAGGCAGATATTTTTGGCTACAGCATGGGTGGATATGTTGCCTTATGGTTAGCGCATCTTCACCCACACAGAATTGGAAAGATTACTACGCTGGGAACAAAATTCGATTGGAGTCCTGAATCAGCTGAAGTGGAAATTAAAAAAATGAACGCTGAAAAGATCGAACAAAAAGTACCTGCTTTCGCTAGACTGCTCCAACAGCGTCATACACCTAATGACTGGAAGGAAGTTCTTACTAAAACTGCTGATATGATGCTTGGCCTTGGCCAACGACCTATGCTCGCAGAAGCAATACTTCGTTCAATAAACTCGCCAACAAATATTTTATTGGGTGATTTAGATGACATGGCAGATTTAAATTTTTCAAAGCAAGTAGCAAGTTGGCTACCATTTGGCAAATTCGAATTGATGCAGAATACTCCTCATCCAATTGAGAAAGTGGACCTCGAAAGAGTTGCAAGGTTTCTTACCGATTAAATTTCTTCGAAAACGAATGCAAACAAACATTTTACATTGATTCAAATATTAACCGAGGATAATTCAAGAGTTTTTCTAATTTCGCGCCCCAAAAAATAGCTACATTCAAATGTAGGATTGGAGGCAATGAAAACTGAAAAACCCATCGAGGCATTTTTTCTTGAGTCTCTCTTGAAGCTCAGTCTCATCAGTGTATTGATCGTGATGTGCGTTGACTTTTATTTCAACCAGATCACGTTAATGAGAACTATGATTATCAATTTCTCAATCTTATTCGCCATACTTATTTCTTTTATCCTTTATAAAAAAGAGTATTTCATTCCTTCTGTTTTGTCGATAGGGTTTATCGCCATGGCATCCATGTTCTATCAAAGCATTGTAGCCGAAACAATAACCACATCTTCTATGGCGGTAGTCATGGTTATTGGTTTTGGCTTTTCTGTCTTGTTGAAGGGGCGATTACCATACCTTCTTCATGGAATCACTATCACAGGAATGATTTTAATTTTCACTTGGCTGGCGCTACACCCTCTTCGTTATGGCAAACCAGACGAAAGTGATATCGTAATTGCGGGAGTCACTTATGTGATTTTGTATTCTTTGATTGCTTATTCATCAATGCTTCTTAGAAAAAGGTATGATGATGCTTATAAAAAACTTGCATTACAAAATTATGAGCTGATTGAGAAGTCAAATGAAATTGAAACTCAAAATGAAGAGCTCGTACAAAGTCAGGAAAATCTTCACAACCTAAATGCGCATTTAGAAAACTTGGTAAATGAGCGCACAGAAAAAGTTCAAAAGCAAAATGAGCAGTTGATAAAATATGCTTATTCAAATGCACATCATGTACGCGGGCCTGTTGCAAGGTTGCTCGGTTTGATTCAAATTTCAAAACTCGAAAACGATATCGATTATTCTTTTTTGTTTAAAAAAATAGAAGAGCAAACAAAAGAAATTGACGATGTAATCAAGGGAATCAATAGAGAACTGGAGAATTCTCAGAAATAAAAAAAGGGGCTTACGCCCCTAGATCGTAAAAAATCAATATTTCAATCAATCTTTATTTTTGTCACCGTATAAAATAGCTTCATCTATTTCTTTTACGGCTTTGTCAACAGCATCGGCTGCCTTAGCACGGTGACCACCAAAATCACGTTTCGCATTTTGAAGGTGATTTTTAGCATCAATCAAACTTTTCTTTGCGGCATTCAGCTCAGGAAATTCTGCTACTGCTTTTCCAAAACAGAAAGCCAAAACTACAAGTGCACAGACTGCCGTTGTTTTAAGTGTTTTCATAATGGTTTGGGTTAAGTGTATTGTGAAATTTTATAAACCTTGAGACTTCACTGGTAATACAAGGTTTAAGGTTAATGCCAAAAAATCATGAATACAGCTAAAATTCTTAACTAAAGAAGCCTTATCAGTTAAGGAACTAAACCCGCAAAAGAAGAGGAAACCTTATTTCTGGCCGAAATATTTTTCGAGCAAGGGAGTTAATTCTTCGAGATCAAGAGGCTTAACAAGATGAGCATTATATCCTGCTTCAAGAATTTCCTTTGTATGATCGCCTGTTGAATAATTGGTCAATGCGAAGATGGGCATGTTTTTACGTTTGACATCGCTAAGATCTCTGATCCAGCGAACGGCATCAAGTCCATCTTGCTCTGGCATCCGCACGTCCATGATAATGAAATCAAAATTTTCCTTTGACAATTTCTCAATAGCCTTTGTGCCATCCGAAACGACCTCGCAATTTATTTCGATTGAGGCTAAGGTTCTGCTAACAATTAACCTTACGGCTTGGTCATCGTCAACGACAAGTGCTTTTAGATTTTTGAATTTCATTGCCTAGGGAATAATCTAAGCAATTTAATAAATCAGAATTGATTCTTTCGACAATTTATCCAGCCCAACCTTCCCTGTCCAGGCTCCGGTATTGAATTGCCTCAGCTAAATGTTCAATTTTTATTTCACTAGAGGATGCCAAATCTGCGATAGTTCGCGACACTTTCAGAATTCTATCATAGGCACGAGCTGACAGGCCCAATCTTTCCATTGCAGTCTTCAAAAGCGTTCTTCCAGAATCATTGATGTCGCAAATTTCTTTTACCAGATTGCTTGGCATCATTGCATTGCAGTAAATGTCGTTCTTACTCTTGAATCTTTCGGATTGAATTTCGCGCGCGCTGACAACACGTTGGCGAATTTCATTACTCGTTTCAGATTTTCTTGCCGCTGTCATTTCATCAAAACTCACAGGGACAACTTCCACATGCAAATCGATCCGATCAAGCAATGGTCCGCTTACCTTACTTAAATATCGTTGCACTACACCCGGAGCGCAAACACATTCTTTCTCCGGATGATTATAATATCCGCATGGGCAAGGATTCATGCTCGCAATGAGCATGAAGTTTGTCGGATAATCAATTGAGATTTTTGCTCTCGAAATTGTAACGCGTCTTTCCTCCATTGGCTGACGCATCACTTCGAGCACCGTTCGTTTAAATTCAGGCAATTCATCTAAGAACAAAACTCCGTTGTGAGACAATGAAATTTCTCCTGGTTGAGGGTTTCCGCCACCACCAACAAGAGCAACGTCTGTTGCTTTGTTCTGTGTGGTGGTGTTACCTTTGCCATGAAATCATAACACTATGAACGCTGTCATTTATTCACGAGTAAGCACAGAAGATCAGGACAACCAACGCCAGATTGATGAATTGGAACAATACGCCAATTACCAAAAGATGAAAGTCATCAAGGTCTTTCAAGAAAAAATCAGTGGCGCAGTCAAAGCAAGGGAAAGAGCGGAGTTCAATTCCCTTTTAAAGTTCGTTGAAAAAGAAAAGGTAGATACCATTCTTGTTTGGGAGTTATCACGCTTGGGTCGCTCTATGACTGATGTAATGGACACAATTGAGAAGCTGTCTGAAAAAGGTATCAATGTTTACATTAAGAAAGAAGGTTTCAATACTCTTGATAAAGGCAAGAAGTCAATAATGACTAACATCATCATTTCTGTAATAAGCGGTTTTGCAGAAATGGAAAGAGAAACAATTAGAGCAAGATCGAAGTCGGGCATCAGGGCTAATGTTGCTGGCGGTGGCTCTGGTACTGGCGTAATTAAAGCTTACGGATTTAAAAAAGTCGGAAAGAAATTGGAGGTTGATGAAGATGAAGCGGAAATAATCAGGCTAATATTTTCGAAGTACTTGTCTGGCCTTGGAACTATGTCAATAGCAAATTATCTAAATGAGAAAAAAATCCTCACCAGATACAACAAGCTTTTCAACGAGAAGAAAGTGAATATCAACGGTATTGAGAAAGAGGGGAATAAATTCAAATGGGTTGATGGTACTATTTGGAGTATTCTAAACAACAGCATATATAAAGGTGTACGAAAACATGCTGGAGAAACTTTCAAAGTTCCTGTTATAGTAAATGAAGCAACATTTGATGAAGTCCAGAAACGATTAAGCAACAACTACAACAAGAAAGGAATTAATGTCAAACACGAAAACCCATTATCTAACTTATTAGTGTGCGGTATTTGTGGCCGTTCGTATTTCCTTCATAAGCGAACTAACGGCAAAGACAATGCTTACAAATGCTTGAGCAAACGTTACAAAGAATATTGCGGGAACACTTCAATCAATTATGACAAGCTGAACAACGCACTGTTTGGAATATGTAAGCCGATAATCTTTAATGATTTAATTGATCGTCCGTCAGCAAAAAAAGCTATTAGAGAAAGAAAGGATAATCTTGATTCTGAGTTGAAGACAATTGAAAAGACAATTGACTCTTTTAGTAGAAAAGCCGATAAAATCTATGACTCATATCTTGAGGAGTTAATTACGAAAACGAAGTATAAGGAAATGAAAGCCGTTATTGAAGCTGACATTTTGAAAGAAAATGAAAAGCGAAGTTTAACGCTAAAGAAACTGGAAGATGTAAAGCAGTTGGAAAAAAGGAAAGGATCAGATGAATATGACTACAATGTTTTTAAACAACACATTAGTCAGGCAATCGAATACATTAAGATTTATCCAGCAAAGACCGATGAAGAGATTTATAACTTTAAACGAGATGTTTGCACATTGATTGAAGTAAAAAGCAAATTGGATTGGATGAGTAACGAACCGATTTATTATCGATTTATATTATCACGGTATTCCGATTTGCTTTCTTATCCTTCATTCAGTTCATCAAAAGAATCAGATGTAAAGAAAGACATCTTAAAAGAAAAGTATAGTGTCTCTGATGCAATCAAGATTGATAAAATGAAAATGAGTGCGACATTGAAAGCTCCCAAGGGCTTTAAACCATTTATCAAGAAAAGGGAAAGGGTCTTCTAAGTGAAGATTGCACTCACTAACTGAAATACAAATCCAATAAAAAGGAGTATGAAGCCCAACTTGTTTCTATTTATTTCTCGTTGATCTCTCTTTTTTAGTTTGGGCATTTCAGACTTATTGTACATATAAGTCATGGAGTCTGGTTTTCTTGTGCTTAAAAAGATGATCGTTGCCCCAACTGCGTCACAGACAAGACCTATAATGTTTATGAACTTAAACCAACACACTACTTTTTCTTTGATTTGTTTTTATCAACGAAGTCAGTCAAGATTTTTTCAACAAGATTGTTGAGTGGCCTGTTATCGGCAACAGCAATTTTTTTAAGAGAGGCCAGCAGATCGGCATCGAATTTCCAGCTAATTGGCGTTTTTGGCATAGCCCGAAATTAGATATATAGAGTATATACTCGGTATTTACTATCTTTACAGTAGGTATAATAAAGACTATCATTATGAAAAAGCTATTAAGAAAGTGCGCTGCATCCATGCTCGCATTAGCTCTACTTGTATCTTGTCAGAAAGAGAAGGTGCAGCCTGTCTATATCAACCCAATGAAAGACATACAAGCTACTTGGCAGGGTGAAGATTATCATTTTTATAATGATCAATACAAAGGTGACTTTTCTGTTAAGCTAACGATTGATTCTGTGAAGATCACTATCAATTACATTGGTGATGCTCCTGCTGATCGTGCTAACCCGCTCGTCTGGAAATATAAACCAAGCTATGATGAAAGCGATGTGTTGAATCTACAGATTAGTAGCACGTACAAACTTGCAGTAACATTTAGTGACATCAACAACGTGAAGATTCTAAGCAACAATGGCGATGAAACTTTTCAGTTGAGAAGAAAATAGTTGGTGAAAAGTGAAACCTTATCAGTTTGTATCCGTTCATAAGCACGACTTCGGTCAGAAAAGTGAAGTTGAAAATAAAAACAGAACTGAAAAAACAGAAAGACTAAAGAACATAAGAGCATATAATGACCGCTCTTCATTCCAAACGGAGAGCGGTTTTTTATTGCACTTACTGAACGGTCACAACAAAAAAATAGAGCAAATCAAAAGACCGCTCTTTCATCCATCGTGGGAGCGGTTTTTTATTGCCTAAACTGAACGAGTAAAAAATAAATAATGAATACAACAAAAAAGACTGCTGGAAAGACAGCAACAAAAGTAATTGATTACTCTTCGAACTTAGATGTTGTTATATCTAAGTATGTCTTAAACAAAGACAAGATTTCTCAATTGAAAAAATTTTCAAATGATGAATTGAAAGATTTAAAATTTAAAGTCGGGAAGTACGGGTCTTTTAAAGTCGACAAACTTGACAGAGAATTTCTCAAGGGCGCAAAGAGCATGATGATCGATGTTTACTACAACGTAAAGAAAAGTGTTGTCTATCACGGTGCATTAATCAAGGTCAATCAACCTAATATGCCTGAGTCAAAAACTCTAATTTTATAACTCATGGGAAAGCGCATCAATGCCAAACGACAAGAAGAGTTGGTCAAAAAAAGAGAAACGACTCCAGTCAAAAGAGGTAATGAACTTGTAAAAAGAAAACAAAAGATTTGTATGTGGTGTGAAAGGCCAAAGCCGAAAGGTCAGTTAGAAAGAATCTGTACCGTTAACCCGCCAAGTATTTGTTGCTACCATATTCAAGGATAGCCAAGGAGAGGCCAGTAGGAAAATCAACTACTGGTCTCTTTATTTTCTCTTATAGTAATTCCGTATCTCATCGGACTCTCTTTTTTTCTCTCTTATCTTATCTCGAACTACGTATCTGGCAATATTCAAGAACGTTGGTGTCAGTTCTTTCCTTGCAAGTATTTTATTGAGTGATTGCTCAAGATGTGCCTTTCCAAATCGTACAAATAATTCTTGCTTGCTGAAATTTCTTGTTGATCGGCTGAACTCATTTTCAAAATTTTGTTTCCACACCTTTACATTGACGTGAAAAGTCTTTTCAAGAACCTGCCAGACTTTTTCAATATCATCTTCATCAAAAACCTTTGAAATATCTTCGGGTATTTCTGAAACATTTCTGGCATCGTTATCAAAAATATGAGAGCTATTGAAATCGTCCCATTTCTCGTAAGCCCCTTGATCTTTGCGCCTGTTCCAATTGCCAAAAGCACCCATGAAGCAAATTGACAAAACGATTTTTAGCAATACAAAAGATGCTAAAGAATTATTATCTTTGTAATACGAGTTTAGAATACAATCTAAACATTAATCGGTGGTTCGTTCAGAATCCAATTTGACGCTTCCCCTTCTAAACCTTTAAAGCATAATGTCATGACAGAAGTCATCACGTTGCTTCTGATTTACTTGATAATCAGGGAGAGCAATAAGCGTTCAAAGAAATAGACAATTGTTCTTCGGACTGAAATCAATGAAGCGAACTAAGACCAGTAGCAGAATAGTTACTGGTCTTTTTTAGTTAAATTCGTTATGAAAATAAATTGTCTATAGTTATGCTTTCTTCTTTTGAACGACTCATCAAAGATCGAGTAACCAGTCCACTGTTTAGCACATTCATAGTATCTTGGATGTTGTGCAATTGGAAAATATTTTATCTGACTTTGTTCATTGATTCAAACAAAATATATCCATCTAACAAAATAGAATTTATTTCAACAAACTACCTCGATTGGTTGAATGGTTTGGTTTACCCATTAGTATCTACTGCATTCCTTCTCTTTGTCATTCCTTTTGGTGAAAAATATGTTTACAGAACTTACTTATATTTTAAAAAAGGACGACAAAGGGATAGGGAAAAGAGCGAAGCAGATACTTTACTTACAATAGAAGAATCGGCAGCGATAAGATTGGAGATATTGGATCAAACCGACACACATCGTAGACAGTTGTCAAAAAAGGATGATGACATCAGAGGCCGTGATTCACAAATAAACTTGCTAAGAACAGAAAAAGCTAAGTTAAAAATTCATTATGCTGCTTATGGAGATAGTAAAGTAGGAGTCAAATGGAAGGAAGTCACCCAAGATGTTGCTAAGGCTGTAGATTCAAATAATAATTTGAATTTTACGATACATAATAATGCATTCTCAATACCAGACCCTGCAGAAGGAGTTGATAAAGATTTCTTCATGGTATTTGAGAGAGATGGAGTAGTAAAGAATTTTTGGGCTAAAGAGCACCATACGGTAAGTATATCTGATCAAGCTTTCGTTAATAGTGGCAGCGAGAGAAGGCAAATATGAAAACCACCAACTACACGGATATTAAGAAATTGCAGCTTCATTATTATTTCAATGATGATGCGCTGCACTCAATGGATGCATTCATTTTTAGAAACGACAATGAAAGGAACTTCTTAAAATATTTAAAGAGATTGTTGACCTCTTAAACTTAGATGTTCAGATTGAAAGCGAAGCACTAACGGAAGGTGGGATAAAAAATATTTGGAAGTTTTTGGGCAAAAACGGAATCCAGCTTACTTTTTTAGTCTCGGTTATTGGTTTGGTTGTCTCCAGAATTCCAGTTGAAACAAAGAACTAAAAAACTTACAAATTCAAAATTTGCAATTAGATAATGAATTGAAAAAATTTGAACTACAGAA
>JASGIR010000099.1:0-34073 GCA_049840975.1 Cyclobacteriaceae bacterium | reverse complement strand
GTGTACACGTTTGACAGAATTTTCGTATTACTAGGTTCATCGGGAAACACGATAGAATCCGAACAGCACCTCACTCTGCTGCGTCTGCTGGGCCAGTAAAGCCCTCACAGGCACAATAGAGGGCTATGACAGGCTTGTAAGCGTTATATCTAGCATCTCCTAACTGCATTGTCTTCACCCAATCCACGAAGGGGTGCAGGGTTTCCTGAATGAAGCGCACGTAGATACGCTGGTATAGCGCATCCCGGTCTATGTTATCCGGGGTGGTTATCTGAATGCCTATCAGCGCCGCCTGTGAGCGCAAGGCGGAATCAGCGATCCAAGGGGTAGTAATCTGGTCTGAGCGGTAGGTGAGTAGGGACATCCACATATCTTGCGCCCACATTGGTATTCCCCAGCCCTGAAAGGCCTATCTCCCAAAATCGAGGTGAATCTCTCAATTCTTTTTTCGGTGGGAAGCAAAGCGAGGAAGGCGCGCTCGGCTTGCCATGGCTCTCCGGTAAGACGGGATGCCAGCGGCTGGACCGCTTTCTTCCATCGCTCTTCCTGCTCGAGTGTCACAGTGATTCCTGCTCAAGCCAATCTGGCGGCGGAGGACACTCGCTCTCCAGCGCGACCAGGAACGCATCTGGATGTTGATTGGAATTTTGTATTCAGCGGGTTATTCAAAAGTGGTTTCGTTGAACAACAGCGGATTGATCGTGAACAAAGACATGGGCACAGATTTTAACCGAGATAATTTATTGTTGTTTATCAACGAATCTAAATCGATGGCTGGTTATGATATTGAATACCGAAGCGAAAATCTTGAACTGAGAAACAAGACTGGGTACGTTCGTAAAAATGATATTGATCCAACGTCAGATCCATATCGTGTTGTGGCAAACAAGGACGTAGTCTATGAAGGAAAGAAATTATATGCCGCGCGCGACACTTTCGAAGTTTATCCAGAGAACACATTTTACGAAATCGAGATGCGGAAAAACGGAAAAGTAGCCGCTACACTTTATCCGCGTATTCAAATCAATCCAGCTATGGGCGGATTTCAGCTTCACCAGATATCAAGAAAAATTTTGATCGAGACATTTACACGCATGTCTCTGCTATGATGACACGCGAAGAAGAGCCGCACTGGAGCGATACCGAAGAAATTCGTGTGAAGATCGGTCAAGAGTTTTTTGTAAACGATTACGTTGCAACTCTCGAGCAAATCGAACGCGTCAATGTCATCGAAGGGATCTCATTGAGCGAAAACGATGTAGCCGTAAAAGCAAAAATAAAATTGCAGGGAGAACATGAATCGTTTTATGCGGAGCCGATATTTTTAATTGTGAATAAAAATAAACCAGGTGTTATTCCTGCAGAGGTAAACGATCTGGGTGTTCGTATCACCCTGCTCAACATCTTCCCACAAACCAATGAATTTTTGCTCGGCACTAATGCAAGGCAAAAAGACTGGGTCGTGATCAAGGCCTTGGAGAAGCCCTACATCAATGTGTTATGGCTCGGTACGGGTGTATTAATGATTGGGTTTGCGATGGCAGCTGTACGTAGGATCAAATCCTCTTAAGATATATGAAAGCGATCTTCGGATTTTTAATTCTGATTGTTGTCACAACAAATTCTTTAGCGCAAGCTGATAGCCTTCAGCGGCAAATCAACGAACAAGTTTGGAAGCCTTTTATCAAATCATTCGACAATGATAATGAACGTTTCAAATCCGTCCATAGCAAAGAAGTGATCAGAGTCATTCAAGACGCAAATCAGATTCAGGGATTCAATCAGTATTTTAAAAAAATACCAGATAGCATTAAGGTGCGATGGGCCGATTGGAAACAAACTATTGAACTTCGTTTTATTCAACGAATCGCTGACAGCGGGAAGGCATTTGAGGTTGGTTATTACAAAGTAACGAGCACAAGTGTATCTACTGGAAAGAAGAGGTTCGGATACGGGAAATTCCATGTGCTTCTACGAAAAGAAAATGGCGTTTGGAAAATATTGATGGATGCTGATGCTTATGAGAAGACAGACGAATCTGTTTTCCTGACGGGCAACCCTTTGGAGTAAACAGGGTTTGGCTTAGATTTTCTAATTGGCTAATTTTCCAAAACACAAACCCAATCTATGACCAGAACAACTAAAATCTTGTTGGCGATTCTTGCAGTCCTAGTCGTGATTCAATTTATTCGTCCAGCACGAAACAACGGAGAAATTGAAGGGGCAAATTCGATTTCTAAAAAGTATACAGTTCCTGACAACGTTCAATCGATATTGAAGCAATCATGCTATGACTGTCATAGTAATAAGACCAACTATCCATGGTATACTAATGTGCAGCCGATTGGATGGTGGATTCAATTTTCGCATGTAAACGATGGTAAGCGTCATTTGAATTTTTCTGAATTCGCGACCTATCCCGAAAAAAAGGCGAAGCACAAACTTGAAGAAATTGTAGACGAGATAAAGGAGGGAGGGATGCCGTTGGGCTCCTATACTTTTATCCATCAGGATGCTGTCCTTTCTGCTGAACAAGCCCAAGTTTTGATGAATTGGGCCGAAGGCTTAAAATAATAGGGTCTCACCTATTTATTTTCATTTTTTAGCCTTTAGCCTAGATTTTGATTAGTCATTCACCAAATTCTAGTTTTCGGTATAAACCCTATCTTTGAAGACCTCAAACAAACTCATCTATGAAGCACATCTACAAATTGTTATTTGTTGCTGCTGTACTTTCTTTTAATGCCACAATAGGCTGGTCGCAAGCTAACTCGGTAGCCATCGGAACCACCACTGCAGATGCCAACGCAGTTCTTCTTCTCGTTGGTAATGGTTCTCAAGGTTTAATTATTCCGATAGCAAATCTCAGTGCGTCTTCGTCCTTTGGGAAAGCGGGAATGATTGTTTATAACAGCGCAGACAATAAAGTTTACTTTCACAATGGCACCACATTTATTTCTCTTGGTGGCTCTGTGTCAGCTTCACAGACAATAAGTATTTCGGGAAACACAATCAGCGTAACATCGGGGGGAACAACAGCAAATCTATCATCGAATGCTCCTACGGCTGCAAATCAGTTTTTTGTGTGGAATGGATCGGCATGGACTGCTGCTACGGTTAGTGACATTTCAAATTCTGGCGGAAATCTAGTTGTTGGAGGTATCCAAGGGAAATCAATCACTCTGCCTAGCTCGGGCGTTCAGTATTTGTCTTATGATGCTACGCAAGGAAAGTGGGTCTTTCAAACTCCATCTGGAAGTGTACCAACTCTAAGCAACGGACAGATACTAACGGGAAATGGCTCATCCAATTCTGCAACAGCCTTGTCAGGAGATGCTACCTTAAATGCAGGCGCACTTACTGTTTCAGGTCTTGGGGGCAAATCTTACACTTTCCCTTCATCTTCAGCAGCTACAGGAGTACTAACAAATAGTGGAGCAGGCGTTCTTACTTGGAGTCCTATTTCTCTTACTGGAACTGCAGGAGGAGATTTATCAGGTACATATCCAAACCCTTCAATCGCAAAATTGGGAGGGCAATCTTATACATTCCCTGCTTCTTCAAGCGCATCAGGGGTTTTAACAAATAATGGTTCGGGCACTTTGTCTTGGACTGCAGTGAGTGGCACAGGAACTGTGACAAGCGTAACTGGAACAGCACCTATCACTGTAGTCAACAACTCAACAACGCCAGTCATAAGTTTGTCTCAAGCCAATGGCTCTACAAATGGTTTTTTGGCTTCATCAGACTGGACAATTTTTAACAGCAAGCAAGGAGCATTGACTCTTACAACTACAGGAAGTAGCGGTGCCGCAACGCTTGTTGGCAACACATTGAACATTCCAAACTATGCAGGCTCAGCCTACACTGCTGGTACAGGGTTAACGTTAACGACTAACTCATTCTCCGTTAATACTTCTCAAAATATTTCTACTCTATCCAATCTCACTTCAAATGGATTGATTAAAACAAGTGGAGGTACTGGTGCCCTGAGTATAGCAACCGCGGGAACCGACTATATAGCTTCGGAATCTGATCCTATTGTAAAAGCTATTAACGGTCTTATAAAGAGTAACGGTACAACAATTACCGCTGCCACAGCAGGTACTGATTACTTGGCACCCTTTGGTTCGCAGACAGCCAAGTTTGTCTATGCAGCACCAAATGCAGCAGCGGGTGTTCCATCATTTAGAGCCTTGGTGGCCTCTGACATTCCTACTCTAAATCAAAACACAACAGGAAGCGCAGGGAGTGTAGCTAGTGCTTTGACAGTTGATAATTCTACAATTCAACTGAGCGCAGGAACAACTTATAATGGTAGTTCAGCTGTAACTATTTCTGTCAAAAAAATAAGCGAAGCTTTTGGTGGAACTAATCAAACAACATACACCACTGGGGATGTTCTTTATGCATCTGCTGCAAATACATTGAGCAAATTACCAATAGGAACCATCAACCAAGTTTTGACAGTGAGTGGAACTGGAGTGCCAACGTGGAGTTCAGTTTCTGGAACAGGAACAGTTACTTCTATCACTGCTGGCACAGGGCTTACTGGAGGGACCATATCTACTAGCGGCACGATTGCAGTTGATGTTGGAACTACAGCAAGTAAAATTGTTCAGCTTGATGCGAGTGCAAAACTCCCAGCTGTAGATGGATCTCAACTGATCAACCTGCCGTCTTCTTCTTACACTGCAGGAACTGGCTTAACTCTAACAACCAATTCTTTTTCAGTTAATACTTCTCAAAATATTTCTACTCTTTCGAATTTAACTTCAAATGGATTGATCAAAACATCAGGAGGTACAGGTGCGCTTAGCATCGCAACTTCTGGTACTGATTACTTAGCTCCGTTTGGATCTCAGACTGCTAAATTTTTCTACGCAGCTCCTAATGCAGCGGCCGGAGCGCCATCATTCAGAGCAATTGTGGCTTCAGACATTCCAACTCTAAATCAAAATACAACCGGAAGTGCGGGGAGTCTTACCAACTCTCTTACAGTTGACAACTCATCAATTCAACTGAGTAGTGGAACGACCTATAACGGAAGTGCTGCAGTGACTATTTCGGTAAAAGCATCAGGCATTACCAATGCGATGCTTGCTGGATCAATTGCATCTTCTAAACTGATTGGGACAGATATCGCTACGGTAGGAACAATTACATCAGGAACTTGGAACGGAACAAAAATCAGTGAGGCCTATGGCGGTACGAATCAAACAACGTATGCGGCAGGTGACCTCCTTTATGCTTCAGCTGCAAGTACCTTAAGTAGGTTGGCTATAGGCACGCCTAACCAAGTGCTAACAATAAATGCAGGAGGCACTGCTCCATTTTGGTCAACACCATCATCAGGTTGGTTGTTAACAGGAAATGCAGGAACAGTAGATGGAACGAATTTTATTGGAACAACCGATGCGATTCCGCTTAATTTTAAAGTGAATGCTCAAAAAGCAGGTAGGATAGACGCCTCACTCTCAAATACATTCTTCGGATATCAATCTGGCAATGTGACCACATCTGGATTTAACGTTGCGGTAGGACATCAAGCGCTTCAATTTAATACTACAGGAACTTGGAACACTGCCATTGGAACAACAGCGCTACCAAACAATAGTACAGGTGTTGAGAACACAGGCGTTGGAGCGGGAGCACTCGGGACTAATACATCAGGATCTCATAATACAGCTGTAGGATTAAACGCAATGTTTTTCAAAGCAGCAGGCGATTATAATACAGCTGTTGGATATTATTCAGATATAGCAAGCGGCTCTACAAACGCCACCGCTATTGGCAGCAACGCCTATGCTGGTGCAAGTAATGTTTTAGTACTTGGAGGAACTGGTGCCAATGCTGTTAATGTTGGTATCGGTACTTCGACACCATCCTATAATCTGGATGTTACGGGTTCTCAGGGAAAATTTGGCGTTCATCCTACTCTTACAGGACCAGGAGCTACTGCACTTATGGCTGGACTTTATAACACTGCTTCCAATGGTCCTCAGCTTAGGTTTCAGGGAGCTGTAGGCGGTGCTACCTTTAATGATATAGGACAGGATGCCACTGGTAATTTCGTAATTGAAGCAAGTGATGTTTCTCTAGTAACTGTTAATCCAAGTGGCAAAGTTGGAATTGGTATTTCAGCACCTACCCAAGCTTTAGATGTTGTAGGAAATATTAATTTATCGGGAGCTATTTCTGGAGGAAATAGCTCTGGAGCTACACCACAGATAGCGTATGGTAATAATGCAAATGCCTCAGGAGGGTTTGGCTCGATGGCTGTTGGTTACAATGCTTCGGCTACGGGAACAGTTTCATTGGGTTTGGGACAAGCTGTTACAGCAAGTGGCTATGATGCAGTTGCTATTGGCCAAAACCTTACTTCAGGTGGAAATACTTCTATGGCGCTAGGTTATGGCATAAATGTAACAGGAGATTATTCTGTTGGCATTGGGTTAAGTGGAGGTAATACTACAGTATCCACACCTAATACGATGGCCATAATGGGGGGGCACGTTGGTATAGGTACTACAGCACCATACACCAATGCTGTACTTGATATTGTTGGCAATAATTCTGCAACAGATGGATCAAATGGCGTGTTTCTGGATATCCAAAACAGCAGCAACGTAACTAACAATACAACAGGCATTCGTTTTACCGGGAGCTCGGCAAACAACTATAAAAAGACAGCAATACTTATTCCATATACAAATGGTTCTTGGGGAGTGAGTGATATGATATTTGCTTTGAATGGAACGAGTAACTCAACTTTAGTGAGTACAGCCGATGCGAGAATGATTATCAAGGGAGCTACTGGCAATGTGGGTATTGGAACGACTACTCCTGCCTATGATCTAGATGTCTCAGGTGACATCAAAGCATCTGGTTATTATTATTTCAATGGAACTTCAGCTTCTAATGGTTCTTACAAACAATACATCGGTGCTGCCAGTGGATCTTACATATACATCACAGATCATTTCATTCCGAATTTTACTAATCAACAAGATTTGGGTACAGCTTCTTATCGCTGGAGAACGCTTTACACAAACAACACCGTAAACGTTTCTGACTTTAGACTTAAAAAGAACATCAACCCTTTGAATTATGGGTTGAAAGAGATTTTGAGCATGCGGCCAGTAAGCTACGTAATGAAAGATGACAAGGAAGAAGAAGTGAAGCTTGGACTTATCGCGCAAGAAGTTCGGAAAATAGTTCCCGAGGTTGTTTCTCAGGACGATAGTTCGAAAGAGAAATATTTAGGAATGAACTACACGGAATTGGTTCCGGTACTCATCAAAGCTGTTCAAGAACAACAAAAAATTATTGATGAGCAGAAAGATCAAATTGCTGAATTGAAAAGCAAGCAAGATCAAAAGGAAACATCCGCTCAGTTAGAACTCAATCAACTAAAGGCTGAGATTGCGAATATCAAAAAGGCATTAGGAATGCAAGCCAATGTCAAAAAGCCAAAATAATTTTATTTCAAGAAGATATTTTTAGGATACTTCACTTTCATTAAAAACAAACCTTCAGCCGGTACATTCATGCCGGCTTTTTTTCTGTCTTTACCTTTGATGATTTCTTGAAAATCCTGAACGGAAATTTTCCCAGTACCAACATCCAGTAAAGTTCCAACGATGGCTCGCACCATGCCGCGCAAAAAACGATTGGCAGAAATTTCAAAAACCAGCAAATCTTTCTTCTTCATCCACTTTGCTTTTTTGATATGGCAAACAAAATGATTTACATCTGTATGCACTTTACTGAAGCTAGTGAAATCGTGTTCACCAATCAGCAATTTTGCTGCCCGATTCATCGCTTCTACCTGAAGTGGCTTGAAAAAATAAAACGAATAACCAGAAAGCAATGGATCTTTTTTTATTGTAATGTGATACTGGTATGATCGTTCATAAGCATCATATCGAGCGTGAGCTTTTTCCTTTACTTTTTTTATGGAATGAATTGCAATGTCTTTCGGCAGAAAAGAATTTAATCGATGGGTCAAATCAATCGTATCGAGTTCTTTTTTTAAAATCGGCATGAAAAAATTGTTGAGCGCAATGCACACCCGTATCTGTCCTTCTCGCTCCCCACAATTTCGATTTTATCGCGCATCAATTTCGAGAGCGCATCTTCCACAACTTGCTGCACTCCAACTGCGTTAGCTTGGTTTTGCCAACCGTGATATTGGGAGCCATTATAACTTATTTCGAAAAAATACCTCGTCAAATTAACTGGTGTGATAGTTCTGTTATCCATTTAATTGAGGCCTTTTTAAAGTAATTTTCAAATTAACGAATTATCGAATTAAGAAATCAACGAATTAGTTTAACTTTGCCCGGCAAATAATCAATCGTAAAATTATTTGCTATGCCTCTCGATTCTTCCAAATTCCTTTTCGAAGCCCTCACGTACGATGACGTTTTGCTAGTGCCCGCTTACAGTGAAGTACTTCCGCGCACGACTGACACTTCTGGCTTCCTGACTTCAAAAATAAGGCTCAATATCCCGATTATTTCGGCTGCAATGGATACCGTCACAGAGTCCAATTTGGCAATTAGTATGGCTTTGGAGGGCGGACTTGGGTTTATTCATAAAAACATGAGTATTGAAGCTCAAGCCGAGCATGTTCGCAAAGTAAAGCGCTCTCAAAGCGGGATGATTCTAGACCCAGTGACACTTCAAGTGAATTCGACTGTTCGCGATGCTGAAAAAATCATGCGTGAATATAAAATCGGTGGTATTCCTGTGGTGGATGGAAATGGCAAATTGGTGGGGATTATCACCAACCGTGATCTTCGTTTTCAGAAAGATCTTTCAAAACCAATTGAACAGATCATGACTAAAGAAAACTTGATAACGGCCCCCGAAGGAATTACACTTGAGAAAGCAGAAGTCATTTTGCAGAATTATAAAATCGAAAAACTTCCGGTCGTTAATAGAAAAGGAAAACTTACTGGCCTTGTCACTTATAAGGACATCCTGAAAAAGAAAAACAAGCCGAATGCATGTAAAGATGAATTTGGAAGATTGCGTGTGGGCGCAGCTGTGGGCGTAACCCACGATATAATGGATCGCATTGAAGCATTAAAAAATGCAGGCGTTGATGTGATTAGTATTGATACAGCGCATGGTCACTCAAAAGGTGTTATGGAGGCTGCCAAAAAAGTAAAAAAGAAATTTTCTGAATTGGAATTAGTTGTTGGAAACATAGCTACCGGTGATGCAGCAAAAGCGCTGGCAAAAATTGGAGCCGATGCAGTGAAAGTTGGTGTTGGTCCTGGAAGTATTTGTACAACTCGAGTAGTTGCTGGCGTGGGCCTTCCACAGTTATCTGCAGTTTACGAGGCGGCCAAAGCACTAAAAGGCTCTCCGGCCAAAATAATTGCTGATGGTGGAATTCGCTTTTCAGGAGACATTGTGAAAGCTCTTGCAGCTGGTGCTGATAGCGTAATGGTCGGCTCGCTTTTGGCAGGCACAGAAGAAGCGCCTGGTGAAGTAATTATTTATGAAGGAAGGAGATTCAAGTCTTACCGCGGCATGGGATCCATTGAAGCGATGGAGGACGGAAGCAAGGATCGCTATTTCCAGGATGTAGAAGATGATATCAAGAAATTAGTGCCTGAAGGAATTTCAGGGCGAGTGCCATACAAAGGTTCTGTCGCTGAGGTCCTATATCAAATGGTAGGAGGTCTTCGTGCGGGTATGGGTTATTGTGGAGCGAAGAATCTTGAGAAATTGAAAAACGCAAAATTTGTGAAGATCACAACGGCCGGTGTTACAGAAAGTCACCCGCATGATGTTTCTATTACACGCGAGGCTCCGAACTATAGCCGAAAATAAAATCGTAATCGCAATCATTAATTCGTAATCTTTAATGAACATCCTTGTAATCGGTAGTGGAGGACGTGAACATGCTTTCGCTTGGAAGATCAAGCAAAGCCCTAAATGCGAAAAATTATTTGTCGCTCCAGGTAATGCCGGTACAGCTCAAGTAGCCACTAATGTTTCAATAGCTGTTGATGATTTTATGCAGCTAGGCAAATTCTGTCTTGATCAAAAAATTGATTTGGTTTTGGTTGGCCCGGAAGTTCCGCTTGTAAAAGGGATTCGCGATCATTTTTCAGCCGATGAAAAACTGAATAATATTTTGATGGTCGGTCCAGGGAAAACGGGAGCACAGTTGGAAGGAAGCAAAGATTTTTCCAAACAATTCATGCTTCGTCATCATATTCCAACCGCAAAAGCAAAAACTTTTTTTAGTGATCAATCTGGGGATGCAGAGAAATATTTAGAAGAATTTCAGCCTCCTTTTGTTTTGAAAGCCGATGGACTAGCAGCAGGTAAAGGAGTGGTTATCTCTCCTTCGTTGACAGAAGCAAAGACAGCTGTTCGTGAAATGCTTCAAGAAAAAAAATTTGGTGAGGCAAGCTCAAAGGTTTTGATTGAAGAATTTTTGGATGGGATTGAGCTTTCTGTTTTCGTTCTCACAGATGGAAAGGATTACGTTATTCTTCCAGAAGCGAAAGATTACAAACGAATAGGCGATGGTGATACTGGGCCGAACACTGGGGGCATGGGCTCGGTCTCACCAGTTTCGTTTGCGAATTCATCTTTCATGAAGAAAGTGGAGGAGAAAATTGTCAAGCCGACAATTCAAGGATTGAAAAACGAAAATATTTCTTACAACGGGTTTATTTTCATTGGTCTGATGAATGTAAAGGGAGAACCTTATGTGATCGAGTATAACGCTCGAATGGGTGATCCCGAGACCCAATCGGTGATGATGCGCATTAAAAGTGATTTTGTTGATTTACTCGAGGCTTGTGCCAAAGGTGAATTGAAAAATAAATCTATAGAAATTGATCCTTCTTTTGTTACGACAGTTGTTCTTGCCGCTGGCGGTTATCCAGATCACTATGAGAAGGGTAGAATAATTTCAGGATTGAATGAAACATTATTGGCTCAAGTGTTCCATGCAGGAACAAAAATGAAAGATGGAGCAATTGTAACCGATGGTGGACGGGTATTGGCGGTGACGGGTAAAGGAGAATCCTTGAAGGAAGCGAAAGAAAATGCTTACAAAACAGTTTCAAAGATTAATTGGGACGGAAAATATTCACGCACAGATATTGGCACTGATTTGATGGAGTTTTTCAACTGAAGGAACGATTTGCCCGAACCACCGCAACAGACTAACTTTAAACTTTTTAATCTAGAAATTCATGGGCTGCGCATGCGGTACTAAAAATAAAGACGGTAAAGTAGCAGGATGCAACAACAACGGTGCTTGTGGCACTGGTGGCTGCAATAAAATGAATGTGTTCGATTGGCTCAGCAATATGGACATGCCGTCCGAGGATCGTTTTAATGTTGCTGAGATCAGATTCAAAAATGGACGAAAAGATTTTTATCGCAACTCTGATAATATTTTACTTCATACTGGTGATGCGGTTGTAGTTGAGGCAATGACGGGCCATCACATCGGCTATGTTTCTATGCAAGGCGAATTGGTGCGACTGCAAATGCAAAAGAAAAAAGTCGCCAATGATGATGAGATCAGAAAGGTCTATCGGATTGCCCACACGAAAGACTTAGAAAAATTTGAAGATGTAAAGAAACGCGAGCTGCCTGCATTGTATCATGCACGTGAAGTTATCCGCAAAATGAATTTGAGCATGAAGCTTTCAGATGTGGAGTTTCAAGCTGACAATACAAAAGCCGTTTTTTATTATTCTGCTGACGAACGCGTTGATTTCCGTGAATTGATAAAAGTGCTAGCCGCTGAATTTAAAGTGCGTGTCGAGATGCGCCAGATTTCTCTGAGGCAAGAAGCTGGACGACTTGGTGGTATTGGCGTTTGCGGAAGAGAATTATGTTGCTCCACTTGGCTTGGTGATTTTAAAAATGTAGCAACGAGCGCGGCTCGATATCAAAATCTGTCACTCAATCCAAGCAAGCTTTCAGGCCAGTGCGGCAGGTTAAAGTGCTGCCTCAATTACGAGTTGGAGACGTACATGGAGGCGTTAAAATTTATTCCAGAAGTGGAAGCTCCATTACTTACAGAAAAAGGAGAGGCACGTTTGCAGAAGACCGACATTTTCAGAAAGATTATGTGGTTTGCCTACAAAGAAGAAAATAATTGGTATGCTTTGAATGCTGACCGCGTGAATGAAATTTTGGAGATGAACAGAAGCGGAAAAAAACCAGCAAGTCTTGAATTGAATCAAGAAGAAGTTAAAGCTCCAATAGCAACACTCAATAGTGACTTAGCAAGCCTTGATAAGAAATTTCAAAATAAAGGACGAAATAAAAATCGAAACAGGAATCGCAACCGCGATAACCGAGACAATCAAAATCGAGGTAACAGAAATCCTAACCAACCAAATCAGGGGAACCAGAGGCCAAACAACCAAAACAGGAATCAAAATCCTAATCAAAGAAACCAGAACAGGCCAAATCCAAATCAGGGAAAATGAGAGTGCTTTTTTTCGCTGGTATGATTTTGCTGATGTTTAGCTGTGACTCTAATCGTGTTTATGAAACCAATGTCGATTTTAAAGATCGAGCTTGGAAAATAAATGAACCAGCTACCTTCGAATTCCAAATAGCTGACACAACTAAAAAGTATAATCTGTTAATGGATGTACGTAACTCCATTGATTATCCATATGCGCGCCTGTTTGTGAATTATCAATTGAAAGCTCAAGACAGCACAACGATTTCTAAAGAGTTAATAGCTGTCTATTTGTTTGATCAAAAAACAGGGAAGCCTTTTGGGAGTAGCAGCATTGGCGATATTTACGATCACCAGTTTTCTCTGATCAAAAATCACACATTCAAAAAGGTAGGTACTTACAAAATGAACATCCAACAGTTTATGCGAATGGACACTATCCCTGGAATTTTAGCGGTTGGGTTGAGGGTGGAAACAGTGAGGAAATAATGATAAAGATCGAGAGGCTTAAGACCTCTCGATCTGTGCTTATTTTTTTCTTTGTTCTTCGACCTTTTTAGCCCACCATTTGATAAAGAAGAGCATTCCGATATCAAACATCATCACCCAAAAGACAGCACCAAATAAACTTGATACCCAACTTTTATCAAATAGATATTTATTGATAAGAAGCCAAATAGGGAAATTTATTATTGAGGTAATAACAAGCCTTTTTTTCATAATTAATTATCCGAAAAGAAGGTCTTGTAGAACAGATCCAGCAACACCTGTAATAAACCCCATTGCACCGCCAAGTACGGCTCCACCAACACATCCCGTAGCCATTCCAAGCCCAGGAAACACAACAGTTGTTTAATTATAAGATTAATTTTCAGTTCTGGCCAGAACCTTAAGTTGAAGATGAAATCAACACTCTAGGAAAACAAGGCGGATGCATTTCTATTTATCAAACGACAAGTTTGACTTATTAAATAGTAAGGAGCAGGAATTTACTTTTATTCAGCCATTGAAATAGTTACCCCCAAATCGTTAAGATTTTTTATGGCTGCATTTTTCTGTTGAGGGTAGAGAAGATCGAGAAATAGCCTTAAGGCTTAAGTTCACTTAGAATTTTTTGCACTTCGTTTTTCTGAAGTCGTGGTCCCCATTGACGAACTACGTGCGAAGATGCCAATGATGCAAGTTTGCCTGAGCTTGCATAGCTATGTCCGTGAGTGATTCCGTAGAGAAATGCACCTGCAAACATATCTCCTGCACCATTGGTGTCCACTGCAATTGCTTTGTAAGGCTCGATGGTAATGAAAGTATCGCCATCATAAACAAGTGCGCCATTGGCCCCAAGCGTAACCACAAATTTTTTAGCCGATTGTTTTAATTTCTCTCTTGCCTCTGCTAGAGAACTAGTGCCAGTGAAAATCATCGCTTCTTCATCGTTGCAAAAAAGCAAATCCACACTTGCTCCAACAATTTCATTCATCTGTTGTGAAAAATATTTTACCATGCTCGGGTCTGAAAATGTCAACGCCACATCGACTTTGTGATGTTCAGCAATTTTCTTAGCTGCCTTCATTGCATCAAGCCCTTTAGGACTGGCCACTAAGTATCCTTCGAGGTAAACGTATTTAGAATTTTTTATGGCGTCCTCATCCAAATGATCAGTTGAAAGAAACGAGCTCACTCCTAAAAATGTGTTCATGGTGCGTTGCGCATCAGGCGATGTCATCACCAAACAACGACCCGTATGTCCCGTTGGGCAATTTTCATATTTCAGATTTGTTTTTACATCATGATGGTGAAGATCGTCCAAGAAAAATTTCCCCAACTCATCATGAGCTACTAAACAAGAATAAAATCCTTTCCCGCCAAATTGGTTGAGAGCGACTATTGTATTCCCTGCGGAACCACCACCACTCTTTTTGCTCTTTTTCATGTCGATCGCGAGCATAAGTTCCTGCTGACGCTTTTCATCAACCAATGTCATTAACCCTTTTTCAACATTATTCTTTTGGAAAAAATCGTATTCCACTTCCGTAACAATATCTACTAGAGCGTTGCCGATCCCGACTACATCGTATTTCATAAAAAAAGATTTGCGCAAAAATAGCAGAACCAATTTAGTTGTGACGAAAATAATCGACAATGGATTGATTATTTTTGTTAGGTATGAAGGATTTTATTGCAGTTGTGGATGCTTTCAAGCAAATCGATTTTAAAAATCGTAAAGCAGCGTTGGCAACTGTTGTGCGAGTACGAGGCTCTTCATATAGAGGTCCAGGAGCACGAATGTTGATCACTGACGATGGTCGTTGGACAGGTTCTATCAGCGGAGGTTGCCTTGAGGGTGATGCGCTGCGCAAAGCGCGAAAAGTCATGAATGAAAATGTTGGGCTAACTGTCACCTATGATACTCGCGAAGAGAGTAATCAAAATTTAGGAATAAGTTTAGGATGTAACGGGATGATTGATGTTCTCTTCGAACCTGTTAATCCGCTAGATGTAAAAAATCCAATAAAAATATTTGAGCAATTTGTATTGTCGAAGAAACAGCTTGCTCTCGCTACTTTCTTTTCATCATCTCATTTGGGTGAAAAGATATTGATTGACGATCGAGGAATAATCTTTGGAAATGCGATTGATTCAATTGTTGAAGATTTGAAGCAGCTTTTCTTTTCAAAAAAATCAGAAGTAAAGAAGTATTTGATTGATGGAGAAGAAGCAGATGTTTTTCTTGAATTGATTCATCCAACAATTTCACTGTTGCTCTTTGGTGGGGGATTTGATGCAAGGCCTGTTAGCCAATTGGCCAGATCCCTAGGATGGAATGTAGAAGTCACTGATGAGTGTGTTGCGCATCTTGCTCCGGTTTTTTTTCCTGACGCTAAACTTTCGTTTTGCCAGAGAGAATTTATTGATCGCGATTTTGAAATCACAGCTCATACTGCGTGTGTACTTATGTCGCACAATTATGATTATGACAAAGATGTTTTGCAAAAACTTTTGCCAACAGAAACTACATATATCGGCATTTTAGGACCTCGGAAACGTTTCGATAAAATGCTGAATGAATTTTCGAAAGAAGGGATATATGTTAGCGAGGAAGATTTGCAGCGGATACATTCTCCCATTGGTTTAGATATTGGCGCTGAAGCCCCGGATGAGATAGCGGTTTCAATAATCGGAGAGATACAAGCAAAATTTGCCAAACGACATGGTGGCTTCTTAAAATCGATTGATGGACCTATACACCATCGGGATGCTTTGAGTGGAGAAGTTTTAAAAAGGGATTTTTAATTACCCAACAATCAATTTTTGGCCAGGCTGAAGCTTACTTCCTTTCAACTTGTTAAGCTCTTTGAGTTTCTCAATCGTAATCCCAGGAAGCTTCTTTGAAATATCCCAAAGTGTATCACCGGGCTGCACGGTATATGTCTTCGCTTCGGTCGAGATAATTATGGAAGGAGTTGGTACGGGAATATTCACTGAAGCTTTTGAAGATGGAGCAAGCCAGATAATTAATCGCTGACCGGTGCGTATCATGTTACTACGAAGATTGTTCCATTGCTTAAGGCTCTTAATACTCACTCCAAAACGTTGAGCAATAGTACCGAGAGCATCACCATATTTTACATAATAGATGTTTCGATCTCGACCATAGGTGTTGTCGCTCATCTTTTTGGCTAAAACTTCCCAATCTTTTTTTGCAGTGGCAACAGAATCTAATATCTCTTTTCTTTTGGGCGAAAAAGATTCTTTAAATCCTTTCGGGATCTTAATCACTCTTGCCTGACCATCTTCAGGCACAGCATTTTTTCTAATTGTCGGATTCAGCAACAAGAGATCATCTGTGCAAGATCCTGTCAGTTTTGAAAATGATTCAAAATGAAAAAACTTGTTAACAACGATGGTATCGTGGGGCATGAATTCCTCACGAGCCAATTCATGCAAATTGTGAGACTCTGCATAGTTGATAGCGTAAATCATAGCAATGAACTGAGGCACATATGATCTGGTTTCGCGTGGGAGAAAAGGATAGACCTCCCAAAAAGTTTTTTTGTAGCCCGATCTACGAATGGCCCACCGCACAGTTCCTGGTCCCGAATTGTAAGCCGCAAGTGCAAGATGCCAATCATTAAAAATAGAATGAAGCTGAGATAAATATCGACAGGCTGCATCAGTCGCAAGTTCTGGATCCATCCGCTCATCGATAGACCAATCATTGTGTAAACCAAGATATCTGCTTGTGCCGGACATAAATTGCCAAAGGCCGACAGCGTGGGCGGCTGAATATGCACGTGGATTTAATGCGGACTCAATAATGCTCAAGTATTTGAGCTCGTCAGGGAGTCCGTACTCTTTTAGTTTTTTTTCGAACAGCGGAAAATACAGATCTTTTTTTCTGAGCATGGATCGAGTGTACTCACGATCGCGCACGGTAAAGTATTCGATGAACCCATGCACCTTGCTGTTGTAAGGAAGTGCAATGGTTCTTTCCAAGCAGTTCAATCGATCAGCGACTAATTCTGGTGAATCATCGGCTGGAGCAAAATCTAAATCCGATGGCAAACTTATAAGCTCTGTTTTAACAGAATCTTTAATGGCTAAAGAATCGGTCGGAATAGAGAGGAGTAGCGAGTCTTTCTCCGCAGTTTGTGCAACTGCGCTTAAAGAAATCAAAGTAAAAATGGCCGCAACAATTTTTCTCATCTTCTAACTTAAAGTCAGATGTTATTTGAGTTTTATAATTCAAACGCAATTTGCGTAAAAGCAATTACGTTTAACTCAATTTTTTAAGATGCAGATTTTTGGAAGAGCAGTTACGAAAATTACTTTTCGTCTATGCGAGGCACTTCTTTGCCAGCATCATCCACTTCTTTCTTCACATCTTTAACGGCATCTTTAAACTCACGGATACCCTTCCCTAGACCTTTAGCAAACTCAGGGATTTTTTTAGCTCCGAAAAAAATAAGTACAAACAAACCGATTACCACCCACTCGCCCATGCCGGGCATTCCTAACAAGAGGATTGCTTTCATATTAATTAAGAATTAAGCCTGTAAAATTAACAATTAATTTATCAATGACCCAACTCCAAATTGGTGATTAATTTCGGAGCCACAGCTCAGGGTCAAGGGTGTCAATATTTTTTCTAATCTGAAAACGTAATTCGGAAATTCCATCGGCCATAGATCTGATGCGCCCCAACTCTTCACTGGTCGTTACCTTTTGCCCAGGTTTCACAAAAACGTCTTTGAGTCCATAGTAAACCGTATAGTATTCGCCATGACTCAAAATCACCGCGTTGCCGTATGGCGGAATGAAGCCAATGGTCCGAACTTCACCATTGAATACAGCTCGTACGGGTTCGTTTTGTTTTGTCTGAATATTAATGCCATCGTTTTGAACTTCGATCCCCTTCAGCACTGGATGCATTTGGCGACCAAACCTTTGTGAGACGAAGCCAGAGACCGGCCAAGGAAATTTTCTCTTATTCTCTTCAAATGAAGCCGAGAGCGCAGTGATCTCGTAAGCTGTAGTTACTTCTTTCAATTTGTTTTTGTCGTGCGCTTTGGCTTCGCGTGCTGCACGTTCCATTTCATCTTTGATAAGCTTGGCAATCAGGCGATCGAGTTCGGCAACAGCTTTTTTGGAGTCATCCAACTCTCGCTTCAAACGCTTTTCTTCTTTTTCTAGATTGCGAACAACTTTTTTCTGTTTTTGTTTTAGGCCGGCAAGTTGTTCATTTTGCTTTAGCTCGTCACTCAAAAGAGACTGCTTTTCGTTTCGCTTGATTTCAGTTTGTTTCACTTGAGTAGAAAGAAGCGACTGCGTTTTGCTGATTGCACTCGCTTGCTCTTGCCTGGCTTTTCCGTATTGCCGCATGTATTTCAAACGCATGAGCAATTGGTCAAAAGATTCGGCTGAAAAAAGCAACATTAATTTATCTGTTTTACCGCTCGCCTTTTGAGCAGCGTATACCATGGCGGCATATTCTTCTTTCAGTTTAGCAACATCTTTTTCGAGCGCATCAATGATTTGATTGTCTTCATCGATGTCAGCCTCCAGCAAAGTGATTTCACTTTTGATTGAGCCAATCAGATTTTCTTGTTGATTGATTCGTCTGTTAAGAGCTACTAATTCGCCTAACGTATTTTTTTTCTCCTTGGAAGTTTCTTCTAGAATTTTTTCTGTCTCCTTAATCTTCTCAAGATTTTCTTGGCGTTCGTGTTGAAGCTGTGATTTGTTTTTTTTCTGTGCGAAGGAAAAAGATGAGCACGCGAAAATAATGAACCAGATAAAAATTATTTTCTTACCTGCGATCATAACGCTTAGGAATCCTGAAATGAAAACGAAGCTCTTTTGTGCCAACTTCAGCTTTGGAGTATTCAAAAACTATGGTGTTTGTGATTAAGCCGGAAGTAGCTTTATACAAAACGTCAATCATTCCTTTGTAAGGGAAAAGCTTGTCGCCTACGGCTTGAAAATCAGAATAGTTTATTTTCACTGAGTTTCCGGTGCCGGATTCTACGAGATCAACTCGCTCTAGTTTTTTGGTTGTTTTGTTAATCAAATTTTGAATGGTGATAGTGCCCTCTTTTTGTGTGAGCTTATTGAAGAAGGAATCTTCACCAATTTCATCTTCTTGTCTTTTAGGGATAATTGGATTCCCCAGCAGTGCAGCCTGTACTACTTGATAATTGATTTTAAAATTGAATTTTCTCGACAGCTCGGCATAATCGAAAACATAATATTCTTTTTGAAGGTCGCTCACAATTGTGATTGAATCTTTGTTGATTAAAGCTGCTCCACCTTGAATACCTATAAAGGTTAGCTTCATCCAGATCACGCTGTCTTTCCTTATTCGAATGTGGGCTTTTACTTCCCGTTCTTTTGCGTTATCGCGGAAAATCAATCTCGCTTTGCCTTGTAAATAATCAAAATCGATAGACTGCACGTCAATTGACTTTGGAGCTGGAGGAAGTATAGGTGTAATTTTTCGATGACATGCGGAAAGACATGCCAGGCAAATTAGGAGGACCACGATTCGTTTAGCCAACATAGAGTGGGACTTACAATTATCTGCTAAGTTAATAATTAACGTTTCTTTAAAAATTATTTTAACGGCTAGCCCTTAATTGATTTTCCGGCTGTTGATCTTTTTGCTGAGCACTTCGTTGTCGCCATGAAGAGATTTGGCTTTTTGCCATTGCACTACTGCTTCATCGATATCGCCAAGTTGATAAAGGATATCTCCATAGTGTTCAAAGTGAGTAGCATTGGCAGATTCAGAGGAAACGATTTTTTCCATTATTTTTTTTGCCTCTTTGTACTTGCTTTCCTGAAACAATACCCATGCATAAGTGTCTAAATAAGCAGTATTGGTCGGATGACTTTTAATCAACTGAGCCGACATCTTCTCAGCCTTATCAAGATTGACTTTTCTAAGTGAGAGAAAATAACTGTAATTGTTGAGCACGTAATCATTGTTGGGATTCAAACCAAGTGCAGCGTCATAAGCTTGGTCTGACTTGTCGTAATCTTTGGAAGCATTATAGGCATCGCCCAGCATACTATTAATTTCCACCAACAGATTGATGTTACCAGCTGAAAGTTTTTTTGCTTGTTCCAATGTGCGCTCAGCTTCTCTGTAATTTTTCTTGCGGCTGTAGGCAATGCCATTGAAATAATAGATCATGGCTTGGTTAGGAAAACTCAAGCGCTCGTTCGGCATGAACGATAACGCTATCGGATTGACTTGCTTGTGTTTCTAAGAACAATAGATTTTGCCAAGCTTCAAAACTTCCCGCTCCGCAATTGATCGCTTTTAGGTATTCGCGGCAAGCATCAGGATTTTTCTCAAGCATCAAATACAAATCACCACCGACTAAATGCACGTCAGCATCATTTGGATTATTTGTTTCTAATTTTTTATAAAGCCCTATTACAAAGTTTTCAAAATCCTGGTCCACTATTTTCTTGCCTTTGTTTTGGGAAAGAGTTGCATTAAATGTTCCAAGCATCAATACTTTGCTGGTGATGGAGACATCGGAGTCATCAAAAAGTTGATCGACCAGTTCGCGAGATTTTTGTTCTTGTCCGATGTCGTGATAAAGTCCCGCACGCAATACTTTTGCATTCCCCGCATCTGGATGGCTTGCTATAAATTTTTCTAGATAGGAAATACCTCGCTGAGCTTGATTTTGCTGCGAAAGTATTTCAGCTTGTGCTAGCACATATCGCTCTTCATCTGGAAATGCTAAAATCAATTTGTCACCTTCTGCAAGAGCTTCATTCATTTTTCCTTTTTCAAGAAGAATGCGTTGCTTTTGTAAAGAAGAAAGTTCGTTGATGCCAAGTGCAGCTTCGGCCTGATTATATGTCCTCAGTGCCTCATCTAGTTTGTTGTTCTGAAGATAAATTCCAGCCAAGTCATAGAGATGCTCTTCGCTACCACTTACTTCTTTGATCATGCTCTCCAGTGTTTGGGCAGCTTTATCTAGTTGTCTTTGGTTCGAATAAATGTGAGATGCTAGTAAGTAGAAATATTTATTCTTCTTGTCGAGCTTCAGCGCGGTTTCAATACTCTGCGCTGCACGTTGAAAGTCACCCTCAGTGTTCCCCTTCAAATAAATTTCTGCAATCTTATAGTGAATGGTCGCATTGTCAGGTGTGTACTCCAATGCTTGTTGAAAATAAAAAAGCGCCTTGGTGTAATCCTCAAGAATAAAATTTTTCTCTCCCTCGGTGAAAATCCTTTCAGCTTCTGATGACTTAACAGACGCAAAGGCGTCTTCTTTGGGTTTCTTTTTCCCTCGTTGCGCGAGGATTGAGAAACTACAGAGGCCAACCAAAATAAACGTGAATGCAAATTTTATTTTCAAACCTGAAGGCGTTGAATCAGTAAAGGTAAAAATAAATCAGCTCGAAAGGCTGAATATTATTTGACTGGGGCTGAAGTAAACGCTGAAAAAAGATTCTTTCGTTCAACCAAGTACACAACGCCTACGTAAAGACCAATCACTACTATGTGAAACGCGGTAGCAATGATTTGGTTTGAAAATGAAAAGGAATTTACTAATACGACCAATCCATAAGTGAAAGTGAGATAAAGAATGCCGCTGATTACGCGATATGGAATCGGAAAATATTTCTGCCCAAGGAAATAACAAGCTACCATCATTAGTCCATAGACAATTGCCGTAGCCCAACTGCTTCCATAGTACCCGGCAACTGGTATCAAGATGAAATTCATTGCAATGGTTAATACGGCCCCTCCCAAAGTGATGAACGTCCCAAAATAAGTCTTGTCCGTCAGTTTGAACCACACACTGAAGTTGTAGTAAATGCCAAGAAATAAATAGCCCAACAAAAGGGGAGGAACGATGTTCAAACCTTCCCAGTATTCTTGCTTCCGCATCAAAAATTTGAGCAGGTCCATGTTGATGCTTACACCTAATAGAATGATGCAACAAACAATGATAAAATAGTGATTGACTCTGGCGAAAAGCGCGGGCGAATTTTTATCGTTGGCATTCGAAAGAAAAACGGTTCTCCCGCCAAGCGGAAAGCCTGTACGGTTAAGTTCATGAATACTGAAAATTTGTAACAGGCACCAAATACACCCAACGCAAACGCAGAGCTTCGACCTGGATAGAAATTTTCAGGCAGCCATTTTTCAAGGGCTAATCGTGAAAAGAATTCGTTCATCATCCCTGCGACACCTGTAAGCATGATCGGATAAGCATAGTTCAACATCGATGGAAAAACTTCTGAATCAAATGATGGTCGCCATGAAGTGAGAGTCTTGAAAAAGAACAATAGGTAAAAAACGTTGGCGATTAAATTAGCCAGGAAGAGATAACCGATTCCGATAACGGGATCAAAAGCGAAGTATAGAAAGTAAAGCGTCAATCCAATTTGGATAAGAACATTGGAAATCTTGAAGGCAGCAAAATGGAAAGGTTTTTTTTGTAGACGCAGTCTTGCAAATGGAATGCTTGCGATGTTGTCTACAAACATAATTACTGAAAGCCAGACGATGTAATTTTCATGACCACTCACCCCAAGCAACGAACTAAATGATGAGGCGAACAGGATGAAGATAAATGAAAGAATAAGACCGATAGAGATGACTGCTGTAAGTGAAAGATTAAAAACTTTCTTTTCGTCAGCATCAGGTTTTGTGGCAAACCTGAAATAGGTGGTCTCCATTCCTAAACTGTAAACGATGTTAAGAACGCCAACACAGGCCATCAAAAGTGTGTATGGTCCGTATTCATCAGGTCGAAAAAAAAGAGTATGGATCGGGAACAATAAGAAATTCAGAAGTCTTGGCACCATATTACCGAGACCGTAAAGAATGGTTTCACCCGCGAGTTGCTTTATTTTCGACATCCTTAAAAAATGGCTGAACTCAAAGTTTGAAAGATTTTATCATTTAAGGTTGGACGAGTGGAATTAATTTTGAAGCCCACGAAGACCGAAAGAAATTGTTCAGAGAAATTCTCCGCCATTTGGTTTTGCCTTTAGGTCGTTTACAAACCTTCTGAACAAATCTTCTTTATCTTTCTCACAGACAATAATCACATTGTCAAATGCGCCAACGAGATATCCATTTAATCCTTGCACTACGACTAATTTATCGTTACCCGATTTAATGATTGAATTGCGAGTGTCGTAAATGAGAGCATCACCAGCTATTGCGTTATTGTTTTTATCCTTCGGGGAAAGTTCATGCAGTGAAGCCCAAGATCCTAAATCGCTCCAAGCAAATTGACTCGGCCAAACGTATACATTATCAGCTTTTTCCATAATGCCATAGTCAATCGAAATACTTTTTGTTTGCCCGTATGCAGTTCTGATGGCCGCTTTCTCTTCAGGGGTTGAAATCTTTTCTGCGGCATCATCAAAAATCTCAGACATCTCGGGCAAGTATTTTTTGAACGCATCTAAAAATGATTGAACACTGCTAATGAATAAACCAGCATTCCATACGAAGTCACCACTATCAATAAATTTTTTTGCAAGAGCTAGCTCTGGCTTCTCTGTAAAAGTCTTTACTTTTTTTAAAGGACTTTTACTTTCAATGAATTGAATATATCCATAACCGGTTTCGGGCCGTGTCGGTTTTATTCCGAGAGTGATGAGTTTGTCTTGTTTGACATGTTCAGCAACTTTTAACACAGTCTGCTGAAAATCCACTTCATTCAAAATCAAATGATCGGCAGGACTGACAATAATAATTCCTTGTTCATTTATTTTTTTGATTTTATGACAAGCATAAGCAATACATGGAGCAGTATTCTTACGCATAGGCTCGGCAAGGATTTGAGATTCATTCAATTCCGGAATTTGCTGTCTTGTGAGAGTTACATGTTCTTCGTGTGTAACCACGAGAATATTCTCAAGAGGACAAAGAGATAGAAACCGTTCGAAGGTTGACCTAAGCAAGGTTTTTCCAGTGCCCATTACATCGAGAAACTGCTTCGGATGAGAATTGCGACTGTATGGCCAAAAACGCGTGCCCACACCACCGGCCATCAGCACGACATACAAATTTTTATTCATTGATTTTCCAGATTGGAAACCACTAAGATAAAAAAGTAATTGATGTGTTTAATGTCAAAATAAAATTGGACCATTTGTAATATTTCAAATCATTTTTCAACGAGTTTGTCGTTCATAAAGAGACTATGCAAAAGGCTCATTTTTCTTACATGCTTGGAGGTTATCCACATTTTTTTTATTATCTTCATTCCCCTGAAAAAAATAGAGTTAAGAACGGTTTTGGTCGAGGAAAAATTTTATTAGTAAGAATATGTTGGTGGCAGAAGAGAAAGATGTTTTGAAAGGTAAACTCAAGGAAATATTTGGTTACGACAACTTTCGCGGTAATCAAGAGGTAGTAATCAAAAACTTATTGGGTGGGCGAAACACGTTTGTGATCATGCCTACCGGAGCGGGCAAGTCACTTTGCTACCAACTTCCAGCGATGGTCAATGATGGACTCGCTATTGTCATCTCTCCGCTGATAGCTCTAATGAAAAATCAGGTAGATCAGCTCAATGCTTACGGTATCAATGCACGATTTCTCAACTCAACACTCAGCAAAGGTGAGATCACAAGACTTCGCAAGGATGCGATCTCTGGAAAAATAAAATTGTTATACGTTGCTCCTGAATCTTTGACTAAAGAAGAGAACATTGAGTTTCTTCAAAAAGTAAATATCTCTTTTGTTGCCATTGACGAGGCTCACTGTATTTCTGAGTGGGGTCATGATTTTCGTCCAGAGTATCGGAAGATAAAGCAGATGATCGCTCAACTGGGTGAAATGAATGTGATCGCGCTAACTGCTACTGCGACACCCAAAGTTCAGCTCGATATTCAAAAGAATTTGCAAATGGAAGAAGCAGATGTGTTCATCTCTTCTTTCAATAGGAAAAATTTGTATTACGAAGTCAGACCGAAAAAAGAGACTAAGAAACAACTCATTCGTTTCTTAAAAGATCATAAAGACAAGTCGGGAATAATTTATTGCCTTAGCCGTAAAAAAGTTGAAGAGATTGCAGAGCTCTTAAATGTAAATGGATTTAAAGCGGCTCCATATCACGCAGGTCTTGATCCTGATGTGAGGATGAAAAACCAAGATGATTTTCTGAATGAAGAAGTAAACATCATTGTTGCGACAATCGCCTTTGGTATGGGCATCGATAAACCAGATGTCCGCTTTGTAGTTCACTACGATGTTCCGAAATCTTTGGAGGGTTATTATCAAGAAACGGGTCGTGCCGGCCGTGACGGACTCGAAGGCTTGTGCTTGATGTTTTACAGTCACAACGATCTGAGCAAGCTAGAAAAATTCAATAAAGACAAATCAGTTCAGGAGCGTGAGAACGCAAGAATTCTTTTGCAAGAAATGGAATTCTATTCGGAATCACCTGTGTGTAGAAGAAAACAATTGCTGCATTATTTCGGTGAAGAATATCAAGGCAAGAACTGTGGCATGTGTGACAACTGCACAAATCCACGTGAACGATTTGAGGGCTCTGAATTTGTTGGGATTGCTATTGAAGCAGTAAAACAAACCAACGAGCGTTTTGGATTGGCTCACTTAGTGAATGTGATTCGTGGTGTTGAAGATGAATACGTAAAAAGCTACGCACATTTTGATCTGCCTATCTATGGCAAAGGAGATACGGAAGATGCTGATTTCTGGAAATCAGTAATTCGTCAAGCTTTGATCTATCAGTATTTAGAAAAAGATATTGACAACATCGGAGTACTTAAGATCACACAAAAGGGTCTTGCCTTTCTGAAGAAGCCGCATGAAATTGAATTGGCTCGTGATCACGATTTCACAACCGATATTGAGGAAGAAGAATCAAGCGAGCGCACGCCAGTTTCGAAATCGTATGACGAGAAGCTTTTCGAAATGCTTAAGGTGCTTCGTAAGAAAGTAGCTAAAGAAAAAGATCTTCCTCCGTATGTGATTTTTCAAGATCCTTCGCTCGAGGAAATGGCCACAACCTATCCAACCACCAAGGAAGAAATGGCTGGCGTGAACGGTGTGGGCATGGGTAAGGTCAATAAGTTTGGAAAGGAATTTTTGGAATTGATTGAAAAATATGTTGACGACAACGATATCGAAACCGCTGCTGATGTGGTTGTAAAATCGTCAGTCAATAAATCGAAAATTAAAATCTTTATTATTCAGCAAATTGACCGTAAGGTTGACTTAGAGGAAATAGCCGAAAGCAAGGCATTGAGTTTTGAGGAATTGCTAACAGAAATGGAAAACATCATCTATAGCGGAACTAAACTCAATGTCGATTATTACATTGATGATGTGCTTGACGATTCAAAACAGGAAGAGATTTACGATTACTTCCTCAACAGCGAAACTGATAGCATGTCCGAAGCTATGGCCGAACTAAAAGGTTATAGCGAGGAGGATGTGCGACTCATGCGAGTTAAGTTTCTGAGCGAATACGCCAACTAACTCAGCTACCCAAAATAATTTGAGTTTTGCGGTTTATTTTCAAGTTGATAAAAGTCAGGGCAAAAATTTTCCCAAAGATTTTTTTGGCTACGGATAATTTTTACTTTTGCAGTCGCATAAAAAACGACTCCCCCAAAAGTGATGAGAAAGCCTTTTTTTACAGCAGTTCCCACGATTTTAGCCCTGATTTTTGTTGCTGCCTTTAGCTTTCCAATTTGGGCTCAACACGAAGAGAATCATAAGGACTCAACTCCTACTCAAAACCACGCTGATTCAACAGCAATTGAAGGTCATGAGCATGGTTCAGAAGCTTTTGATACAAACACCATCATTGAACACGTAAAAGATGCCCCCGTATGGCACTTCACGGATAATCTTGTTCTGCCGCTTCCTGTAATTGTCTATTCTGAAGAGAAAGGATTGGACATTTTTTCATCAGCTCATTTTTACGAACATCACCAGACGGTAGATTATAATGGTTACAGACTTGAAGGGCAAAATATCATTTTGACCTCGACAGGAAAAAAAGTATTAAATTTGTCGATTACGAAAAATGTGGCGATGCTCTTCATCACCGCAATTGTTCTTTTATCTGTTCTTCTTTCAGCTGCACAATCAGCAAAGAAAAATGCGGGTAAGGCTCCTAAAGGACTTCAGTCATTCATCGAGCCAATTGTGATTTTCGTTCGCGATGAAATTGTAAAACCAAACATTGGCCATCACTACGAAAAGTATTTACCTTATATTTTAACATTGTTCTTTTTTATCCTGTTTGGAAACTTGCTCGGCCTTCTTCCAGGGGCTGCTAACCTTACAGGAAATATTGCTGTTACATTCACGCTGGCGATCTTGACTTTCTTGATCACCAACCTCAGTGGTAATGCATCTTATTGGAAGCACATCTTTTGGACTCCTGGAGTTCCGCTTCCATTGCGCATAATTATCCTTCCAGTTGAGATAATCGGTGTGTTTACCAAGCCTTTCGCTTTGACAATTCGTTTGTTTGTGGCAATCACAGCAGGGCACATTGTGATTTTGAGTTTGATCTGCCTTGCGTTTATTTTCCATAGCTACTTTGTTGGCATTGGAGCATCGCTAGCAGTTGTGTTTATAAATATGATAGAGTTACTGGTGGCAGGTATTCAGGCGTATGTGTTCGCATTGTTCACTTCGCTTTATATCGGAATGTCTACCGCTGAAGATGATCATCATTAAAAAGTTTTTTTGTTTCACTTAACCAATAAATTCTATGTTGTTTTCATTACTTCTTGACATCAGCTACGCGATCATGGGTGCTGGTATTGGCGCAGGTCTCGCAGCAATTGGCGCGGGTATCGGTGTAGGCCGCATCGGTGGTTCAGCAATGGAAGCTATGGCACGTCAGCCAGAAGCTTCTGGAAAGATTCAAGGTGCGATGCTTGTAATCGCGGCTTTGGTTGAAGTAGCTGCTCTGTTCGCGCTAGTAATTTGTCTCTTGATTTCCTTCAAGAGCTAAATGATTCAAAAAGAACTTGCTTTGACGATGGGTCTGGCGAGTTCTTTTTTAATTGAAAACCAAAATAGAATAACGGTTAACTAAATAACATACTATGGATTTGCTAACCCCCGGTACTGGTCTTTTCCTTTGGCAACTTCTCACCTTCGTGGGATTGTTTCTTATCCTTGCGAAGTTTGCTTGGAAGCCAATCCTCGGTTCTTTGAAAGAACGCGAAGAGTCTATCCAACAAGCACTGGATTCAGCTGAAAAGGCTAAACAAGAAATGGCATCATTGAAATCTGACAATGAAAAGTTGTTGAAAGAAGCGCGTGAAGAACGCGATAAGATTTTACGCGATGCTCGTACAGCCAGCAACCAAATTCAGGAAGAAGCTCAGGCCACCGCAAAGAAAACAGCAGACAAGATTATCTCTGATGCAAAAGCAGTAATTAATACAGAGAAGCAAGCAGCTCTCCAGGATGTGAAGACACAAGTAGCTCAATTCTCATTGGAGATAGCAGAGAAGCTCATCAAGAAAAATCTTGCTGACGACAAATCTCAGAAAGAATTAACTGAAACTTTAATCAAAGACCTCAAGCTTAACTAACAATGGCTGAATCACGCGTAGCTTCGAGGTATGTAAAATCATTGCTTGGTCTTGCTGTTGAGCAAAAAGCATTAGAACAAGTGCATGCGGATATGCAATTGTTCGACAAAGCTTGTCGCGAAAGCCGCGAGCTCTCGGTGATGCTGCAAAGCCCAATCATCAAGCATGATAAAAAGAAAGATATTCTAGAGGCAATTTTCAAAGGCAAGGTTCATGCGTTGACAATGGCAGTCATCGACATTCTTACAAAAAAGAATCGCGAGCCGTTGTTGCCTTCCATCGCTTCTGAATTTGAAAATGCCTACAACCAATATAAAGGAATTGAAAAGGCAACAGTGACTACCACGATCGCTATCGATGATAAATTGAAGAAAGAAATCGAAGCAATGGTTAAGAAGTTAAGCAATAAAAAAGAAGTAGCGCTTACCACAAAAATTGATAAAGATCTGATAGGAGGATTTATCCTCAATGTTGGAGATCGTCAAATCGATGCATCAATAAAGAATAGACTTCAGGCCCTCAAGGTGAAGCTTTCAGATAATTCATTTGTGAAAGAAATTTAATTACGACTAACTAATAACGAACAACGATATTATGGCAGAAATTAGACCCGAAGAAATATCAGCAATCCTCCGCGAACAACTTTCTAAGTCACGCACAGATGCTGAACTAGAAGAAGTAGGAACTGTGCTTACTGTTGGTGACGGTGTTGCACGTATTTACGGACTTACTCAAGCTCAAGCTGGGGAGTTGATCCAGTTTGAGAATGGAGTAAAAGCTCTTGTTTTGAACTTGGAAGAGGACAACGTAGGAGCGGTATTGCTAGGTGAATCAAAAGACATTAAAGAAGGAGATACCGTAAAACGTACTCGCCAAATTGGTTCAGTAAAAGTAGGTGATGGTTTACTAGGCCGTGTAGTTAACACGCTTGCTGAGCCCATCGATGGCAAAGGACCAATTTCAGGTGATCTTTACGAAATGCCTTTAGAGCGTAAGGCTCCAGGTGTAATTTTCCGTCAGCCTGTAAACGAACCACTTCAAACAGGTATCAAAGCTATCGATGCGATGATCCCGATCGGTCGTGGTCAACGTGAATTGATCATTGGTGATCGTCAAACTGGAAAGACAGCAGTTGCGATTGACACTATCATCAACCAAAAGGAATTTTTCGAAGCTGGCAAGCCAGTTTATTGTATCTATGTAGCAATTGGCCAGAAAGCATCAACTGTTGCTGGTGTAGCAGCTACCTTAGAGAAAGCAGGCGCAATGCCTTATACTGTTATTGTTTCTGCATCTGCTTCTGACCCAGCTCCAATGCAGTTTTTTGCTCCTTTTACAGGTGCATCAATAGGAGAATTTTTCCGTGACACCGGAAGACCAGCATTGGTTATCTATGATGACTTGTCAAAGCAGGCTGTTGCTTACCGCGAAGTTTCTCTTTTGTTGAGAAGACCTCCGGGCCGCGAAGCATACCCTGGTGACGTATTCTATTTGCACTCACGTTTGTTGGAGCGTGCCGCTAAGGTTATCAACAACGATGAGATCGCAAAAAAAATGAATGACCTTCCTCCAAGCATTAAGCACTTGGTGAAAGGTGGCGGCTCACTCACTGCTCTTCCTATCATTGAAACACAAGCCAATGACGTATCAGCTTACATTCCTACGAATGTGATCTCGATTACTGATGGACAGATATTCCTTGAAACAAACTTGTTCAACTCGGGTATCCGTCCAGCGATCAACGTAGGTATTTCTGTATCGCGTGTGGGTGGTTCTGCTCAGATCAAATCAATGAAGAAGGTAGCAGGTACTTTAAAGTTGGATCAAGCGCAATTCCGTGAATTGGAAGCTTTCGCAAAATTTGGTTCAGACTTGGATGCTGCTACGAAATTGACAATCGAGCGCGGACGTAGAAATACTGAAGTGTTGAAACAACCTCAGTATGCTCCCGTTCCAGTTGAAGAGCAAGTAGCAATGATTCTTGCATCGACTCGTGGTTACATCGATCACGTACCTGTAAGCAAAGTGAAAGAATTCGAAAAAGAATTCATCTCTTTGTTAAGAGCTCAAAACAGGCAAGTACTTGACAATTTCCGTGTTGGTAAGTTTGAAGATGCGGATGCGGATGTTGTAAAGAAAGTAGCAACTGAATTAGCTTCGAAATATTAATTCGGTGATTCAATAATTCGGTAAAGGTATTTGATTGCCGAATCGTAGATCATCAAATCAACAAATTTGAAATGCCAAGTTTAAAAGAAGTAAAGAGCAGAATTTCATCGGTGGTCTCTACACAGCAGATCACTAAGGCCATGAAAATGGTTGCCGCTGCAAAATTGCGCAAGTCGCAAGAACGCATTATGCAGATGCGTCCATTTGCTCAAAAATTAAATGGTCTTTTGCAAAATTTATCTGCAGCAGACAGTGAGGGCCCAACTTGGTATAGCTCAACTCGTGAAGAGAAGAAAATTTTAATTGTAGCTATTAGTTCTGATCGTGGACTTTGCGGAGGTTTTAACAGCTCTGTATTCAAAGCTGTAAGCAGACTGATTGATGAGAAATACTCATCTCAAAACAAGCAAAAGAACGTTTCGATTTTGCCCATTGGGAAGAAAGCCTCTGAGTTTTTTGTGAAGAGAGGTTTTGCGGTTGTAAATGATTACGCTTTCATTTTTCAAGATCTCTCCTTCGAAAAAGTTGCTGATGCAGCTCAGTTTATGATGGAGAGTTTCAAAAAAGGAGAGTACGATAAAATCGAGATAGTTTACAACGAGTTTAAAAACGTAGCGACTCAGATTTTGCGTACAGAGCAATTTCTGCCAGTTCTTCCTCCTGCGAAAGGAAAAACAAAGACTGAAGAAATTGATTATATCTATCAGCCTAATCAGGAAGAAATTATTACTGGATTGATTCCAAAATCATTGAAAGTACAATTGTTTAAGTCTGTACTTGATAGTAACGCTGCTGAAAATGGCGCTCGTATGACAGCCATGGATAAGGCAACTGAAAATGCGGGAGAGCTATTAAAGGATTTGCGTTTAACATACAACCGTACGCGTCAAGCTGCGATTACGAAAGAAATCCTTGAGATTGTTGCGGGTGCTGAAGCTCTGAAATCAGCATAACCGGATTTAAAGAATAAATTTGAAGTCTCCTTCGGGAGACTTTTTTATTTATGCAAAGCGTGTTACGATTTTATCGCCTTCTAAACATTTTGAGTTTAGATATAGTCGCTGGAGCCATTTCAAGCACATTGTTCTTTGCGAAATTTTTCCAAATTAAAATTCTCCCTTCCGGATTAATTGCTCTATCACTCACAGTCTGGATAATTTATACAGCGGATCATTTGATCGATGCAAAAAGAATAAAAGGCCAAGCTGCTAGCGAGAGGCATCGGTTTCATCAAAAATATTTTAAGACCCTCGTTATATTTTTGAGTATTGCGTTCATAATCGATCTGATTCAATTATTTTTTATTCGTAAACAAGTATTTGTCGGTGGAATTTTTCTTGCATTAATTGTTGCCATTTATTTTTTGATTCAGGGGTATTTAAAATTCTTGAAAGAATTGATGGGAGCAATTCTGTATACAGGCGGTATTTTGCTAATCCCTCTATCCGTAAAAAATTCTTTGCTGTCCCAAGCGCAAATTATTTTGATCGTGCAGTTTTTTGTTATTGCACTGACCAACTTGATTTTGTTTTCTTGGTTTGGCATAAGTCAAGATGAATTGGATAATCACAAATCATTCGCAACCACATTTGGAAACTTGATTACAAAACGGATTGTAACTCTACTATTGATATGTACCTTGGGTTTATCCATTTACAATTTTCAAAATGCTCCAATTGAAGTTTTAATTCTTGTGGCGATGAGTTTAATCTTAGGATTGATTCTCGTTATCAAAGATTGGTCTGCAAACGAAGACCGTTACAGACTGTTAGGGGATGCGATATTCTTAATTCCTTTGATTTACGTATTGATCAAATGAAGCGGAATAATTTTGATTCAATCTCTGGTGTTTATGATTTGTTGGCTAAACTTATTTTTGGTAATAGCATTCGGGAATCCCAAAAACTCTTTTTCCCCAATATTCCCAACGATTCTAGAATTTTGATTCTTGGTGGTGGCACAGGTTGGATTCTATTGGAATTATTTAAAGTCCAGCCAAAGTGCAGCGTTTGGTATGTTGATGCTTCACTCAAAATGATCTCATTAGCCAAACGAAAAACCAAGAATGACAGGAGAATCCAATTTATCCATGGAACAGAGGAGAATATTCCAGATATGAAATTTGATGTAGTTATAACCAATTTCTTTCTCGATCTATTTGAGGATCATTCCATCGCGGACCTAATCAGAAAAATTAAAAATAGTTTAAATGTAAGAGCACTTTGGATAGCTACTGATTTTGTAAATCGAAGATGGTGGCACCGCCTCATGGTGAGGATAATGTATTTGTTCTTCAGAGTTGTTTCAGAAATTGAAGCAAAGCAGTTACCAAAATGGAGTGAGAATATTTCCGAATCAGGCTTGCAAGAAATAAAGAGCAGATCCTTTTTCAGGGGATTTATCGAAACAAAATTATTTCAACTCTGACTCCTTTTTCATCCCCTCAACGAATGCTCTTCTACTGCGCGCTTCATATTTATCTTTTTCACCCAACATTACTTGCGACTTATTTTCATTTAGTCGGAAGGAAAAGGATGCAAGTTCACCAGTCTGTGCACAGATGGCGTGGACTTTTGTAACGAATTCGGCTATCGCTAGTAGGTTGGGCATAGAGCCGAATGGCTTACCCATGTAGTCCATGTCAAGCCCGGCTACGATTACTCTTTTACCAAGATTTGCCAAAGTGTTGCAAACATCAACTATTGCTTCATCAAAGAATTGTGCCTCATCGATTCCAACTACATCACAATCGCCAGCCAATAGCAAAATATCACCAGCGAAGTTTACCGGTGTTGATCTGATTTCGCGCTCACTATGTGACACGATTTTTTCTTCATGATAACGTTTATCGATGGCCGGTTTAAAAATTTCAACCTTTTGCTGAGCAATAAGAGCGCGATTAAGCCTCCGGATGAGTTCTTCCGTTTTACCTGAAAACATACAGCCACAGATCACTTCAATCCAACCTGTTTTTTCACGGCCGCCCAAATGTGGTTCGATAAACATGGGTGCAAGATAATATTTATGGCCACCACATTGTTATGCTATTGATAAGCGTTTTTATGGCCAAGACCGATTGTTTATCTTTACCCATTCGCAGTTGCATCATGGAGGAGAAAATCAGCGCCAAAGCAATAGATCAATACAGTAATTTTTTTGCTTCCAAGTTTGCGGATGCATTCTTCCAGAAGAAAGAGAAAATCACAGGTCAGGAAATTCTTTCTGTGTGCGAGATCAAACAGGTAAACCTTTTTGTTGTAAAGGAATTGATGCGCATTTGGAATGCCGAAAGCGAAAAATGGAATAGCCCTTAGGTGCTGTTCGTATTCTCCGTCTTCCCCTATTAACCTTAGCAATACGT
>JASGIR010000098.1:0-50662 GCA_049840975.1 Cyclobacteriaceae bacterium | reverse complement strand
ATCTTACTTCGTTCAGTTACGTGTATTGCTAAGGTTAATAGGGAAACACGATAGAATCCGAACAGCACCTAGTAATCATTGTTCCAGGCAAGATTGTTAACATAGTGCTCTAAGTTCTTCTTGTGAAAAAAGTCCTAATAATGCGAGCAATCCTTTTAACAGCAGGGTTGCTCGCTTCTTTTTCAAGCTCCTCACAAACACTAACAAGGGGTATTGTTGTTGATAGTTTAACACGGCAGCCAATTGCTTTTGCCAGCATCGTTTTGGACGACAATCGCACGGGCACTTCATCAGATATTGAGGGAAAATTTTCGTTTACTATTCCAAAGGACTACGCTGGTAGCATTACTCTTTCACACATCAGTTACCAAAAAAAAGAGTAAGTGCTGATTATTTAAAGAATAACAATTCGATTGCTTTAGTTGCAAACACAACTCTCCTCCAAGAAGTGGCCATAACAGCAACTAAAGAAGAGAATCCAGCCTTCAGAATCATTCGGCAAGCAATAGCGCACAAAAAAGATCACGACCCTGATCAACTCCAATCATATGAATATGTTTCATACAATAAATTCTTAGTGACGTTAAGCGAACCAACAAAACCACTTGATTCCATTCTAAAAAAAATGAAATCAAAAGACACAATCAAGCTGGCGAAAAATAAAAAGAACATTATAAAGTTTGATAGCTTGTCAAAAACAACCCATTTTTTTCTGAGTGAATCCGTAACTGAAAAACAAAAGATCAATCCTGATAAAGAGAAGGAAAAACTTTTAGCGCTTCAAGTCTCTGGTTTCAAAAGTCCAATTTTTACGAATGTCGCCACCGACTATCAGCCGTTCTCTTTTTATAAAGACAATATTTTTTTACTCACTAGAGACTATATCAACCCAATTAATAAAGGGACATTTCATCGTTATGATTTCTTCTTAAAAGACACCACCTACTACGACAAGGACACAGTTTACGTTATTCAATATCAGCCCAAGCCTGGAAAATTTTTTAATGGACTTAAAGGAATGATTTCCATTTGCACCGATGGTTTTGCCATCAAAAATGTGATTGCTTCGTCAGCTGATTCACTTGCGCTTACAGGCATTCGCATTCAGCAAAATTATGAACGAGTAAACGGATATTGGTTCCCTGTTCAGTTAAATACTGATATTGATTTTCATTCGCAGAAAATTCTTGATCGCTATGTTATTGTTCAACATCGAAGTTTTCTGAAAGAAATTAAAATCAATCCTTCACTAAAATCTTCCACTTTTGGCGATGTGAAAGTAGAGCTTGCTCTTCCTAAAGCAGATGAAAACAAATTGCTGTTAAGACGTTTTCGTAATGACAGCCTTGACTTCAAAGAAAAAAGAACTTATACCCTACTCGACTCTGCGACAAGAAAATTTCGTTTTTCTGGATAAGGTCATAGAAATGCTAGTGGTGCAGACCGTTCCACTCGGATTATTTGAAATGGACTTGACAAGAATCAGTAGAATAAACAAGTACGAATCTTATCGGTTGGGTACAGGGATTTATACTAGCAACAAATTTTCTAAATGGTTTCGGATTGGCGGATATGCAGGCTACGGCTTTCGTGATGAACAATGGAAGTATGGCGGAGAAGTGAAATTCAATTTCAATCAAAACAAAGATTTCTTCTTCCGTTTTTCTTATTCGAAAGACATTTATGAAACGGGATCATCGCATATCAATCGCGAAGGTCAGTTGCCGAGCTCTGAGAATTTCAGGCAGTTTATCGCATATCAGTTTGATCGTATTGAGACTTACAAAGGAGAATTCGGTTATCGGATTTTTCCAGATGTGCACGCTTCTATTTTTACTTCACAAAACAAAATCCAACCAACTTATAATTATCAACTGCTATTCAATAATGAAGCAGTCAACACTTTCTCCATTGCTGAAACTGGATTGACTGTTCGCTATGTTCATAGTGAGAGCTATATGACCTTGAATGGAAAGAAAGTTTTTCTCGGTCAGCGCTTTCCAGTATTTACATTTTCATTTGCACAAGCTGCACCGATGTTTGATGCACAAAATTTTAACTACACCCGATTTGATTTTTCAGCGAAGCAATTGTTCACACATCGCAATGGAAGCAAAACAAGATTTTATTTAGCTGTTGGTTTAGTCAACGGCTTAGCTCCTTATGGGAAATTATACAATGGTAGAGGCGCCAATGTGACAAGCTATCTAGTTGACGATTATTTTCAAACGATGGGGATGTATGAGTTCACTGCTTCAGCTTATTCCTCCGTCTTCCTTCATCATAATTTTGGGAACATTTTGTTGAACAAAAAATATTCAAAGCCTGAGCTGGTTCTTTATCACAACATGGGAATAGGGAAGTTGGAAAATCAAAGTGCTCACCTTGGACTTACACTTCAGAGTTTTGACAAAGGGTATTTTGAATCTGGAATCGGACTGAACAATTTATTAAGAAGTAAATATGCGAATGTTGCGCATTGGGGTGTCGGTGCTGGCGTGTTTTACAGATACGGCTCTTATCAATTGACAAAAACTGAGGATAACGTTGCGGTGAAATTAATTTTTGGATTGACTTTTTAGAATAGCCTAACAACCATTCGGCAACATTTCCTTAACTTCACGACCGCTTAAAAAATAATTATGTATTCTTCCAAAATAGTTGGCTTGGGTCATCATGTACCAGATACTGTAATCACGAACGAATATCTTTCAAACCTGATGGATACCAACGATGAGTGGATCATTGAGCGTACAGGAATAAAAGAAAGAAGGTGGATTAACCCAGCTCAGGATACTGTAGCCAACATGTCAGCGAAAGCTGCGCGCTTGGCTTTACAAAGAGCGAACCTTACCGAAAATGATATCGACTTCATTGTTTTCGCTACCATCACTCCTGACTATTTTTTTCCTGGCTCTGGTGTATTGCTGCAACGTGAACTTGGTTTAGATGGAAGAATTGGAGCGATCGACATTCGAAATGCATGTTCAGGTTTTATCTACGCACTTTCAGTTGCCGATCAGTTTATCAAAACGGGTATGTATAAAACGATACTTGTGATTGGCGCGGAAATTCAGTCAACTGCACTTGATATCACCACACGCGGAAGAAATACGGCCGTTATTTTTGGAGATGGTGCAGGTGCTGCAATTCTTCAGCGATCCGACAAACAAGGAATATTGTCCACGCACCTTCATTCAGATGGACGTTTTGCGGAAGAGCTTTATGTAAAAGATCCAGGCAGCAGTAGGCCACATGCCGAAAGACAACCTGAACAAATCCTCGACACTACCACTTTCAAAGTGGTGATGAATGGGAACCAAGTCTTTAAACACGCTACGACTCGCTTTATGGAGGTCATCCAAGAAGCATTGGATACAAATCATTTGAAGAAAGAAGATATTAGTCTGCTTGTCCCCCATCAAGCGAATCTTCGTATCAGCCAATACATTCAGCAGAAACTGGGATTGCGCGATGAACAAGTGTACAATAATATTATGCGCTTTGGAAATACCACCGCTGCATCGATACCTATTGCAATGAGCGAGGCTTGGGCCGAAGGAAGAATCAAAGAAAATGACGTACTTTGTTTAGCCGCATTTGGCAGTGGCTTTACTTGGGCTTCTGCACTCATTCGGTGGTAGCTTTGTTTCACACTTACCGGAAACTAGTTTAATGAAAACCTCCTCTTACAACCCAAGCCCACTCGAAGTAGATTTGGCCAACGCCCTCTTTATTCTTCAAAAAGAAATAGAAAAACACCTTCAGGACAATGAAGTCGTCAATGTTGAGACCAATATTAAGCGAGATAATCCTATGGTGAAGTTCAGTCTGCTTGACAAAGATGGCGACCCACACGAAATTGTACTGAGAATTATCCAGATTCCAGATAAGTTTTGATGGGCGGAAAAACATACTGCGTGAGAAAGACGTTTGTGCTGATATGAAGAAAAAGGCAATCATTGTTTCGTTGGTACTTGGAGGGTTAATTTTATTTTCATTCACTAAACCTGCCGACCGTTTTTTTGAGATAGCCAAAAACCTCGAAATCTTTGGTTCACTTTTTCGTGAGGTAAATTCCCTTTATGTTGACGACATCAATCCAAATGTAATGGCTCGCCATGGCATTGACGCAATGCTCAATTCACTTGATCCTTATACCAACTACATCCCCGAAGACGAAGTAGAGGATTACAGGACGCAGAACACAGGACAATACGGTGGCATTGGTGCAACTACAATTAACATCAACAATCGGATTTTGGTTAGCATGGTTTTTGAAAATTATCCTGCTTACAAAAACGGACTAAGAATTGGTGACGAGATTGTTAAAATCAATGGAATTGAGCTCACAAAAATATCACCTGACGAGTCTTCGCGATTAATGAAAGGGCAACTTGGATCTCTTGTGAAAATCAGCGTCAAAAGATTTGGGGAAAAAGATTTGGTCGATCTCGAATTCAAAGAGAGAAAATAAAAATCAATAGTGTCCCTTATTTTGGAATGATTCCTTCTCAAGAAATTGGTCTTGTTCAACTCACAGAATTCACTGCCGAGTGTAGCAAAGAATTAAAAAAAGGAATTCAATCACTGAAAGAACAAGGTGCTAAAAAATTGATCTTGGATATTCGAGGCAATCCGGGCGGACATCTTACCGAAGCTAAAGACATTTGTAATTTCTTTATTCCAAAAGGCAAATTAGTAGTTGCAACAAAAGGCAAAAGCGAGAACCGGGACTATGAGACAGAATACAATCCGTTGGATGAAAATATTCCTTTGGTGATCCTTATCAATCGTGGAAGTGCCTCTGCTTCAGAAATTGTTGCGGGAACATTGCAAGATTATGACCGTGCTGTAATCGTAGGCGAAAAATCTTTCGGTAAAGGGTTGGTACAAATTAGTAAACCATTTGTTTACAATTCTTATGTGAAGATAACAACAGCCAAGTATTATACGCCAAGCGGTCGGTGCATTCAGGTGCTTGATTATACACATCGAAGAGAAGATGGAAGTATTGGCACCGTTCCAGATTCTGTAAAAAAAGAGTTTAAAACATCACGTGGGCGTTCTGTTCATGACGGTGGTGGAATCGAACCTGATATTTCACTTGCGAGCAATGAATTACCTGGGATCGTCTCTGCGCTTGTCAAGCAAGGATTCATTTTTGATTATGCAACTGAATACGCTGCGAAACACAGTTCAATAAATCCTCTGAAAACATTTTCACTCTCCTCTTCAGAGTATGATGATTTTGCAAGTTGGATGAAAAATAAGAAGCTCGAGTACAAGACTTCCATAGAAACAAAATTGAAAGAATTGGAATTAGAAGCAGTACGAGAACAATATCTTCCATTGATAAAAGCTCAAGTGGATCAGGTTGCAAAAAGGATTTCTGAAATGCATCAAGCTGACTTCTTAATTTTTAAAGATCAAATCAAATTTGCACTTGAGCGAGAAATTGTTTCGCGCTATTATTTTGAAAAGGGAGCTTCTGAATTTGCCCTTGCACACGATCAAGAGGTGAAGCGGGCTGTCGATATTCTTAACGATGAAGTGTCCTACAAAAAAATCCTGAGGCAACCGTGATCAAACGGCATAAAGTCAAAATAACGGCAGTTTCACTCTTCATTTTCGCGATAATCCTGTTCTCAATGGATTCTTGTATGCAGTTTCGGATGACTTCTAAGGAAATCGATAAGTTCTTTTTGGATAAAAAATACAAAGGAACCTTGCATGAATACTCAGCAGCCAAAAATAGAACAATCAATTATCTGCATGTAGGCGATGACAATAAACCGTTAGTCATTTTTGTGCATGGGTCTCCAGGGTCTCTTAGCGCTTTTATTGATTTTATGGCAGACACGAGTCTGCTCAATCGTGCACAACTAATTTCGGTTGATCGTTCAGGTTTTGGAAGTTCTAATTTTGGTTATGGAGAAAAGTCCCTTCAAAAACAAGCTGAATACCTTAAACCAATTTTAGAAAAATATAAAAACAGCAGGCCCATTATTCTTGTCGGGCATTCTCTTGGCGGTCCCGTGATTTCCAGAATGGCGATGGATTATCAAGAGTTGATTGATGGCCTCGTAATTGTTGCTGGCTCTATTGAGCCAGATCTTGAACCAAACGAAACTTGGTTTAGGGCTCCCCTTGCAACTCCATTTTTTAGTTGGATTCTGCCACGCTCGTTTCGGGCATCAAATTATGAGATTTATAAACTGAAGCCAGAACTGCAAGAAATGCTTCCACTATGGAATAAAATCACTTGCAAAGTGATTGTCATTCAAGGAAAAAAAGACAACCTCGTGTCTCCTGGCAATGCAGATTTTGCTAAGAAAATGTTGATCAACGCTTCATCAGTTGACCTCGTTATAAAAGACGACATGAATCATTTTGTGCCTTGGCAACATCCAGAGTTAATTCGGGAAGCTATTTTAAAAATGCTCGACAAAAAATAAGAGCAGACTCTCATCTGCTCTCATTAGAAAAGTTCAGGTTCAATATCTTATCTCAAGAATAACATTTCACGATATTTTACCAATGGCCAATCTTCATCGTCAACCAAAAGTTCGAGTTCATCAACCGCATCGCGGATTACATCAAAATATTTTTCCTTGATATCATCGCAATAAGCAATCGCACGTTTATGAGTATCGGTTATTTTGTTTACTCGCTTGCGTTCTTCAATCATCGCACGCACATTTTGCTTAATCGTATCGATGTATTCAGAGATTTCTTTGATCGTTTGAAGAACAGCTTTATTATCAACGCCCAAGCCTTTCAAACCATTAGCATTCTCGATGAGTTTGCTTTGATAATTAATCGCTGTTGGCACAATGTGATTCATCGCGAGGTCACCCATCACACGCGCCTCAATTTGAACACGCTTGATATAAGACTCTAGACGGATTTCATTCCTTGCTTCAACTTCTTTATGAGAAAGCACTTCATGTTTTTCAAAAAGTTCAAGCGATTTTTTAGTCAAATAAGAATCAAGAGCTCGCGGCATGTTCTTGATGTTACCTAACTTTCTTTTTTCAGCTTCCTTCACCCACTCGTCAGAATAGCCATCACCTTCAAAGCGGATGTCTTTTGATTCTTTAATATACTTGCGAAGTACATCTACAACAGCCAATCTTTTCTCTTCACCTTTTTCGATTAGCTTGTTTACTTCATCAAAGAACTTATCGAGCTGGTCGGCCACAATAAGATTCAATACCGTCATTGCAGTTGCACAGTTGTCGCTGCTACCAACAGCGCGGAACTCAAACTTATTTCCAGTGAATGCAAATGGAGAAGTCCGGTTACGATCAGTCGCATCCAAAATAATTTCCGGAATCTGATCAATACCCAACTTCATGTACATGTTATCGCCCTTTTCGATTTTTAGATTTCCATTTTTCTCCAATTCATCGAGAACGGATGTCATCTGAGAACCGATGAAAGCAGACATAATTGCAGGAGGAGCTTCGTTCGCACCTAAGCGGAAATCATTGCCAGGAGTAGCTATACTCGCTCTCAACAAATCTGCGTGTTCGTGGACAGCCTTTATTGTGGTAATGAAGAATGTCAAGAAGAGTAGATTATCGCGAGCTGAGCTTGATGGTGCGTACAAGTTTACACCTGTGTCAGTAATCAACGACCAGTTATTATGTTTTCCACTTCCGTTTACACCAGCAAATGGTTTTTCATGGAATAAGATTTTCAAATCATGCTTCTCTCCTACACGGCTCATCACATCCATCATCAATTGATTGTGGTCGTTGGCCACGTTCACTTCCTCAAACAATGGAGCAACTTCAAACTGACTTGGCGCAACCTCATTATGACGTGTGCGAACAGGTATTCCCAACTTCCAGCATTCGATTTCAAAATCACGCATGAAATCGTAAACGCGAGAAGGTATAGTCCCAAAATAATGATCTTCCAGTTGCTGACCACGAGCTGGAGCATGGCCAAATACTGAACGGCCAGCCATTACTAAATCAGGGCGAGCGTTAAATAAGGCTTTGTCGACAACAAAATATTCTTGCTCGGATCCAAGTGACGCAACAACGTGTTGAATGTCTTTATCAAAGAGCTGACAAACTTTTGTAGCCGCAAGGTCAACCGCTTTTAAAGCCTTCAGCAATGGCGACTTTGTATCAAGAGTTTCTCCAGTATATGAAACGAAAACTGTTGGTATACTTAAAGTACGTCCATATAAGAACATAGGTGAAGTAGGATCCCAGGCTGTATAACCACGCGCTTCAAAAGTGCTACGAATACCTCCACTAGGGAAAGAAGAAGCATCGGGCTCTTGTTGTACTAATTCGCTTCCTTTAAACTTTTCAATTCCAGAAAGAGCATCAAAAAATGAATCATGTTTCTCTGCCGTTCCGCCAGTCATTGGTTGAAACCAGTGGGTAAAATGAGTCGCTCCTTTTGCGATTGCCCAACTTTTCGCAGCTGATGCCACCGCATCCGCTGTGGTCTCATCTATCTTCTCATGATTTTTAATTGCACTACTTACTTTCTTAAAGACGGCTGGGGCAAGTGTGCCACGCATTTGCTCCATACCAAACACGTTCTCTCCAAAGAATTGTGAGATGTGTGGCGTTGGTAGCTCTGTGTGAACCTTGTGCCTTTCATTAAGTTTTTTGAGTGCCTCGAACCGTAATTTTGCCATAGTGGTTATATTTATGGGTTAATGACGCGGCAAAAGTAGTCGATTTTGACACATAAGGGTATTTTTTAAACCTAATTATTAAAAATATGCACTCTTTTTTAAAATGATATGGCAAAAACAGAATAGCTATTTTGTTAACCCGTTGATTTTCATCACGTCAGGCTAGCCGAGTATATTTGTCACTTTTGAATATGGAATCTACAGCACTTACTCAGCATCAAACTAGAATCGTAATTGGATACCTGGTCGTCTTGATATTCTGCATGGTAGGAGCCCAACTTGCCCCACAATTGGATTTTATTTCTGCATGGCAAGACCCTGACGCTAAAATCACCGTTTCAATTCTTCAGTTGATTTCTGATTCAATCAGCTATTTCAGTTTTGGAATACCACTCATCATTACAATAGTTCGAGAGTTTAAAGCTGACACAAACAAAAAAATTAATCGATTATCACTTCTTTATATTTTGCTTAGCATCGGAGTTGCTGGGCTCGTCTCTTACATCATGAAAAAAACCTTTACTGAACCTCGCCCCTATGAAGTAGATCCAAGAATAATTCAATTGAGTGTTGGCGGTGGATACTCCCTTCCATCAGGGCACACCACAGAAGCATTTGCCTCCGTAATGGCTTTAACTTTGCTCATGCGGAATTGGAAATTATCAGTAGCTCTTTTCTGTTGGGCCACCTCTGTGGCTTTATCAAGAATTTATCTTGGAGTGCACTATCCTTTCGACATTTTTGTCGGAATGTTTATTGGATCAAGCGTATCCTTCTTATTCTACAGATTCATCTTTCAAAAATATCTAGTCGTCAATCATTCCTAAGTGAAGTTGCTGGATTTGCGTGTGCTGCTCTCAATGCTTGCGTACTGACGATGATCAGAGCAAACAGCAAGGCTATCGCGCCCGTCAAAGGGAATACCCACCACGGAATTTCCACCCGATATTTATAATTATCTAAAACAAAATTATTGAGCAACCACCAAGCGATTGGGGACGAGATTATAAATGCGATGATTACCAAAAGCGAAAAATCTTTTGATATAAGGCCAACCAGGCTTGGCACGCTTGCTCCCATCACTTTGCGAATGCCAATTTCTTTTGTACGCTGTTCGGCAGTGAATGCAGCAAGACCAAATAAACCAAGTCCAGTGATGATGATTGCCAGCACAGCGAACAAACTTGCCAATCTACTTTGCATGTTGATGTCGTTAAACTTCTTGGCAAACTGAACATCAGCAAATTCGTATTGGAAAGGATAAGCAGGGCTATATTTTTTAAAGACGGCTTCCACCTTTTTTAGGGATGCGGTCAAATCATTTGTCTTTTCGAAACGAATGGTCACTGCTCCGGCCCAATCTCCGTCTAGCACTATGAAACTTGGTTTGATTGGTTGAAAAGGCGAACCCATCAAAACATTGTCAACTATTCCGATCAATTCTCTTTTCTTTCCCCACAGATCCAGTTTTGTTCCAATCGGATTTTTTAATTGCATCAAATCCAATCCCGCTTTGTTGATCAGAATTGCTAGTGTATCGCTTTTAAAATCTTCTGAAAAATCGCGGCCTTCCAAAACGCGAATCCCCATTGTTTTTGTGTAGTCATATTCCGTTGCGATGGTTGTAAAAATAACTTTCTCCGTTTCAGGTTTACCCGGCCATCCCAAAAAATTGTTGGACCAAACTTCAGTAATTGGACTATTCGATTTCGTAACCGATTTAACAACTCCCGTTTGAAGAAGCTCAAGCTTAATTGGTCTGAAATTTTTTCCGATCTCATCCGTGTAATCGACCGTGATTAAATTTTCTTGTTCGTAACCTAAGCTTCTATCCTTGCTATGTTGAATTTGTTTATACATGACAATTGTTCCGATGATAAGAAGGATAGAAAATCCGAACTGAAGAGTAACTAGTACTTTCCTTGGCGTACTTGCATTCCTTCCCACTTGCACTTTTCCTTTCAATACTTTAACAGGTTGGAATGATGACAAATAAAATGCTGGATAACTTCCTGAAACAATTCCTGTAATGAAAATCAAGCTGAAAGCAAACAACCAAAAATTGGTGGATAGGTAGTCGATGAACAATTTTTTGTCGACCAAATTATTGTAAAAAGGTAGAAGTAACTGTGCTGTAAGAATCGCAATTACAAATGCAAGCAGCGATATAAAAATTGATTCGCCAAGAAACTGAAAAATAAGCTCGTATCGTTTAGACCCAACACTTTTGCGAATGCCAACTTCACGCGCCCTTCTCTCTGATCGCGCTGTAGAGAGATTCATAAAATTGATGCAAGCGATAACGAGGATAAATACTGCGATGATTGTAAACATATTCACATATTCAATCCTTCCTCCTGCTATTTTTCCATTTTCAAAATTGGAAGTTAGACGCCATTTCAAAAGCGGATGTAAAAATAATTCGCGTTTATAATCTGCAGGGTCATGTGCCATTATAAGACCTTTAATCGAATTTTCGACATTTGCCTGATTTTTCGAATCATTCAATTCTATGAAGATTTGAAATGAGTTATTTCCCCAGTTTGTCACTGATCTCTTTGCCCAGGGTTCCACTTTTATTTTCAATTCCCATGGCAAAAGACAATCAAACTGGAACGAAGAATTCTTGGGAACATCCTTCAATAAGCCTGTTACCTTCAAATCATTTGCGTTGTCAACACGAATAATCTGATTGATCGGGTCAGCATCACCGAACATTGCTTTCGCTAAAGATTCAGAAATGACAATTGAAGATGGATCATCCAATACTTGTTTCGCATTTCCTTTCGACAACGGAAACTCAAACATTTCCAGATACTCGGAGCTCGCATAAAAAGCACGTTTATAAATCCGCTTATCTCCCACTGCAAGCAGGTGATCATTTCCCCAGTCCGTCACACAGGTGTTTTTAATATTCGCATTTTGAGTTTTCAGCGCTTCATGAGCAGGAAGCGGAAGAGAAGTCCATGAATTTATTTTTCCATCGAAAGTGGCATTGATCCAAACTTGGTAAAGACGGTCAGCTTTCGTGTGGAACTTGTCAAACGATAATTCATCAAAAACCCATAACAAAATCAGAAGGCTACAGGTAATACCTATAGCCAGTCCGGAAATGTTAATAAATGAATAGGTGCCATTTTTTTTGAGGCTCCGAATGGTGACAAGCAGGTAATTTTTGAACATAGTCCAAGGTTTGAATTGATTACTTGCTTTTTGAAAAAAGGTTAACAAAAAGCTAAAAATAATTTATGGACAGTCTCAAAAAGGCAATAGTTGCAAAACCTCTACAGATTATTTTAAGTGGTTGGGAGTTCCACTATGAAATTTGAGCCCTTTCCTTCTTCACTTTCGCACCACACTTTTCCATTCAAGGCCTGTGCGTATTTTTTTACAATTGACAAGCCTAGCCCAGTTGAGTCTTCGCCAGCAGTAGGCTTTGTTGAAAGCTTACGATATTTACCAAAAAGGAACTTCATTTCTTTCTCGCTTATTCCTTGACCTTGATCAATAAATTCAATTCGGGCAAATTCATTTCTCTTTGTAAGTCTTACGTTTATCTGCTTTCCAATGGGAGAGTATTTTACTGCATTGGACATTAAATTTTCCAACACTTCCGATAAATAACCAACATCAGTTGTCAGAGGAAGTATGTCGTTCTCGAATTCTTTTATGACTCTGACATTTTTGTTTTCTGCCATTAATGCAAATCTGTTAACAATTTCGTCTAACAGCTTAGTTATGTCTATTTTTTCTAAAGTAAGGCTGATTGTTTTCGCTTCGATGGCACTGACATCTAAAATCTTAGTCACCATTTTTTTCAATCTGTTGCTCGATTGTTCAATCTGAGAGATATAACCTTTCTGCTCTTCCGACTGATCTTTAGCAGTGTGCTTTATGATGGTCAGCATGCCACTTATTTGATTCAGTGGGCTTTTTAAATCATGCGCAACAATTCCGATCAAATCATTTTTTTCCTCGTTAAGTTCAACAAGGGATTTGTTTATGGTTTCTATTTGTTCCTTTTGCACATTAATCTCGTCAAACTGCGCTTTAAGAACTCTGTTGTCACGCTGTTTGACATAATATCCTATCATCGCAAAAAGAATAAGAGCTAAAAATAAGCCTGAGATGTAAATAAGGTTTCGCTGTCGAGTACTAGCTTGTTCCAATTGGGATTGTTGCAGTTCGAGTTTTGTATTTTTAAATGCTATCTCTTTCCCTCTTTCTTTTTCCAACAAGTCACTTCTTTGAAGCTCCGCATTCTGCAAATCCCGCTTCTGTTCCAAAAGCAGAATCTCTCGCTCCTGTTTCTCCTTTTCCAGTTTTCCTTGTTGAAGTTGAAGCAACTGTACAGATCTTTCTTTTTCAGATTGATCTTTTTGCAACGAGACATTTTGCAATTCTTTTTCTTTCAAAAGCAAAGCTATCTCTTGTTTCTCTCGCTCTGCAATCTCCTTTTCATTTCGAAGTTTCAGCGACTGTACTTCTTGATCAATGACCGTCAACTTAGCTTCACGTTCAGCTGTCTGAATCAGGTAATCTTTTAATTTTTCTTTTTCCTGCGCAAGTTGTTCGCGATAAAGTAAACTGTCCTTTAGAAGAGAATAAGTTTGATAACTTTCCAATGCTTTTTCATAACTCCCCTGTTTAGCATAAATATCTGAGAGTCGTCTGTAGTTTGTGGCGAGCATCTTTTTGTTGTCCGTTCCAGTCAAGAGTGCGATTGCATCATTTGTTCGGCTTTCAGCTTCAGCAAAATCTCCTTGTAACAAGTATAGTGACGCGAGATAATTATTCATCACTGCAATTTCAACAGGGGTGCCTTTCTCCTTTTTAAGATTCAAGGCATCATTGAAATTTTTTATTGCATTCCTAAAATCACCTCGCGATTGATAAATCACTCCGATATTGATAAGGTTTGTTACAATCCTGTTATCTCGCTGACTATTTTTAGGTGCTTGTTGATTTGTAGCAAGAGCCTTCTGATAATATTCCAATGCTTTACTAATATTGTTTAGATCTTTATAATGATTACCAATGATATTTAAAGAAGATGCAGTGTTAATCGTGTCATTTAATTGTCTATTTATCTCAAGAATCTGAAGATTATACTTTAAAGAGTTTTCAAGGTCATTCGTTTGATAATATATCGAAGCTATTTTCTGAAGAGTACTTATTGTTTTAAGATTGTTGCTAGAACTCTTTGAAATTTGCAGAAGTTGAAAATACATTTGAAGCGATTGATTATTCTCATTTAAACTATGATACACCTCCGCCAAATGCTCAATCAAAAACATTTTTGTTTCGTCATCTTTCAAATGAAATTTTAAAGCAGACTGGTAATAAGAAAGTGCCTTTTCTGGCACTCCCCACTCCTGAAATAGCTCTCCTATTTTTTGGTTAATCAGTTGATTTTGCTGCTGATTGTTTTGTTTTTCAATTTCAGGAAGCGCTTGTAAATAAAAATTTAAACTCGCTGGGTAATTCAATAGGCCTTTTTGGGCCAAGGCCAATGCGAGTAAAGCATTTATCGAGCCTCTTCTGTAATTAAGTCGACTCGACAAATCTAATGCGCTTTGTGCAGAGTTAATCGCTTCCTGAAAACGGTGTTTTGAAAGTTGATCTTGCGCACGAGTAAGAGCCATCGAAACTTGTAAAGTATCGTTGGGCCTTGACTGCGAAGCTAGTTCGTGAATTGAAAGAGCAAAAAGCAAAAAGGCAAAAAAGAATTGTGCATGTCTCGATAGAATAAACTTTGTAGTTACTATGTCCTCGAATACATTCATGGCTAGTCAAAAGTCAACCAAGTATAAGTTAGCGAATAAACCCGACTCGTAAACGATATCAAATTCTCCTATGATTAATCAGTTACAAAATCTATAAAAAAAGTATTATTGGAAACCCAAACGCATACCCAAATGAATCTTATCTCGATAGTCAAAGGAGTCACTCTCATTGGTCTTTTAATCTTCCTAGGAGTAGTTACTTATGATCAACTGTTCTCTGAACCAAAAATTCATAAAGGAATAATTCTCCATAAGACTTTTATTCCAGAGCGGAATGCAAATGCTCCGAATGTTCTCCCCTATGGAAGCTACAAAGCTTACAAATACACTATTCAATCTCAAAAATTTCATCAATGGATCGCAATCGTGAAAGCTGATGATGGTGACACATTGAAAGTCCACTGCACGTCAGATCACTATGAACAAAAAGTTGAAGGCGATACTCTATTGTTCAAAGAATACAGGGGCAATCTATTTGGAATAGATTACTTGTCGCATATTGAAGAGGATACAGTTGCGGCAGACTTGAAACAAAGACTGAGCAAATAATTAATTGTTATCTGTAACTGTGGAAATGAGGGCAATCCAAATTTTTATGAACGTTGTTAATCTTATATCGATAATTCAACATGAACTCCTGGGTTCCCGCAGAAAACGGCCTCAAATCAGATGTTGTAAAATCATAAGAGTAATTGAAATACAGGTTCTCCAACAACTGCAGGCTAATAAAACCAATAATTGAATCACCTGAGCGGTACGAAAAGCCAGCTGCGAATACATCATAAAAAATAAACGAGTTGTTGATATCAAGAGACATCGGCTGGCCTTCTTGGGCTCTAATCAATACTGATGGATTAATTTTAACATTATTACTCAGCTTCGCGATAAAACCTGACCGAAGAAAATAATTCCTCGCCTGCTTGAGGTTATTCGCGATTTTATCAACGGAAGTAAAATTCGTATTAATCAAATAGGGTACTGAAAACCCGATGAAAAAATTCTTTTTGTTAAAATAGACACCAGTCCCAACATTTGGTTTGAATTGATTGTAAGGAACAAATTGAGGATCGCCCTGCGGTGGATTTTGATTCATCGATTGCAAATTCAGCGAACTAAAATCGGCCTTGATAAAATAGCCCATGGCTTGTACTCCAAATGAAAGAGTTGAGTTGGGGAATTTAATTTTGTACGCGTAGCTGATCGTGAGGTCTTGATTGGCGTAGCTACCAATCCTATCCTCATTCAGCATAAACCCCAACCCAACTTTCCCTTTGAAAAAAGAACTATGGGCGCTTAGTGAAAAGGTCTTTGGAGCACCCGGAAAATTTATCCATTGATTACGATATGTCGTTGTCGCACTTAGTTGGACATGCGCCCCAGCATAGGCTGGGTTTATCATTAGTTCGTTAAAATAGTATTGCGTAAACACAGGGTACAACTGTGACTTACACGCGAACGAGATCAAAAAAAACGTAACGATGAATATTTTTTTCATAAGTTTTAATCTACCAATTCAAGGTATCCAGCAACTGCCTTAGAGCCATCACCCTTAGAAATCACATAAAAATAAGTACCCGGAGGCAATTGGGTACCCAATATGCTTAAACCTCTATTTGATCTACCGTCAAAGTAGGTGTCCGTATTATTGTATCCATCTGCTTCGTAAACTTTCGTTCCTACCCTATTGAATATCTCAACATGGTTTTTCTTGAAGTTATCAATACAATCAATCCAGAATCTTTCATTTTTAGCATCACCATTTCTAGAAATACCATTAAATGGATTGATGTTCGCAGGTACGGTCACGTCTTGATCAGTTTCGCAACCTTGTGTAGTAACAACTGTAACTGTATAAGTTCCTGCGTAGGCATCTGCTAGATTGGGTCCAGTTCCCAGCACTTGGCCAGTAGATTTATCTTTCCAGATAACAGTATCAAGAGCCAATCCATTGCTTACAAGCAATGTGATAAAACCGTTGTTTACAGAGCAAGATGCGTCCTGAATTAAGAAACTGATTGTTGGAAATTTCTGCTGATTGATAATCGTTCCTGTAGCATTCGAGGAACAACCCGTAATGTTACTAGTCGCTCTCACGGTGTAGTCACCAACATTAAGGCTATCGTAGAACTCTCCTGTAAATGTGATTGGCGGTGGCGGGGTGTCACCATCATTCCAATCGAAGGTGTAGTCTTTAGTCACGCCTCCAACAGTTACCCCAAGCTTGCCGTTATATTTCGGGTTCCCTTGCGAGTCTTTGAAACAACTGGTTTGATTAGCCAAAACAGTAATCGTTGGTGTAGGAACTACCTCTGGAGTTGTCGGAACAGTAACAGTCGCTGTTCCAGTGCAACCAGTAGTCGTTTCAGTCGCTAACACTGTGTAGGCAATGTTAGTAAGATCATTCACTTCCGGACCATTAAAGAATGGCGTCCCTGTGGCAGTACTTCCCACATACCAATCAAAAGTATAGTGAACAATATCTCCATTGACGTTGGCAGAAAGATCCCCGTTAGGCTTGGTCACATCACAATTAGTCAAATCATGAACTATTATTGTGGTGACCACAGGGTGAACTTGATTATTTTCGATCGTTACTGTAATTGCAGGACTCACACAACCTGCGTCAAGTTTATCAACAGCTTGAACCGTGTAGTTTCCTGAAGATAAATTAGGAACATCATTTCCAGTATAGTCAGGAGTTGCTGTATTCACGGTAGTGCCAATTCCCCAATAATAATTGTAATCAAATTTATTGTCGTTCACTGTCGTTGCATAGGCTTCACCATTACTTGCTTTTGGCGGACAAGTAGTCAACGGGTTCCCTGATGCTGTCAAGACAATTGCATTGGTTATCAAAGGCACTGGATAAGTGTCTATAGCCCAGCAGCTATTACTTGTCTTAATTGCTTTGACAGTAAAGTTTTGTCCAGCAATAATTGCAATATTCGTTAATGTACTTGGTGATGTACTTGCAGGTGATGAGAAGACGGGTGCGCCAGAAGGAGGCTGAACACCGTTGTACCAATCGTAAGAATAAGAGTCACCAGCCGCTCCACCTTGTACAGTCAAATAACCAGTCTTGGGGTTCACACATCTTTCAGGTTGACCAAAATCAATCAAAGTAATTGACGTTGAGCCTATCGTTTTGTCATTTACAGTAAAGCCCATATCTGAATTACAATTTGATGTTGTATTGGTTGCAACAACAGTGTAATCTCCCGGAGCGAGTCCACTCAAGGTAGTTGCTCCACTATTTTGTAATTGAGTACTTGATGCATCCTTCCAAACAAAATTGTAGCTACCTAAAGGTTGGCTAACATTATTCTCCTGCACGGATGTAATAGTAGCAGAACCATTACTCATTGGGCCACCAGTAGCAATATTACAATTCATCACATCTCCAACACTGACTCCACTGATAGAAACAACTGTAGGTTGATTAGGAACCGTATAACTTTGTTGAGATGTACAATTGCTTGAATTATCTTTTACCAAAACTGTATAATCACCGTCTTGTAGATTTTGTGCCACTTCGCCATTGGTACCTCCTACTGTTAATACAATTGTTCCAGAAGTATTATCACCAGTATACCAGGTATATGTAAAGTTTAGCGGACTTGACTCATTGATTTTAATATTACCAGATCCCGGACCTCCAATACAATAAACATCTGGATTGATGCTAGCCGCTGCAATAGTTGGGTTGACATGTACATCATTGATGTCTTTTCTCAAAGGCGATGATGTACAACCAGATCCTGGCTGCACGCCCGCTAAACGAGTCACAGTTACATAATATGTTCCTTTCGCAATGGCAGGGAAGTTAGCTGTACTTAAAACATCTACTCCAACACCAGAAGCTATTATTGCTGTGGTAGGATCATTTTGATACCATTTAAAATTAAAGTTGTTATGATTACCATCAACACTATTGTTGACTGAAATATTGCCAACAGTGATTGTTCCATCTGGTTTACAAACAGCTTGATCTATAACTGAAGCAACCAACGAAATCGGAACAGTACCTTGCAACAAAACTACTTGAGCTTGACTTGAGCAGCCTGTGATGTTATTGGTTGCAGTCAAAACATAAGGATTGTATGGAGGACTTGCACCACCATCTTTCAATCCAGTAAACAAATTATTATTACCATTGAAAGTATTGTTGGCTATAAAAGTCGGATTACCAGCACTCCAAACATAATTAAACGTAGCTCCAACCACTGCTCCTGGGCCGCTGGCATCACTTGCATTCACCGTGATTGATCCTTCATAGTTTGTATCACAAGCCGTATTAGGAGTACTTGTCATTTTCACAGTAGGATTAACACTTTTATTCAGTATAGTCACTTTAAGTGGAGCTGACTTACATCCTGATCCGACAGGAACGCCATTAGCTCTTGTGGCAGTGACATAGTAGTCTCCCGCACCAATGGTTGCATAATTACCAGCATTCAACTGATCCAAATTTGTACCGCTAAGAATCGAAGCTGAGCTCGGTGAATTCATGTACCAATCAAACACAAACAAGTTGTGGTTAGAATCCACAGCACCATTCACTAAAATATCATTTGGCCCAACAGTTATGCTACCATCAGCTTTACATAAAAATTGATCTGCGTGAGAAGCCGAAGCAACCACTACAGGAGTAGCACTCAAAAGAATATTTGTTTGCGACTGAGTCGAACAATTAGTTGCATTGTTAGTGACTGTCAAAATATATGGAGTATTAGAAGTACCACCATCAGCCAAGTTTGTAAACGTATTATTTACGCCATTAAAATTATTGTTCGCAATAAACGTAGGATTGCTTGCATTCCAGACATAGCTATACATTGAGCCAAATCCAGGAGTGCCGTTTGGATCACTCGCATTTACTGTAATCGATCCCTCATAGCTTGCATCACAAGCTGTGTTGGGTAACGCAGTCATAACAACTGTTGGATTGACGCTTTTGTTAAGGATCGTGATTTTTTGTGGTGCTGAAGTACACCCAGACCCTGGAGCCACACTTGCACTCTTAGCAACGGTTAAATAATAATCTCCCGCTCCTATAGTCGGATAGTTTCCAATATTTAAAACGTTAGAAGCAACTCCACTAACCACAGCTGGTGTGCTTGGTGAATTAGCATACCAATTGAAAACAAAATCTGTAAATGTATTGTCAGGAGTACCGTTTACCAAAATTTGATTATTTCCAACAGTTATGCTTCCATCAGGGTTACAAATAAATTGATCAGTATGAGAAGCACTCGTAACAACTACGGGAGTTAAACTCTGAAGGACTTTAGTCTGCGCTTGAGTTGAGCAGCCCGTAGCAATATTTGTAACTGTCAAAATATAAGGTGTATCTGATGTACCGCCATCTGCTAAATTTGAAAACAGATTATTGTTTCCATTATAATTATTATTGGCAATAAAAGTAGGGTCGCTAGCATTCCAAGCATAATTGTACATTGACCCCATGCCAGGTCCACTAGCATCGCTAGCACTTACCGTAATTGAACCTTCATAATTAGTATCACAGGCCGTGTTAGGCAAAGAACTCATTGTCACAGTAGGATTAATACTCTTATTGCTAAGCGTAACTTTCAAAGGAGCTGATTTACATCCTGAACCTGGTGCAACACCAGGACTCCTTGCTACTGTCAGATAATAATCACCAGCTGCGATTGTAGGATAGTTAACAATATCCAAGACATCAACTGCCATCCCGCTTGCAATGGTTGCTGAACTTGGAGAGTTAGCATACCAATTGAAAACAAAATTATTGTGATTACTATCTACCGATCCATTTACAAGAATATCATTTGCCCCAACTGTAATGCTACCATCAGGATTACATTTGAATTGGTCAACATGTGAGGCATTTGCGACAACAACTGGAGTTAAGCTTTGAAGTACATTGGTTGATGCTTGCGTAAAGCATCCAGTTGCATTATTTAATACCGTAACCTGGTAAGAAGTATAAGGTGCGGAAGCTCCACTATCTTTTAGTCCAGTAAACGCATTATTATTTCCGTTGTAATTGCCCGAAGCAATGGCGGTTGGATTTCCAGCATTCCAGGAATAATTGTAAGTTGATCCCATACCTGGACCACCCGAATCACTGGCCTGAACTACGATTTGTCCTTCATAGTTTGTATCGCAAGCGGTGTTAGATGATGGAGTTAAAGTAACGGTAGGTTTAACCGTATTATTCTTGATGTCCACTTTATAAGGAGAGCTTAAACATCCTATTCCACCAGTAGCACTTGCATCTGCCACTTTAGTTAAGACAATCCAATAGGAACCAACTGTCACCGTCCCTGCGGGAACAGTTCCGAAGCCTGGAGGAACGTTATTAATAAACTCATCTCCACCAGCAGGTGAAAGTGTATTACCATTAGACGAGAATACATTGGTTGTTAAAGTTGAGTTGGTGTACCAATCAAATCTGTAGTCTGCAATATTTTCGTTGGTTCCACTTTGAATCTTCACATTTGAAATAACCACTTTGGCAGATTGTTCAAGTGAAGCTGTACAATACTGAGCATCGGTGGTCGCTACATCCGCTGTTGCCAATTGAGCAATAGTCGGTTGATCATCGATCTGATATGTTCTTGATGTTGTACATCCTGTTGAGGCAGTAACATCAAAAGTGTAGAAGCCAGGGGCAAGATTATTTGCTGGATAATTTCCAGCCATTACTCCAGCTTGAAAAGCTCCTCCATTCTTTTTAATGGTGTAGGTAACAGGACCTGGATTCGTATCATTAGGATCTTGCACCACATTAACATTAATAACTCCATTAAAATTGCCGGCCCCGCATCCATTATTATTAGTAATGGTGCTTGCCAAAGAAAGCACAGGAGACAAAGCAATTGCTTTTATTTCAACAACCTTAGTCACAGGACAACTTCCGTTGATTGCAGCACCGATTACTTCAATGGTATAAAAACCCGGTGTGAGATTTGAAGGCGTAGCTATTGGCGGGGATATGCCTGCTGCTGCTGGGTGGGCAAATATCTTATTCGCTGCCACTACATTTCCTCCAGTATACGCGTTAATGGTATACTGATCTTTTGTGGTTGCGGCTGCAGGCGCTGGAGCAACTGTTAAATCCACACTCACTAATCCATTACCAGAAGTATAAGGACAGCTAGAGGAATTGGTTTCAGCATCTACAATACTATGCGGATTTGCGAAGGGCAAGAAATGGGTTTCATAGTTCTTGCAACCAAATCCGTCTGTAGCAACTATTGTATAAGTCTGAGAACTCAGACTTCCTTGGGTTACTGGAGCAGTCAAGTTCAAGAAAGGTCCAGGAGTAAGAGTATTATCGAATGTTGGTGGATTCGTATAAAAATTTATTGGCGTAACTGTATTTGTCGGTCCACCTGCGTGAATATCAATTTTAAATGTTGTTGGCAAACCATCATTTCTTACTGCACTTACATCCAATTTACCATTGCTAACTCCACAAGTCGATGCAAGAGTGTTATCTGTAATAGTGATGGCTGAGTTCGTTTTGTCATTAATTGTAGCTGTGGTAGGCTGTGATGCACAACCTGTGTAATTATCAACTACAACTAGAGTGTAACTTCCAAAATGCAAGTTAGGGTCGGTATCCGTTGTTGCTCCGTTTGCGGCAAGAAACTTGCGATTGGGAGCAGATGGACTAGCCTTCACAGTACTAATTACTGTTGATGAATCGGTGGTTACCGTGTTGGGCTGCTCAAGCATCCAGAAGAATAAATATTTCTGGGCTGGAGCCGGAGATACGGTTGCTACTATTTTACCGTCAGTTGGTGCACATTTAACCTGATCACTAGCGACAAGATTAACAGTTGGGACTGAAATATTTTCTTGTAATAATACACTCTTTGAATTAGCACATCCACTAGAAGCTTTTGTTACAGTAATGGTATAATTAATATTTCCATTTAACCCGGTTATTTGTGAGGTACTTCCTGCGCTTGTTCCTGGTGAGGTAAATGGATTACCGTTATTCACCCAAGCGAAAGTATAACCCGCAGTAACGGAAGCCCCACCCCCTATACTTGATTCATCAATTGTTGCCGCAAGGATTCCATTAGGAGTTCCTGTACAAGATGTTTGAGGTGTTGCAGCTATATTGATTGGGGGTGTGAAAATATTATTCTTGACACTAATTGATGTTGGTGCAGAAGTACAGCCGAGAGCATTATTTTTTACAGTGAGTGTATATACTCCACTATCCAAATTGCTTATAGAAGAAGTCGATGCACTCGTACTCCAACTAAATGAATAGCCAGCAAATGGCGAACTAACAGCACCTCCATTATTTGAATCCGTGAGAGTTGCCAGTGAGGCTGTTCCACTCTTTCCTACCGAGCAATTAGCGTTATCCGTTTTACTAAGTGTAATCACAGGAGCTGCACTGTTGTCACCTACTTGTACGGTTTGATTATTCTGACACCCTGAACTTTGGTTAGTAACTTGCACTGTGTAGTATTGACCTGAACCGCCTTTAACGTTTGGATAAGTTGCCGCGGTTGCTTTCACAGCACCCGATACCGCGTTGCCATCGTACCATTCAAATTTGTAAGGTGAACCCGTGCCAGCTCCGTCAACGTCACTCACGATCGCCTTTCCGTTCGCAAGCAATGGGTCGCAGTTGGTCGATGCCGAAAAGGTCGTTGTAATCGATGGGAGTACCTGGGTATTCACTACCGGAACACTTCCCAAAACAGACACACAACCAGTCGATATCTGCTTCACTTGGACGGTATAGGCCGTGGGGCCGCCATTCAGCTGGTCCCAAACATTTGCCGTTGGGGAACCTTGAAGGCCACCTGTCGGTGTCTGGGCTCCTCCTCCCGCATATGTGAATGTATAGTCTGTCAGTGGGTTCGCTCCCTGGTTTGAAATCGTTGTCGTGATCTTGCCGTTGAACTGCAGTGAGGGGTTTGTCAACGAAGGATTGCAAACCGTGTTGTCTTTTTCCACGAACGTCAGTGTAGGCAACACCTTGCTATCCCCAACAAGAACTGTCTTGGTGTTCTGGCAGCCTGAGCTCTGGTTGGTCACTTGCACGGTATAGTCTTCGCCAGAGCCACCCTGGACATTCGGATAAATCGCAGTGGTTGCCTTCACGGCACCCGATACCGTGTTGCCATCGTACCATTCAAATTTGTAAGGTGAACCTGTGCCAGCTCCGTCAACGTCACTCACGATCGCCTTTCCGTTCGCAAGCAATGGATCACAGTTGGTCGATGCCGAAAAGGTCGTTGTGATCGATGGGAGTACCTGGGTATTCACTACCGGAACACTTCCCAAAACAGACACACAACCAGTCGATATCTGCTTCACTTGGACGGTATAGGCCGTGGGGCCGCCATTCAGCTGGTCCCAAACGTTTGCCGTTGGGGAACCTTGAAGGCCACCTGTCGGTGTCTGGGCTCCTCCTCCCGCATATGTGAATGTATAGTCTGTCAGTGGGTTCGCTCCCTGGTTTGAAATCGTTGTCGTGATCTTGCCGTTGAACTGCAGTGAGGGGTTTGTCAACGAAGGATTGCAAACCGTGTTGTCTTTTTCCACGAACGTCAGTGTAGGCAAAACCTTGCTATCGCCAACAAGAACCGTCTTGGTGTTCTGGCAGCCTGAGCTCTGGTTGGTCACTTGCACGGTATAGTCTTCGCCAGAGCCGCCCTGGACATTCGGATAAATCGCAGTGGTTGCCTTCACGGCACCCGACACCGTGTTGCCATCGTACCATTCAAATTTGTAAGGTGAACCCGTGCCAGCTCCGTCAACGTCACTCACGATCGCCTTTCCGTTCGCAAGCAATGGATCACAGTTGGTCGATGCCGAAAAGGTCGTTGTGATCGATGGGAGTATTTTAGTATTTCCAATGATCGCATTTGTTGCAGCTGAAGTACAACCTGTAGAAATCTGAGTGACCGTAAGAGAGTATGTACCAGTATTCAATTGTGAATACAAGTTATTATTCTGAACACCTGTTCCTAATGATGAGAAACTATAATCAGAAAGAAGTCCAACTTGATTTGATATGTTAGCTGTAATTGTTCCGTTGAACTGAACTGTTGGATTCGTTAACAATGGGTCGCAGACAGAGTTCGGTGTAGTATTTGGAGATATAAGTGGAACTACTTTTCCATCAGTAACTAGAACTGTCGCTGTATTTTGACATCCTGACACGAGGTCAGTGACAAGAACCGTGTAATCACTAGTCGGACCACCCTGAAGATTTTGAAGCGTTGCATTTATTGCCCCTGTAATAATAGATGAAGTATTCGATCCTGTATACCATTGATAGGAGAAGCTAGTTGAAGAGCTAACAACCGATGACACTTGTGCCACTCCATTTTCTTTACCGGCTACGCAATTTGTCGATGGAGTTTGGCTAGTGGTTATAGTTGGGAGTTGTGGAGTATTCGTAACAATACCAGTACTTGGTGCAGATGCGCAACCAGAAGTAGTCTCCGTTATAACAACAGTATAATTTCCTCCATTCAATTGAGTTATACTGGGTGAGCTAGCTCCAGTGATTACCGGATCAGTAGCTAGCGCTCCATTGTGCCATACGATCTGATAGTTAGAAAAACTACCAACAGGATTTCCATTATACGTTGCGGTCGCGGTTACTGAACCAGTGTATTGACCTGTACCGAGCGTGTTACTGCAAATCGAATTTGGCTGCGCAGTTGTTGATACAATTGGATACACAAGGTTTGACAAAATTGTGACCGTGTCCGTAGCGCTGCACTGAGTCAAATTATTTGTGGCCTGAACCGTGTAGTCACCAGCTGCTAACCCGTTAGGGCCAGCGATGGCGTTTGCTGGCAAAGTATTTTGGCCAGAGAACCAACTGAATGTATATCCCGCTGTTACGCCTCCAACATCAGCAGAAGCTGAACCATTTGGGGAAGCAGGTAAACATGAAGTTTGTTTGGTTAGTCGATTTGCATTGACTGTAAAAGTTGGTGGCAAAGTAACCTGAACCGTTGACGGATTTGATACACAACCTGCCGCATCTGTTGCAGTAACGGTATATGATCCAGGGACAAGTGAAGAATAAACCGGACCAGTAAAATCAGCGGAAGGTTTTGTGGCTGAGCCATTGTACCATTTAAAAGTATAGCCAATCACCACACCTCCGACATCGGCAGTTGCACTACCAGAATTCACTGGTAAGCAATTCGCATTGGTGGGATTTGCGTTTAAGGAAGGTTTAGAAGTATTATCAGAAACTGCCTGCGAAGCAACAGCTTGACATCCAGAGGAATTATCTGTCACCAAAACAGTATAAATCTGATTTCCTTTCAAATTAGAAGCAACGTCACCGACTCCAATTTCAGGAGAAGTAAATATGTCATTTCCTTCATACCATTTGAAAGTATAATTGCTAATTGGATCTCCTCCATTAACAACAGCGTGCATAACGCCATTAGGCGAAACGCAACTTGAGTTGGCACTATCAAGTTGAATTGAAGCGTTCATGGGCACCTTATCAACTCGATTAATTGTTGCAACAGCAGTATCTGAACTACATCCAGCAGTCTTGTGCACTGCATAAACTGTATAGCTTCCAGCAGGCAAGCCTGTGTAAGTTGATCCTGTATATACTGGTGCACCGCTGACAGCACCGTTATACCAATAAAAATTAAAATCGGCTGTGTTGGGTGATCCATTTATTGTGACGGAAGCCGAAGCTGTTCCGTTATCGGCTACTGGCGCACCAAGACACTTAACATTGTTTGTGACTTGCACAACAACAGGGACTGATTTTGGTTTTACGCTGACAGCATATGCGTTGGCATAATTACATTCAACTATCGGGGTATTGGGTAGAATTACGGGTGAAGGCATTGACGTTCCCGCATCATTTAAATTTATGTACAGAGTAAAATTCCCTCCTGTCCCTGTAACCGTGATATCTGTGAATTTTTGAAATGTTCCTTTGGACAAATTACTTACCGTTAAGTAAACCGTATTCAATTTAGTTGCTCCAGTTTTTGATGGATCACCACTATAAAAAGTTACTGGAACCTGGGCATTTAATGTTGCATCCCCATTATTAACAATTCCAATTGTTACTTTAAAATCCGTACTTGGACAAGTGGGCTGTTGAATGCTGAAGTAAGGAGTATAGTGTTGAAGATCAGGGGCTGCATACACAGGGCATCCTTGACTATTTAACAAAGGAGTTTGATTCAGGAAAGTATTGAGAGGTCTTGTTGTTGCACCAGGATAACAACTATTTGTAGACCACACGAGCCATGGCTTCTGCATGTACTTCGGAATAGTCAAGTCATCGTTCACATTCACATTAAAGTAGGCATGTTGGTTCCAAAGTTTGCGAGAAGGAACCCAAGGAATAGATGCCGACTGGAAAACACGAACGCACGAATTTTTAGAATATGTAATGTCACAGAAATTGGCCCAGGCAAGCGCATCGTTAAATCCACAAGTAACGCATAACTCTGTTGCTCCATCTCCATTTACATCGGCAACGATAGGGTATTCAACTTGTGTCCGTGCAATACATTGTTGTTGAGTATTGACCGATCCGTCATTTCCATTTATGATATATAAAAATTGTTCGTCTCGATAAACCACCTCCGCAGCACCATCTCCGTTAAAGTCGTAAACGGTACATCCTGTATAACCAGATGTTTCTTCGTTCACAACAACGCGCCATTTTAAATTCCAATTTTGATCAAGCGCATATAAATACTTTCCAGAAACATATGTTGCATTTAGATTTCCATCTCCATCGATATCGGCTATGTTTATCCTCCCAGTTCCGTTTTGCCAACCATTTTTATAACAAGTACACGATGCGTTGGTACACCCAGCGATAAAAACACTTGCAGAATTCTTATCTATATATTTTTTTACTGCAGCACCAGTCGGGTCATTGTGATAGTCCCACAAGAAAACGGTTGTGTTCGCATCTTGTCCCCCGTCTGAGCCGGATGCTATTACGTCTAGAAATCCATCGAGATTATAATCAGCTACGCTTGTAGAACTTTGACCTTGTCTGATATAAAAACTTGAAACGCTAGCAGTCAGTGTAAGGGAGCCCTTGTCTTGTGATGGCAAACTTGCTCTCTTTAAGTCATTCACAGAATAAATTCTTAAACCTGCAACTAGTTCCAATTTGCTGTCGCCAATCATATCAACTGCCAACGGTTCTCCAACTATGTTTGCCGCGTCAGTTCCTTTAACCATTCTAATGCCAGTATGAGCATCAATGATTTCATCCCTCGAATAGATTTCTATTTTTCCATCATTGTCAAAATCGGCCAACCCAAATTGCCAAGGAGCAGAAGATAACAAAGTACTTTTCCATTTCTGATTTAGATTACAGTCATACGCATAGATATAATTGCCTCCAGAAGTAAATACCCAAGCACAGTTACTATTATCAATATTGCCTATGACAACTTCTCGATCTAAAGTATAGCCTACTTTGAGAGATTTTTTTGTAGCACCAGTTCTTCCATCAAGAATATAGATGTACTTGCCTTCAATTTCAGTGGCAACTACTTCAGGGAATCCGTCTCGATCCAAATCACCAACAGATACCCTGTTCAGGTGATTTGTGGTTTGATTTTGGGATTGCCATGCCAATTGCATACTAAACTTTGGAAAACCAACAGGTTTCGCATTACACACAACATTATTACCCAAATAAAAACTTGAACAGGAAGGATCCGCAGAGCAATCGCTATCGAAGCAATCAATAAATCCATCGCCATCACTGTCTACACCATCAGAACAACCGCCTGGGTTCTTGTTTTCTTGGCTAAAGCCATAGCTCCAAGAAAGCATTAAGAAAATAGACAATAAAGTAAATCTAACCGTTCTCATATTTCTTTTTTATCGAATCAAATTGATACTACCTGCTGCGTAATTCTTTGAAGAATCATCGCATTTAAAAATGTAATAATAAACACCATCAGGGAGGTCTTTCCCATTAGAAGACCCATTCCAATCATTCATGTAAGGTTTTGCAGAAAATACCTTAAAACCCCTTTCATCATAGACCACTACCCCACACTGATTCAGCGCTGGGGCATTGTCAACTATCCACACGTCATTAATTCCGTCAGAATTTGGCGAAAAAAATGGCGATGGTTTTAATGTATTCAGAGGTTTATCTTGATAAACAACTATTTGAACGCTGTCAGCTCCTAAGCAACCGTTCACATCGCTTCCTGATGCCGTATAATACGCGGTCAATATTGGTGTCGCAATCGGGGTTGCTGAAGTTGAGTCAGAAAGTGTTTTTCCATGTGTCCAAACCAAATTGGTGGCAATACCAGTCGCTGATAACTGAGTTGTGTCTCCCAATTTGACAGTTTTACGACCAGACTTGACAATCACATTTGGGCTTGGAAATTCTACTATCGTTTTTGAAGCAAGCACCTGACAATTACCGGAAGTTATGGTTACGGAAATTTGTCCTCCATCTTTCACATAAGTAGAAGCTGTTGAACTTCCATTGCTCCAAGAATAAGTATCAAAAGTTCCAGAAACTTGAAGGAGCAAACTGTCTTTTGGGCAAAAAGAATAAATATTAGAAGGATTGATTATCGACACTGAAGGTGGAGATTGTACTGTCAGCATTTTTGTTTTTGATGCAGGGCAACTCTGTCCGATATAAGAAACGCTTAGTTTGACACTAAATGTTTGAACACTGGCAAATGAGTGTGATGAATTTGGAGTTGAGGCTATATTTCCATCACCAAAATCCCAAGCAAATTGAACATGTAACCCTGTTGTATCACTATCCAAAGTTGATTGATTCGTAAAGGTCACTGGTGAGTTCACGCACGTAGTTGTAAGCGAACTAAAATCTACAGTTGGTATAGTTGCAACTTTTAAAGTTTTCACTGCTGACTGGATCGCGGGACAAGTTGGATTTGCAATAGAGGTTAGTTTAACAGAATAACCTCCGGATGCTGTTGCCGAATAAGTTGAACTTGTCGCACCTGATATGTCTCCAGCAGCCTGTTCGTTCCATTGATAGTTATATCCCGTCATTGAAGGGTAGATTGAAATCAATTTGTTTTGACCCTGACAAATAATATTTGCTCCTGAATAGTAAATTGAAAGTTCAGGAACACTGACGACATCAACGATTACCGTATCGCGTTGTATCACACAGGATCCACTATAAATATCAACTGTATATTTTCCTGTTTGGTCAGCTTGAAAATTGGTTCGCGTGACCGACCTTCCATGCGCTGTATATGCACCTGGTCCCGACCAAACATAATCAGTAGCACTCACATCATTTACTGAAAGAGATAATGTGCCACCTAAGCAAACTGGAGGCACTGGCGTTGGCGTTGCGGTACTTAAAGATGTGGCTGACAGAACTGTAATATTTACCGCAGATGATAATGCAGAGCAAGTGCCGCTAATTTGCGACACGGTATATGATCCAGTTGATGTAACATCCAAATAAGATGTTGTACTAGGGGCTCCTAAAGAAACACTATTCTTGAACCATTGATAAGTTGAACCTGGATTATTCGAAGTAGTCAGTCGTTGTGTAAAACCAGTGCAAATTGTCAAAGGACCAACAGGCGACAATGTCGGCACAACGCAATTTAAGTTTATAAACCCTGAGAACTTTGAAGGTCTTTTTCCTGAATTAAGATCATCGATACTCGTGAATCCTAAATCAGGTTTACCATCATTATCCAAATCCCCGATTCGAATGTGACGAGTTATAAATTTTGTGTTTATCGACTTCGTGGTGAAACTGAAATTTCCAGCGGTACTCTGATTGTTTAAAACATTCACAGATTTCTGCGTGATGGAAGCTACTGCAATGTCGGCCTTCCCATCACCATCCATATCTCCAAAATCAAGTCCCCAAGGTTGAGCATTTGTAGTTACGAGAACTGGATTTGCAGTAAATTTTATTGTTGACCCTGAACTTTGATTTCCAAAAATCAAAACACTTGATGCAAGCAAGGCAGACGCTGCTAAATCGGGCTTTGAATCTCCATCCAAATCACCTACGCGAACACTAGAAATCTGAGTTGACACAGTTATCTGAATAAAATCTCCGAAACTTAATGAGCCAAGGACACTTTGATTTTTAAGAATAAATATGTGACTGCCAAGAAACTCGCTAACTACAATTTCGGGAAGCATGTCTCCATCAAAATCACCTACATCAACTCCGTCTGTGTAGGAATTACCTGAAGTTAAAAAAGTAGTGATGTTTGGTGATCCGAAAGATATTGAGGCCAACGAACTTTGATTGGGCAAGACAAACACTCTACTTGCTGCCTGATCTGTAACGAGCAGTTCTGCCTTTCCATCAAGGTCCATATCCATCACACGAATCTTGCTCGTCTTGGGAACAACAGAACCGCCATTTATTGTAATGCTTTGAGGCCCTGAAAACGAAATATTCCCAAGCGTAGAATTATTTTTAAAAATAAGAACGTGAGCGCCATTTAATTCCGACACGATGATTTCCGGTTTGCTATCTCCATTAAGATCACCAGATGTTACGTGGAATGTGTTCACTCCTGCAGACAAAACTATCCGGTTAAAAGAAAGTCCTCCTGGTGAACTTGTGTTCTGTTGCACATAAACATTTGTCGAATTCTTATGAGAGGTAGCCACATCTGATTTACCATCTCCATCAAAATCAGCCAAGGTGAGATCGTATAAATCAGTCACTGAATCAGTTGCAAAATCAAATTGAGAAGACATTTTGGTGGCGTCAAATGCCGCATTTCCTCCAAAGCTTAGCAAGAAGGGCGAACCTGAATAACCACTTAGTCCAGTTGAAGTGTTTGTAACGGAAATATTTTCATAGACCGTTCCATTAGGAATTTTGACTTCGATGAACTGATCTGTAATCGTTTTTGGAGTTGCAAAAACACTACCAAAACCAACTTTTATGTTATTAGCGTTCGTTCCGAAGTTAATGCCGCTGATAGTAACTGCATCACCTGCACGGCCTGAACTTTGGTTTACGGAACTAACGATCGGAGCCTGTCCAAAAGCACAAAAATTAAAAGCCAAAATAAACAGCGCTAAGGTCTTTATTCTAATCAATTTCATGCCTATCGTTAGTATCATTCTTGAACCGTGAGTAACCACACTTGACTAAATATTTTGTTCTTTTGAAGCCTATCCCGCTCATTTTTGGCGTCTGGAATACTCTTTTCTTCTGCTATAAACACATACCACAGCTTTCTAACCGACAAATGGCCGAAATCTGCATCGTATCCTAAGGATTTCAATGTTTTGGCATAGTGCTCAGCATTTACCCTACTTTGGAATGCACCCGCTATAACATAAGTCGCTGCTTCCAATTCCTCATGGTGAGTTCCGCGTTTCACGAAATCATGTCGCTGATTGACAGGCTGGTTATGCTCATCGTCATGCTTGCCCTCCGCGTGATCTTGAATGTGCTGGTCAAGTTGTTTTCTTTCTTCTTCATGTGCCTTTTTCAGGGCACTTGAATCAACGGCCGTTGCGCTTGGCTTGAATCGAGATACATGCGTCTGGGCAGTAGTATCCTTCTTTTCAACAGGTTTGACAACCACGGTCTGAACAACTTTCTCTTGCGGTTTAACTTCTTGTTTTACCTCAGGTTTGGGAGGCTCTACCCGCTTCGCCTCGATTTTTTTAGGTTCTTCTTTCTTAGCCATAGCCACCTTGTAATCCTGGCTCAATTTCACCTTACTGGTTGGTGGCTCAACTGGTTTCTCTTTAAACTTATTAGTCTTGCCTAGGTTGATTCTAAGCATTACTTCATGGGTTTTTAGCGGAAGATCTCCACCAATGCCTGGTTCATAAAAATAGCTGAAAGACAGATTATCCATATTGATACCCAACCCAGGAATAATTCCTGAGTATTGGCGATAACCGGCAGACAACCAGATGTTTGGAGAAAAATTATATTTAGCTGTTCCCTCAATCAAACTTCCATAAGCAGAATAACGATATATAGCATATAACTCCAAGGGAACACTAGTCACCTTTTTCTTCGACTTTTGAGGAAGCTTTTTTCCTTTGGTGGCAATTACTGGTTGGGGTCTCCATTGATTATAAGAAGCCGTCACTATCGCGTTGTCAAAATAGGTAAACGAGTATTTCGAGTTCAGACTGGGGTCAGAAATCAGTTTCGGTAACGTAAAACCAAAATTGAACCCATTGCTATTTTGAAAAAGCATACCAAAAGATGCATTCGGAATAATGCCGCTCGAGATGTTTTTTAAAGCTGGATCATTCACATTAGTGATTTCGCTTGTATTGATAGTATTAGTGAGTATGCCACCGGAGATCCCAAAGAAAATTTTGTTATCCTTATCAAAAGGGACACCATAGGCATAAGAAAGGGACGCATCAGTTGTATTGAGAAACCCACGTGAGATTGATGTAGCCTTAAAACCTACACCTGCGCGTGATTCATTCAATAATGTAGATAAGGTCAAGCTCGAAACTGTTGGAGCCCCTGATATTCCAAGCCACTGCTTTCTGTAATCTAATGTCAACTGCATCCTTTCAGTGGCTGCTGCAGCTGGATTAAAAATAAAAGGATTAAGAAAATACCCATTATATAAAGGATAGTTCTGCGCATATATATTATGAACACACCAAAACAGTACAAAGAGAAAGAAGTACTTAAAAAATCGCACGAACTTGAGGTTTGGTTAATCAGCAAGTTACGGAAAAATACTCCAATTTTTTATCGAGAAACAAATAACTCTTGGCTGCTCTGTTTCAACATCATTGTTTGTTGATAACTCAAATCGATCATGTCCCTGACTATGAGCACAATTCGGTCGATTAAAAAATTGGAATACATCAGTATCATCGTATTTTTGTTACAATACCTGAATAGATTTTTTATACCTATTGAGAAAAATGAAACGATTCTTCTACTCTTTTATAGTTTTTTCAATTGCTTTCTCAGTAAAATGCTCAGCACAATTACATGTTGGGCCAGTTGCAGGGCTTTCGATGTCTAAAATCTATTTTTTTGACAGTCATCCTGAATTTAAATCCAATCCAGCTTTTGGATTTGATGTAGGCGTGATGAGTTCATTCAGTGTCAGAAAAAATTTCAGATTAAATGCCCAGCTTTTATTTTCTCAGCGTGGAAAGGACATCGTAGGAACAACAAGCGCTTCAACTGGCGGGCGTGTTGATCCACAATTCAAGTTGACTGCCCGAATGAATTACATTGAACTCCCAATTTTCTATGCGCTGGAGTTCAAAAAAATATCCACGAACGAAGTATCCGTTGGTGGCCGGAAGGTTTATAATTGGTATATCGGAGCTGGCCCCGTGATCACGTATTGGTTGAGTACGAAGGGAACGATCAGAAGTAGTAATCTACTTGAGAATCAGATAGATCATCTTGACTACAAGGGTTATTTTGGAAATTCATATCAAAGTAAAACTCAAGATGCTAACAAGGAGAATATTCCAGATGCGAATCGTTTTCAATTTGGATTGAATTTTACTGTTGGACTCACTTTCCAGCCGGATGTAAATCATAAGATCATGGCGTCTTTGCACCTTAACTTGATGCAGTCTTTTCAAGGTACCGGAGTTGGAAACTTCCCAGGCACTGATCCAATTGACCAAGATATTTTGAAATCAAGAATTAATACTTTAAGATTTTCTGTTGCCTACTTGTTTGATACGCACATCGAAAAACGCAAGAGAGGCAAAACCACAAGCAGAATCATAAAGAGAGGTAGGTAGAGAACCAACTCTCAATTAAATATTTCTGGAAATCAGGATTCTTGTTCTGTCTACGAATTCTTTTTAGCTTTTATCATTATTAAAAATACCGAAGGTCGGGAAATATTTTTCTCGCCAACATGAACGTTTTGCAGTTTCAGGTGTACTGCGCTATAAAGTCAAAACTATGAAACGTATCATTCTTTTATTTTTCTTACTCCCTTTCATTGCTTGGGCAACGCCCGAAAAGATTTTACCCAAAACACTCGTCCTCAAGCCTGTGAGTTGGTATCATCAAAAAGCAACTGAGTGGGCAGCAGAAGTAAAGTCTAATCCCAGTGGAGAAGCTTGGTTTAATTACTATGCTGCATCTGTGTTCGCTCAAGAGGGGCATCAAAGCTTAGACTCGCATCGTTGAATCGATGAGTAAGAACATGAGCAATTCTTATGAGTATCTTCTGGTTAAAGGATGGAATGAAGGCTATATGCCTGATGGATTTTCTTTCGTAAAAAAAGCTTACGACTTACATCCGGAAAAACCTGAAGCTCTTGGACTCATGCAATTATTTTCAGAAATGAATCTGGATGTTAGTAACAGATCTCTTTCAGTGAACTGCTTATCAAACAATCGCAAGTTTCATCTTCGCTGTTAAGTTATAGTTATAATGTGTTGATGTCGCTTGAGCCATCTTCGATCTTGATCACGGAGGGCGAGAGCACTACCATCCCCCTGTTTATTTTACAAGATGTGATGAAGTTGAGAAATGATGTACAAGTGCTCAGCCTTGATCTTCTTACCAACTCCAATTATCTCGAGAGCAAACTAAAAAAACTTGGCTTGCAATTGAATCGGTCCAGTTGAGTCTTTGAATCGTGGTAACGTTCTCTGTTCATTGCTTCCCCTTCAGAACAACGGACATCAATTTTATTATGCACTTACACTTTCTAAAGACAATCTCTCATCCCTAAAAGAAAATCTTTACGTGGTAGGGCTTGCTTCTTTGCATAGTCTTCATAATGTGGACAATGTCGCGTTAATCAAAAAGAATTTCGAAAAGCAATTCCTTTTAGATTACCTGAAAGTAGATTTCAATGGTGAGTCAAGCGATGCAACAGGTAAAGTATTTAGCGCCAATTATCTCCTACCCATGATCTTGTTGTATGAAGACTATTTGAAAGAAAATAAAACAACAGAGGCTAAAGCACTTCGCGAGCTGATGGAACAAGTAGCTCGCACTAGTGGTAAGGAAGAAATCATTTCAACTTATCTCGGCACCAAACCCTTGGATGTTATCCCCTACTTTCCTTCCACTTTTGATGCCAAAGCTTTCGATGAAAAGATGAGAGCGATTTCTGAAAACAAATTCTATGCGCAATACACTGAAGTCTCTAATGAGGAATACAATTTCTTTCTCAGCTATCTAAGTTCACATGCACTGACTGACCTCTACGAAAAATATAAATTCGATCTAAGTGCTTATACTGAACCTGCTCTTTCATACATGAAAGGATATTCGATGTCCATCGCTCCTACGAAGAAAAACAAATTTTTTACTCAATATCCTGCCGTGAACATGACGTATGAAGCTGCTAATGCGTATTGTGAGTGGCTAACCGATCAATACAATCATTCGCCTGAACATAAATTCAAGAAAGTAAAATTCAGATTGCCAACGATCAGTGAGTGGCAGATCGGTGCACTGGGATTCAAGGGATTTACTTCATGGAATCTTGATGAAAATATAATGACGGTTGGTGTTCCACCTGATTCTGTAGCAGAACTGAATATGAAGGGAAAGTCAACGAAGCTCTCGGCAAAAAATGTTTCTTACCCTTGGTGGGGCGCATTCAACTATCGCAACAAACCACAGAACCGTAGAAATTGCTTCCTCGGAAATTTCAGAGTGCCAGACGATTGTAAACAATGCCAGATTCCAAAGCTTAGCGGAGATGGTTGGACAATGATGGCACCTACAGCTTGCTATTTTCCAAATAACATTGGGCTGTTTGATGTCGTTGGGAATGTGGCAGAGATGACCAACGAAAAAGGAAAAGCATGTGGCGGAAGTTGGAATCATTTTCCGCAACAATCAACGATCAGAAGTATTAATACTTATGACAACCCACAATCAGATATCGGATTCAGAGTATTTATGGAAGTGATCGAAAAATAAACGGCAACGTTTGAATGCTGTTTAGAAAATCGTACAAAGCTCTATCAGATGAAGAACTGATGGAGAAAGCTCAGGGAGGGAATGACCGCGCGCTCGAAGAAATTTATCAGCGCTACAGTCAGCCCCTCCTTCGCTATTTCTTTCGCATGCTGTGGCAAGATCGAGACAAAGCAGAGGATTTTCTGCACGATGTGTTTATAAAAATCTTAGAAAAGCCTGAGCATTTTGATCCAACAAGAAAATTTTCAACATGGATTTATTCAGTGGCTCACAACCGATGCAAGAACGAATATCGCAAGCAAGCTTTCCAGCAAGCTGTGAATGGACATTCGCATGAAGAAACTATTCATGAGAAAGTAAGCGGAGAAATGGATCATCGTTCATTTCAACTTTCGTTGGAAGAGATTTTAAAAACCGAAGATGAAGAAACACGAACTATGTTTGTGATGCGCTACGAATTAGAAATGAATTCAGTCGAGATCGCTGAGATTGTAAAGTGCCCAGAAGGAACTGTACGTACTCGACTTTTTAATTTGAGAAAACGTCTGGCAACCAAGCTGGATCATTATAAAGTAATGTTAGAAAAATAGTTATGGAAGAGTTAAACCGATTTGAACAATTGCTGAAGCAGAAGTCGTTCAAAAGTTTGAATGAAGAAGAAAGAAATTTTGTATTTCAATTTATTGGATCTGAAGATGAGTATGAATCACTTCGGAATACAGAAAATGAACTACAAGCTTTTTTTGACCGAGAACAAAAACTTCAACCACGTAATGAGACGTTGCGGAAAATAAAACAAAGCAGGGCAATTATTTTACCACAAAACTTTTGGATTCGTCCATCTGTTCCAACTTACGTAGTTGCTTTATTATTAATAATTGGCGGAGCTATTGGGTGGTGGAGCGGAGCACAGTTTGGTTCTGAGAAAATAATCGTAGAAAAAATCGTTTCACACACGGATACTCTCCGCATTGTTTCTGCACCTGATACAATTGTTCGTGAGAGAATAATCTATCTGCCATCGCGAAAGATGATACTTGCTGGTCAGCCAGAAACAAAAGAAGCAGTTACGACCAAGGGAGTGAATATGAAAGACAAAGAAGAACTTGAGCGATTACTCGTGTCAGGTACTTATTAATGTCATTGGGCGTCTCGCCAGAAGCAATCTCGTTTGCAAATAAACTTTCTTCCTTAATTTCACGATTTCACTTTTGCAAATGAAGACACTAATGATCACCCCCGAGGGTTTAGAAAAATTAAAAGCAGAATTGGACCAACTGTGGCGGGTTGAGCGGCCGGATACCACGCAAAAAGTTGCATGGGCTGCTAGCCTTGGCGATCGCTCTGAAAATGCGGACTACCATTACAACAAAAAACGCCTCCGCGAAATTGACAGACGTATCCTTTACTTACGCAAATGCATTGATGACTTGAAGGTGGTGAACTATTCACCCTACCAAGAAGGCAAAGTGATGTTTGGCGCGTGGGTGGAAATTGAAAACCAGAAAGGATTAAAGAAACGCCTGCGCATCGTAGGCGGTGAAGAAATAATCGGATCAAAGGATTACATCTCCATGGACTCACCTATGGCACATGCGCTGTTAGAAAAAGAAGTGGGCAACGAAGCTATTGTGAAAACCCCAACGGGACAATTTGTTTGGAAGATTACGAAGATTGAATATCAAAAATAGATTTGTAAGCATTCCTCTGCTTGAGGAACTTTCGATTTGACTTGACATTGGTCTTCGTATAATACCAACATCACCAAATCACTTGTTCATCGCGTTAAATATGTTTGCACATACCGAGGTCTCAGCCTGAGACTCCATATTTGTGCCACCACTTCAACTGACAATTTTCTACTCTTTAACATTGATGTTTACTGAAGATGGCCTTAAGGTTATAGTATTTTTGCAACCCAAAACGCTTGTTGTAAAAGTAGTCGTTCCCTTAGTGAGGGGTGTAATTGCTGCTGTTGCTGTACCGCTACTATCAGTAAAAATTGTTAGTGGCAAGCTGGCTACAGTTGGATCGGCAATTGTTAAATCAACCCTTGTATTTTGAGAAATGGCAGTCCCGTCATTTCTAAGAAATGTGAATGACAATTGCCCCACATCTTTATTACCTATTGATAATGTGTCTTTATCAAGCCTAAGGTTGATATTGTTAGGGCAAGACCTTTTAAAAGAGATAGTCTTTGAGGACGTCATCCCGTTTATGGAAGCAGAGACTATAACATGGTCATCTGGAGTAGTTGATGCCTGAAGAAAAATTTTAGCGTCATTCGTAGTTGGATTCAATGTAACTTGACTTGCGCCAGTAGATGAAGAACCGAGTGGCACAAGGAAAAGCAAGCCACGGCTTACAGTAAAAATAAGTGGTTGAGTTGCCCCAAAGTTGTTCTTTGTCTTTGCAGTGATTAAAGTTGTTGATTGTCCATTAGCCAACAATGAAACTGAATCAATGACTAATTCAGGCGGATCGTTTTGTGTATGATTGAGATCATAGCATCCAGACAAGAGAAGACAAACCGTGGCGGAAAGAAATAATGTTTTCATAAGCTATTTATTTACAGCGTTATCATGGATCTTATCATACACTTTTGAGAAACTAAAGCCAACCCCCATATACCAGGGACTTTGGTTCTCTACGCTAAAGTTGTAGCCAATAGGCATGAAGAAAAGGCGATTCTGAAATAAGCCGATAATAGGTGCTGCTCCAACTTCAAAATTTACATCTGTCCTAAAATCCAAATAAGACACATTTAATCCAAAAGATGGTTCAAGCCAGTGAATGAATTTCACGAAGCCATATTCTTTTTCAACTCCGCTTTTAATACGTGTTTTGGTTCTAAATGTGTTGTAGAACGACCACATCATACTAGCGCCAGCAGTTGGTTTAAAATCGGATGGGGACAATGGATAGTTGCCACCTCTTAGCTTGTCCTCTCCAATGCGCTGTATAAGAAGAGCTGACTCTGTTACATCAAAGTGCCACCCTGTTTTCTTCACAATGAAACTCGCTGTCCATAATTCAGTTCCGTTTGATGTCATGCTATTCTTGTCTTGAATAATATTTCCTTCAGCGTTGTACCAAACAACAGCTATATCTAGCTGAGATCCTTCTGGTAGATTCGCTTTGGATAGATCAATCGTAGCATAAACCATTTTTTTAAAAATTTCCTTTCCAGCCTCTTTAGCAAACTCATCTCTTATGTAATTATAGGACGATTGATCGCGAAGAAAAGATTTGATTTGATCCTCTATTGAATTGTTATTCGAAAAATCATAGCCTCTCTGACTTGTTAATTCACTAAACAGAATTGAGCTACCCTTAAAACGACTGAAAATCTGATCAAACTCAATTATAGTGTTTGCACTATTTTCAATCTTCATTGTATCCGCATCGAATCTTGAAGACAATTTAAGCGCGTCACTAAACAAATCATTGAAATCCGTCACAGTTAATGTCGTAAAACTTAAAAAAGCATTAATGCTTTGATCATTTGATTCATTGATATGTTTCATTAATTCAAAACAAAGTTTTGCTGTACTGATATGCGGACTTAATCTTTGTTTTCTTAGTGCACCTACCGAATTGGGCGGGATTTGTGCCGGTATCGTGATGGTCTTTATATAATCATCGACACTTTTAAAGGTAAATACGCCATGTAATTTTCTTATCGAGCTGATATTCATCCCCATCTGATTAATGATCGATTTTAAAGTTAGTTCTGATGGAAGGTACGCTGCCAGGTTTCTGTATGACTCAAGCAGTAAGTCCCCATCCTGATAGTTTGCCAATGTATCAGTTGGGCTTTTTATTGTGGCTAAAATTTTTGTCGTGAATGTCTGTGCAGAGGTTAGAGTCGCTTGTATTGTTTGTCTTTTTTTAGCCTCATCTTTTTGAGCAGCTGCATCGTCATTAATTTCCTTTAGTATACCGCGCGCCACTTCTCCGCCTTTGCCTAAACGAGCAGACTCAATCATAAGCCGCAAAAAATAGTCGGCTATTTCTTTAATGGGCATAGCATCAACACCAAAGTCTTTTTGGTCTTGGCCAATCACGCTGTAGGGAGACACTTCGATTTTGGTTTCACCAGATTTAGCCATTAGTGAAACACTCCCATGAAAATCGATATTATTAGCAAGAGCTTCATTGTCAAAACGAATCTCCAAGACACTCTCACTACTGATTACTTTGTGTTTTTGGTTAGGATAAAACTGATAGCGTGGACTTGGCGAAGGACTAACTAAATCTTTTTTAATCGGGTCTTTGTCCTTCACTAACCACCAGATAGGTTCGCCAGAATCTACAACCAAAGATCCATCTTTTGACAAGACAGCATTTTTTTTTTCGTAGATAGTTACATATTGACGAGGCTCAATGTTTGGGAACTCCTGATTTGGTTGAGAAAGTTGAATCCTTACCGTAAGATTTCCGAGCTTGAATTTTATTTCACCCATAGTTGCAAGCTGGCAGATTCTCGAAATAGAATTTGATGAGGCCTTGCCCCCATTGTACCAGTCGCCAGGATTGGATTGAATTTCCGGAAATGCTTGGCTGATTAATTTTGAAATGTTTACGAATTCAATCGGGTGTTTATCTTTATTTTTTACAGTTTCCTCAATTGATTTTTTTAATTCAATGTCATCTATTTGGCTTAGCGTCTTGACTTGACTGTTCCAAGTTATAGTGATTGTTTTTTCATCAATTGGCAAGGGCTTTATATTGACCAAAATGCTGAGTCTTTGCAAGTCACTACAGCTTCCTCTTACGATTACTTCATTACTTTTTTCTGTGGAAGCATTTATTACCCACGCATTCTTCTTAAACTCATTGATTTGATTTAGATCATATAGATGGAAATAATTCTGATCACCAAGATATTTTACAAAAACAAAATCCTGACCAGTATCGGTCTGTGCTTGAGAGTACGCGGTGAACCATAAATATGAAAGAAGAATCGTGAATTTAATTTTTAAACTTTTCATATTTTCTTTTAAAGTGGCCTACTCTTCTTCGGATTTTCGGCTTACTCCGTTGGTTTATATAGTTATAAGTTTATGGGGCTATGTAAAATCTGTTTATCAAAAACTACTTTTTAACTCTTAGCGCATGAACATCCCAACTCACATGGATTTTAAAAACTGTAAACTGATTTTTCCGATCTCATGTGCAGCACTCCTCCTTCACGGATTCATCAGCTTACAATCATGAGTCTTAAAGTATGGCAGGATTACATGGAAACAAGAAGATTAAAACCCTTCCCATGCAACAGAATGAAGACGACCGTACTATAGACACGTGGGCTTTTCTCGTCACTAACCCGCCCACACACCTAAACAACAAATTGATTTTGATATGCAAGGTCACTGTATGGGAATGGTTCCCATATTATCTTAAAATGATTGTTCAATTTGATTAACACCAAGAAAATAGCTCCGATTATGCTGAAACATTTCTGTGAATATGCAATTGTCAGAAAGAGCAATCGATTTCGATCCCAATGTTTCTTCGAGTCATGCAATTTTGGTAATTAAACCTTGACCAGCGCTAAAACAAAAAACACAACCAATTGATTTACAATTAGTTGGGTGCATTTTCGTAGTCCGTACGGAAGTAGAATTTGCCTTCTGTTCGTCTTGACTCTCAATTGGTTACAATTCATTCTCTATTTTTTGTTTACAATTTGGCAGCAAACTATAGCCTCCGGGCTCCACCAGTTTGGAGTCGATGTATTGATTCCGTTTGTGAAAGTGAGAATGAGTCATGCTCCACTCCTCTGACATTTTTCACTTCCCCATTTGCTTCAAAAACAAGAAGAAAATCCTTTAGTGCCCCTGGTTTGGGGTCAGAAATTGAAAACGAGTTATTTTCTACATTAAACCTTAAGGTGTTATCAGGGCTTCTTTGCAGTTCTTTTATGAGATCATTTGTGACATCTTTAAAACCGTCCGATGAATAGATGACACCATAGCCCGCATAGAGTATCCTGAGTCTTTTTTTCTCATCCTGCAACTGTTGTAACTGGGGTTGCCTAATTCTAATCTCTTCATCCTTCCTTTGAATTTGTCTTCGATGAATGTCATCTTGCTCAAGCATGTCTAATTGCATCTGAGTAGATTCTTCAATCGTTAATAATTTATTCGCCTCCATTTGCTCCCTTAACTTTTGCCTTCCATTCTTAAATTTTAGGTAAGACTTGTAAACCTCTTTCTCCGCATATGGAAGAGCAAAAAGCAAGAAAATTGTAGAAGCAATTGGGTAAAGTAGTAAATGACACCAATCAAAATAATTTTGAATTATGTACTCAATCTTATTTCGAGGAGTAATGATATCCGCACTAACGAAAATCGTTAGGTAAAAAATTTTCCAGTTAGACAAAACCCAGGTAACTGTAAACGTACTATAGAGAGGGCTTGAAACCCTTTCTCTTAATAATCTTTCCAGAGAAGAAACCATAAAGTCAACGTTTTGGTGTTAGACATACTACCAATTTAGGTTCAAAATCTCATTTGTATTCCCCAAATCGAACTTTATAAAAGTGACCGTTTTTTTCACCTCGAGGTTCGAAATGATTTTTTGAAAGCAATTTGATAGCGGGAATAAAAAAATAACCGCCTTTCCTTTCGGAAAAAGCGGTTATTGATATTAAAAATGAATTTCTGTAGTCCGTACGGGAATCGAACCCGTGTTACCAGAATGAAAATCTGGTGTCCTAACCCCTAGACGAACGGACCTTTTTTCGCTAAAAGAGGCGCAAAGATAACTTTGTCGGATTGAATTGCAAACCACGCAATTAAAATAATTCCGTCAGGAACATTTCCATAGGTTTTGGCGGTTATGAAATATATTTTTGCCGCAGAAAAAATTAACCTATTAATATCATGACAAAAATTGGGATCAATGGTTTTGGCCGCATCGGCCGTCTCGCCTTTCGCGCTGCTATCAATAGAAAAGATATTGAAATTGTAGGTATCAACGACCTAGTTGATCCTGAATACATGGCGTACATGCTCAAGTACGATTCAACGCACGGAAAATTTGACGGTACTGTTTCAGTGAAAGACAAGAATTTGGTAGCCAACGGAAAGACGATTCGTGTTACTGCAGAAAAAGATCCTGCCAATTTAAAATGGTCTGATGTAGGTGCGGAAATTGTAATTGAATCTACAGGTTTGTTTCTCACACAAGTAGATGCTCAAAAGCATATCACCGCTGGCGCGAAAAAAGTGGTGATGTCAGCACCTGCCAAAGATGACACTCCAACATTCGTGATGGGCGTTAACCATAAGAAGCTTACTGCTCAGCATACGATTGTATCGAACGCATCTTGTACAACCAACTGCCTTGCTCCTATTGCCAAAGTGTTGAACGACAAGTTTGGAATAGCGGAAGGTTTGATGAGCACGGTGCACGCGGTAACAGCTACTCAAAAAACAGTTGACTCACCATCTGCTAAAGACTGGAGAGGCGGCCGTGGAGCATATCAAAATATTATTCCATCGTCAACTGGTGCGGCTAAGGCTGTGTCGTTGGTAATCCCTGAATTGAAAGGCAAACTTACTGGGATGTCGTTCCGTGTACCTGTAGCCGATGTATCTGTTGTTGATTTAACTGCACGTTTGGAAAAACCAGCCAGCTACGAACAAATCAAGGCAGCTATGAAAGAAGCTTCTGAAGGTGAATTGAAAGGCATCCTCGGTTATACTGAAGATGATGTTGTTTCTCAAGATTTTCTTGGTGACGAACGTACTTCAATTTTCGATGCGAAAGCGGGTATTGCCCTCAACGACCATTTTGTAAAAGTGGTATCATGGTATGACAATGAGTGGGGTTATTCAAACAAGCTGATTGACCTTGTTCAAGAGCTTGCGAAAGTGAAATAAGAGCTCATCAATATTGACAGAAAGACGCCCGATGGCGTCTTTCTTATTTTTAAATAACTCGAGTACAAAATGCTTAAATTGCATTTACTATGAATCAACAAGTCGATTTAAACAAAGTCAAAAAAAGCTACTTCAATTTATTGGCCGTTTACAAAAACGCTGGCTCAGTTGAGGGCAAGTATTTATCATGCATTGTGAAATGGGGAATCCAACTGGGAGTGAATATTGCTGACTTGAAGGAACTTGAAAGAACTAATCCAACCATACCATCTGATAAGCCATCAAAGATTGAGGCTCTTTATCACCTTGTTTATATGATCTATCTTGATCAGGTTGTAGAGGATTTGGAATTGGAGGTGGCATCGGCTTACGCTGAGAAACTTGGTTTTGATAAAGCCCTTGTTGGCGATTTATTTAAATCGATTGCTACAATCGTGTATGATAATCCTACCACAGATATGCAAAAAGAGGTCGAGGATTTCATAAAAATTCAAACTACCTAATATTCTGCTGTTTATTGGCTTTCTGGCCAAAAACAATCCTGCTTCCCATTCGAAATAGATTTAGTTACTAATGTAGGATTTGTAACGAATTTTAAAATTTCAAAAAAGGCCGCTGTATCATCTTTGCATAGACAATCACGAAAGCTATGAGCACTATGAAGATGATCCAGAACACAAGTCTAAAGGGCAGATTGAGGCAGGTACTATTTCTTTTGATCATCATTCTCATCGGCATGCTGATAACTAGAGTCTTCGCAGCTAAAACCACTTTCAACGAAGCAGCACCTGCTCAATTGATCAAATAAAACTGAAAACTTAGAGCCTGAAAATAAAATCAGTTTCCCAATTATTTTCGACTTAAAGATTCTTCGATTTTAATAACATCCCATTTTTCGTCAAAGACTTCTAGCTTTGCTAAATGGAATTCAGCAAAGAGGTCTTCTTAAACAGTCTTGCGCAAACTTCTCCTTTTCCATTTCTCATCCCTATTGAGAAAGCAGAAGGCGTTTATCTTTTTGGACCTGAAGGCAAGAGATATGTTGATATGATCTCCGGCATTGGAGTAAGCAATGTTGGTCATCGGCATCCGCATGTGATCAATGCAATTAAGAATCAACTCGACAAACATCTTCACGTCATGGTCTATGGAGAATACATTCAATCTCCTTCCAATTTACTTGCCTTGAAATTGAATGAGCTTTTACCACAACAATTAAACAGTTCTTATTTCGTAAACTCTGGCACAGAAGCCAATGAAGCTGCATTAAAACTGGCAAAAAGATTTACCGGAAGAACTGAAATCATTTCGTGCCGCAAATCATATCATGGAAGCACGCATGGATCGATGAGCGTGTCAGGCAATGAAATAAAAAAACAGAGTTTCAGACCGCTTCTCCCCGATGTACGCTTCATTGAATTCAACAATGAAAATGATTTGAGTGTCATCACTGAAAAAACGGCTTGCGTTATCATGGAGACGATTCAAGGCGATGCGGGTGTTCGAATCCCATCCAAACAATATTTAAAATCAGTTAGAAAAAAATGCGATGAGACCGGAGCACAGCTCATACTTGATGAAATTCAATGTGGCATGGGCCGAACAGGGACACTATTTGCATTTGAACAGTTCGACATTGTTCCTGACATACTTACTATTGGCAAAGCATTTGGTGGCGGACTTCCAATCGCAGCATTTATTTCAAGTAAAGAAAAAATGCACACACTTACTCACGATCCGATGCTCGGACATATTACAACTTTTGGTGGCAATCCAGTTTGTTGTGCTTCCGCATTGGCAACCATCGAAGTAATTGAACAAGAAAATTTATTAAGCAAAGTCGAAGCAAAAGGAAAACTGATTGAATCATTGCTTCGCCATCATCAAATAAAAGAGATACGAAGAATCGGGTTGATGTTTGCAATCGATTTTGATAGTGAAGAGCGAGTGAATCGGATTGTACAATCTTGCAAAGAAAATGGAGTAATCGGTTATTGGTTTTTGTCTCATCCGTATAGTTTCAGGCTTGCTCCACCGCTGACCATCAGCGAAAATGAAATTCGTGAGGCTTGCGCTATCATTTTGAATGCGATCGAAAAATCCTGATCTTTCAATTTATGGAAATACGCACTCAAACTTTAGATCGAGTTTATAAGTCTCTGGTGATACTTGTCATCATTGTTTTTGGCTTGGTGGTCCTCAAAGAAATTGTTCTTCCAATAATTTTTGCTGCACTTTTTTCAATTGTGATGCTCCCAATCGTGAAACGCCTTGAAAAAAAGACTGGGAAAATATTTTCGATCTTCATTATTCTTTTTACTGCCTTAGCTTTATTGGCACTTGTAACCTGGTTTATCGTTACTCAACTCACGAGTTTGGTTTCTAGTCTTCCGGGATTAGAAGATAAATTCTACGCATTAATCAATACAATCAGCACTTCTCTGCATGATCAACTCAATATTACTGCTGATGAACAAGGTCAACTTTTGAAGGATTCAATCAAGAGCATTTCTTCGTATGCGCCATCGCTTTTAGTTTCTACTACTTATTTAGCATACTTTTTTATTCAAGTCCCTATCTATATTTTCCTATTGTTATTGTATCGCGACCGGTTTAAAGAATTTCTTTCGATGCTTAATCCGGCATCTGATTTAAAATGGATAAGCGAAATTCAGCAAGTCGTTCGTGGATACATTTCAGGGCTTGGCCTAGTGGTTTTCATTGCTGGAGTGCTAAATAGCACCGGTCTCTTGATACTCGGAATTGACCACGCCATTTTCTTCGGATTCCTTTCTGGTATGCTGACCATGATTCCTTATGTAGGGATTACCATTGGAGCCGCTTTGCCCACATTACTTGCATTGGTCACCAAAGATAGTATCTGGTATGCCGTTGGGGTGATAGGCGTTCACTCGTTTGTTCAATTTTTGGAAGCCAATTTCATCACTCCCAAAATAACTGGCTCAAGGATAAGTATTAACGCATTGGCAGCAATACTTGCACTACTTATCGGGGGTCAATTGTGGGGTATTGCGGGTATGATTCTGGCCGTTCCAGCAATTGGTATTCTTAAAATAACATTAGGTTACTCACCGACCCTCAAAGCAGTCTCATTTTTGCTAAGCGATGAGGCTCCAAAGAATCCACAATAAAGTTTTTGAAAAAATAAAATACCCCGCTTTGTACAAATACCGATTGTTGGTACTTTCACGCCATGCGGCTGTTTCTCACAATCCTTGTGATTGCGAATGTTATTATTGTCTGTGCTCAGACAACAAAACCTCTGATCGACAAAGGAGATAAATTCTTTTCGAAAGGGGATTACAAATCTGCATTACAGAATTACCAAGAGGCTGAAAAAATAACTCCAAAAGACGCCAAGATTAAATACAGGATCGGGCATGTATTCATGTCGCTGGGTAATGACGCGAAAGCACTGCAATATTTGGATGAAGCCTATCGTGAGCAACCAAATGTTGATCCAGACATTGAGTATTTTTTGGGTTTGGCTCTACAAGCGAATTATCATTTCAATAGAGCCATTCAACATTTCTCTAGCTATAAGTCTAAGGTTAAGAGAATGTCACTGACTGCTGATCACAAAATACGTGAATGCAAGCTTGGCGACTCATTGATGAACCATCCTATCTTGTGTGCCATTAAAATTTTAGAATGGCCTGTCAACTCAATCTACAGAGATTACGGTCCAACGCTCCCTCAAGATGAAAGTGAATTGATTTTTACTTCTGCAAGAGACACAGCAAACACCGACAAAAAATATCAAGAATTCTTTGAAGATGTTTTAGTGAGTGAACATCAAGGAGACCAGTGGACGACACCAAAAAAAATCAGCCCAAGGATAAATGACACTTTTCATGATGCGGCTATCTACTTGACTCCTGATGGTAAAACGATTTTCTCTATTACGAAAAAGGGAATGGAGATATCTATCAATCTACTTTGGTAAACGATCAGTGGTCGGAGCCTAAAAGTATGGGCGAGAACATCAATACATTGTCGTCCGAAACTTCAGGTTGCCTTTCTCCAGATGGAAAGAGATTTTATTTTACCAGCGATCGAGCCGGTGGAATGGGCGGACTTGATATTTATTACAGTGACAAACAAGCAAACGGCACTTGGGGCAAAGCTGTAAACTTAGGGCCAATGATTAACACACCAGGAAATGAAGATGCACCATTTATTCATGCTGATGGTACGCTTTATTTTGGATCAGATGGCCTCCCCGGCCTAGGTGACTATGATATCTTTAAAAGCGAATTTAAAAATGAGAAATGGGCCGAAACCTACAAACCTTGGTTTCCCTGTCAACACACCAAAGTTTGAAAATTATATCTTCATCTCGCACGATAAAAAACGTGGGTATTTTAGTTCAGTAAGAAATGATGGCGTAGGTAATTCCGATATCTGCCTAGTGACATTTTTCGATCCGCCACCACCTCCTCCTCCATCTAAAAAAGAAGAACCCGTTGTTGTCAAAGAAGAGCCAAAAGAAAAAGAAGCTAAGGGAGATGAATTTTCGGACGCAGTAGTAAGTCTCCAAAAAGATCTGGGTTTTGCTTCGCAGCTGATTGGAAAAGTAATTGATGCCGAAACTGCAAAACCACTTAATGCACAAATTACTTTGATTGATAACAAAACAAATACAATCAAAGTGAGAGAGTGTACTCTAATGACAGTACCGGAGAATTTAAAATAACAATTCCTCACGGTGGAAATTATGGCATAAACACCTCTGTAGACGGCTACTTGTTCAACTCACTAAACTTTGAAGTTCCTCAGTATTCTGACTTCCAAGAAGAAATCGAGACAACTATACTTATGCAAAAAGTAACTGTTGGCTCGAAAGCGGTTATGAAGAATATCTTCTTTGATATCGGCAAATCCGATTTGAAAAATGAATCGTTTGGTGAACTTGAAAGGATCATTGATTTACTAGAAAGAAATCCTGGCGTAAAACTGCAGGTGAATGGCCACACCGACAGCTCTGGAGATCCTAAGACCAATAAAACACTCTCACTCAAAAGAGCAGAAACAGTAATGTCATTTTTGGTGAAAAGAGGAATAAGTGCTGATCGACTGAAAGCTGTTGGTTATGGTCAAGAGCGCCCCATCGTTTCAAACGATGATGAATCTGGTGGAAGAGAAATCAACAGAAGAACAGAAATAGAAATTATTGAGGCCGCAAAGGGAGGATAAAGTCTTAAGCAGACTTCATTTCAAGAAATTCATCCCATTCATTGTGATTTGATCCTGTGACATCGCGTAAAAAAAGCGCATAACTCGGTTTAAATGGTTTGCGCTTTAGTGGCATGTTTGCTTGTTCAGGTGTAAAGTCACCCTTCTTAGCATTGCACCGTTTACAAGCGGTGACCAAGTTGACCCAACTATGTGGGCCGCCTTTGGAGCTTGGGATTACGTGGTCCAAGGCGAGGTCACGTCTTGTCCCGCAATATTGACATTCTTGATTATCGCGCTTAAAAACGTTCTGTCTTGTTAAAGTCACTCCTTTGTACGGAGCATGGACGTATCTATTCAATCGGATGACAGAAGGCATTGGGTAAGTATGTGACACCGTATGCAATTTGTGCCCGTTGGCGGGGCGCACGAGTTCGCTTTTGTTCAGGAAAACCATAACAAAAGCACGCTCCACCGAACAAACCATCAGAGGGCTAAAGTCTTGATTGAGCACTAATACGCGGCTATTCACGTTGTTAAGATAAAACCAAAGTTTGGTTTTATCAATGGGTCAACGAGCAGAGGTTTTAATTTAAGAGCCGATGACTCTTCTTATATGAGACAATGTATGTGAGTAAATCTTGGTCTCTGAGTTAAGAATTCCCTCTTCGTTAAGATAATCAACTCTCACATGGCCCGAAGCGTGGATGATTTTATTCTCATCTAGAACGATTCCCACGTGATCAACCGATCCTTTTTTATCCTTAAAGAATGCGAGGTCTCCAAGTTTCGTTTTCTGTAATAAATCTTTTACTTTCTTTCCGAAATTGCTTTGTAATTGAATGTCACCAGGAAGAGGCCAACCTGCAATTTTGAAAACCATTTGCACTAGGCCTTGTGGCGAAATTCCAAAAGGATTTTTGCCGCCTGCTATTTCTGGGGCATTCAAATATTTCAACGAGATCAATTTTACAAAATCAGCGTCTCTCTTCTGACTGACTGATTTCCGCTTCTCCATTAAATGCCAATTGCTCATCCATTTTAAAGAGTTCAGAAGATGAGATAGGCACTATGCTTCCTGAACAAGAGGTAAAGGGCTTTTTTTATATAGGAGAGTTGAAACTAAATCAAGAGTGATTTTAAAATCGGCCTGCACAATTTGGTCAAAGTAATCTTTAGTAATGAAGTGCTGTTCGGATTCTATCGTGTTTCCCTATTAACCTT
>JASGIR010000097.1:0-41907 GCA_049840975.1 Cyclobacteriaceae bacterium | reverse complement strand
ATGAGCCACTTGAGTTGCTATTAGCTGTATTGCTGTACCATTGATAACTTAATGATCCGGCACCACTAGCTGTTACTGACAATGGAGTAACACTTCCTCCCAGTGGAATGTTCTGCGATGTGCCAGAAGGTTGAGTTGCTATTGTTGTTGATTGATTGATGGTCACTGCTCCTGAAACATTGCTTGTAGCCGTACCACAAGAACTAGTGGCCACTGCATAGTAATAGGTTGTGCCGGTAGTTGCAGAAGGAGGTTGATAGTTTATGGAGTTTGCTCCACTGATTAGTGTTCCGCCAGTATTATTATTGGATGAGTTGCTATACCACTGATAACTCAGGGTTCCTGTTCCAATTGCTACTGCTGAAAGCTGTGTGGTAGCTCCGCTCTGACAAATCGTTTGCAATGAAGATGAAGGTTGTACAGCAAATACTGTCTTTTGGGTAACTGCAATGGCGCCTGAGACGCTACTTGTTACAGATCCGCAAGGGCCATTAACAATCGCGTAGTAATAAGCTGTTCCAGTTGTTGCTGAAGATGGTGTGTAAGTGGAGCTATTTGCACCGCTAATTGCAACTCCATCGGTATTGGAGGAGTAAGAGTTGCTATACCATTGATAATTAAGTGGACTTGTTCCTGTAGCTGTTACTGCCAGTGGTGAAATGCTTGAACCTTGGCAAACAGTTTGCGAAGTTGTTGATGGTTGAACAGTGATGGAAGTAATAGGAGTGAAGTTGATTGCTCCAGAGGGATTACTTGTTGCAGTACCACACTGACCTGAAGCAACAACATAATAATAAATTGTGCCAGGGGTGTAAGAACTTGGAGTCCAAGAAGTCAAATATGTTCCACTGGCGATAAGTGTTCCACCAGTGTTTGAATTGGATGTGTTGGAGTACAAACTATAACTCAAATTCGCACCTGTTGCAGTCACAGATAGCGGTGACCCATTTGCATTCACACAAACCGATTGTGAAGCCGTAGAAGGTTGTGCTGTAAAAAGAGTTGTGGCGCTTATAATAACTGCTCCTGATACATTACTCGTGACCGTCCCACATGGACTATTAACCGCAACATAATAGTAGACAGTACTTGGTGTAGAAGTTGGTGGTGTGAAAGAGGAACTCGTTGCTCCACTGACAGCAACACCGCCTGTATTGGAATTTGTCGCGTTGCTATACCATTGGTAAGTTAATCCTGCCCCTGTTACAACTACTGTCAAGGGTGTTGCGACAGTGTTTTGACAAAACTGAACGGAGTTGGTTGCCGGTTGAGTGGTTATGGCTGTTGTAGGATTTATAGTGATAGCTCCTGAAACATTACTATACACTGGTGTAACGCATGTGTTCGATGTAACAATAGCCCAGTAATAGTAAGTACCTATCATGTTAGGTGTTAGAGTCGGTCCAGAAGAGACTGAATAAATTGTTCCGCCCACTGAAGATCCGATTGTACCTGGTACTGCAGTATCACTTGCATACCATTGATAACTTAATGTTCCTGTGCCCGTAGCTGTTACTGATAAAGCAGAAGGGTTAGTTCCTTGACAAACTGTTTGTGAACTTATTGAGGGTTGAGCAGTTATTGTAGTTGCAGGATTAATAGTAACTGGATAGTTTACAACTGCGCCTGTACAGCCTTCTGCTACTGTTTCAACAACGCTAACATTTCCTGCTCCGCCTGATCCCCAGTTTACAGTGATGCTGCTGGTTGTGCCGCCACTCTGTTGTGTTCCTCCTGTTATTGTCCATTGATATGTACTTCCAGCTCTATTTGAGGCACCTGAATTATAGCTAAATGAATAGGCAGAATTGGTAGTATTTGCACAAACAATTGTACTGCCACCTATGCGGGCTGCAGCGGGGGAAGTAATAGTAATATTAAATCCGCTAACGATGCCTGTTGAATTGTCAGTGAAATTAAACGAAGCTGTTCCGTAACCAAGAGCAGTCACCAAACCAGTACTTGAAATGCTTGCTGTTGAAGGTGTGGAAGTAGTCCAGGTTCCTCCGGAAGAAGGGCTGCATTGCATGGTACTACCAATACACATAAGCGTACTTGACGGAGCAGATCCATAAACTGGGTTTTTAATTAAAACTGGAAGGCTAACTGCTGACCCAACACATCCAGCTGAATTCGTTTCAACGACTGAAATGTTATCATTGCCTAAAGAAGACCAAGATACGGTTACTCTATAACCTGTTGGTGTGTTTTGAACAGGCGTGAAATTGGGTGATCCCGTTGTTGGAGTCCCTCCAGTAGCATTCCAAACGTAAGTGCTTCCTGTTGTAGGGTTAACATAGTAGTCCGTGTACATATACGGAGCGTATGTCGTTTTTCCTTGAATAGAAGATGTGGTTGGTAAAGCATTTACTGTTACACCTAAATTCACGGCATTTCCTACACAACCTCCTGAGAAGGTTTCAATTACTTTAACATTTCCAGATCCAGCTGCCCCCCAATTAATTGATATGCTATTGGTAGTACTAGTAGCCACAGGAGTTCCTCCAGTGATAGTCCAAGCATAAGCACTTCCGGAATTGTTGGTGACACTGTACGTTACGCCATTTGTATTAGCGCATACACTCACACTTCCGGTAATTGCAGAGGTAGTGATTGAACATTGCGCTGAGCTCTCTCCAATGGCAAAGCATAATAAGAGCGAACTCAAGAGTAAAAGTTTTCTCATGGGTTTGTTTGTTTAGTTCTCACGTAAGAAAAAATAGGGTTTACGTCTGCAAATTAGCAAGTAACACTCTTTAATATTTTTGAAAACACTTACCTGAGATTGTTCTTAATTACTACTCCTTTATGAGTAGGCCATTTCTGCCAATGAATAGCCATCTATTGGTTAATAAATGTTCGAATTGACTTGATTTAAGATTATGGAAAGTGGTAGGCTAGCATTTAATGGGTACCATCGAACCAATTCTTGAACTCATTTACTTTTTCTCGGCTAACGATGATCTCTTGTTCCCATTTTATAGTTGGAACAATCTTGAGTCGGCTGTTTGAATACACAACCACATCTTGTATGAAATGTATGCTTACTATATAAGCTCTGTTCGCTCTGAAAAAATGCCTGGGGTCTAGCAGCTCTTCAAGATTCTCTAATGTATAATCGATAATGAACTTCTTATTGTCGGAAGTAAATAAATATATATCGCGTCCATCGGCAAAAAGTAGAGCAATTTGGTCTGCTGTTATGGATCGGATATGGTCCCCAAGCTTCACCATGAAGCGTGTTTTATAGTTCTTTTGTGGTAGGGAATTTACCGTCTTTTGTATGGTGTCGAGCTTCTTGTCCCAAGCCAATTTTATCGATAAATCCTTTAATTTATCGAGAGATGCGCTCAGGTCGGCAAAACTTACGGGCTTGAGTAGGTAGTCAATTCCCTTCACCTTAAATGCCTCAAGCGCATAGTCGTTAAATGCAGTGATGAAGATCACCGGCTTCTCGATTTTTACCTGTGGGAATATCTCAAAGCTCTTTCCATCGAGCAGTTGTATGTCCATAAATATCAGATCGACTTGCTGCTGATTGGTTCGCAACCATGGCACAGCTTCAACCACCGACTGGATTTTGGCAACTACACTTATTCCTTCACTGTATTTGTGTAAGTGTCGCTCTAGCTTTTCTGCTGCGGGTATCTCGTCTTCAATTATGAGTACACGTATATTCAAATCTCGTTGGTTGGTCGTTGGTAATTATTCGTTGTGTGGCACGGTTGCCAGTTCTTCAATTCTTATCATCGGAAATTTAATGTAATTATTTCCAAAGGCTTTCACTTGAACAAAAGGTGTGTCGCTGAAAAAAGAATACACTCTTTGTATTCGCGCGAACGCCTGAAGACTTGCATCGTGCAAAATGAGTTTGTCGTTAAGCTTGTGATGCATCACCAAGTAGCCATCTTCTTCTTCAGAGATGGTAATTACAAAAGCAGAGTCGCGTGCAAGCAATGTATTTCTGATAATTGCATCTGTCGCAACCAACAATGACCCGGGCACTACGTGTGCATCTACTTGAGATAGGGTGGAGTCAAGTTTGATGCGCCCATTATAGCGGTAATTGAACAACGATATCAAGCTGTTGAGCGCGTTCAATTCATCACTAAGGGCTACTAGTTCTTTGCCACGGTTCATGAGTTGATATCGGTAGATACTTGCCAATAAATCGACCTGGTCTTCAGCATCATTTACCTCCACATAAAGACTCTGAAGTATCGACTCCAAACTCTCATACAGGAACTCCGGATTGATGTCGTTTTTGAAGGAAGTGAAGTCGGCTTCTACCTTTTCCCGAAGCTTGGCCTCCAGATTGAGTTGGGCAGTGTTTTCTCGCAGTAAATATTCGTTACTCGAGTACAGAATATTATACAAGACGGCAGTAAACCCGAAGATCACAAAGAAGAGTCTTAGCTCAAACCAGCCCACTGAATAGCCTTCAACCCATTTAAAGTACAAGAAAACACCCGCATAAATGAAGACCAAAGAGATTGAAAGACTGATCAAAGTTTGGATTACGGCACGGTATTTCCGGGCTATTTTTGCAAGCCATTTTCCTAATAAAACGATAGTGGTTCTTAAGCTTTCAAGCGACAAGTAACTGAGGGCAATACAGACGTAAAGTTCTTTGTTACTGTATATCTTCAGTAGGTCGTTTAGGTTATTATTGACGAGTAAAATCAGTAAGTAAACGAGAACTCCATAAAGCACGGGGGCGCAGAGTCTGAACACGGTGTTATGGATGAATAATTTCTTCATGTGTTCATCAAATTACTCTTGAGTAGGGGGAGGAACACGGAAAATTCTTCTTCGTTTTTGATCACCACTTCTTCTTTGGTGAAGAATGCATATCGTCTTTTGATGTTGTCGAGTCCAATCGAGAAACCAGACTTGCCCAACGTGCTAACTGTTTTTGTATTGGTGACAACGATGCGATTATTTGGCGATGATATGGTTACCACAAGAGGAGTTTCTTTTGTCACCGCGTTGTGCTTCACCGCATTTTCGACAAGCAACTGAAGTGTGAGCGGTGGCACCGGTGTATTCATCAACTCCTTCGGCAAGTTGATTTCAAGTTTGAAGTTATCTTCAAATCGGACTTTTAGTAAATAGTGAAATGATTTTACAAAATCGATCTCTTCTTTCAGTGAAACGAATTTCTCTTTGTGATTTTTCAATACATATCTGAATGTATCAGCCATCCTTCTTATAAATTCCTCGGTGAGCGTCACATCTTTGTAAAGCAAAGCTGAAATGGTATTAAGACAGTTGAACAAAAAGTGAGGACTTATCTGATTTTTAAGTGACTCGAACTGCAATTCAAGTTGCCACCTTTCCAATCGCAATCGCTCTACTTGGGTGTGTGCGTAGTACCGAAATGAATAAAACCAGCCGTATGCTATTTCATAAATGAAGAGAGAAATTATCAGTAAAACGGCTATTTTGACGGAGTCGGGCTTGAAAAGGGAGGTTTCGGTTGTGAAGTTGATCGATAATATTACTGCCAAAGGAACGATCACCAACACGTTTGCAGCAAGTCCGCATATTAACCGCGAAAGGAAATATTCCCTCCACGAAATCTTGGCATCCAAAAACCCATCGATGAAATAAACAATCGCACCAAATGCATTCATGATAAGAATGCTTGCTGCATAATGCTCAATCAAGTATGGTAGTTTTCCAGAGGCGCTGAAATGAAGGTACATTAGAAATAGCACACCGAGAGGAGTGCATATCAAAAGAATCAGGAGGATCTTTCTCACAGAATTGTTTTGTAGGGTTTCCTCCAGCTTGACCATACAACGAAGCTAGCTAGGGCAGAGGTAAGACACAAGATGTTGTACATGCTGGATACTGGGTTCTTGATTCTGGATACTGGATTCTGGATGCAGGATACTGGATACTAGATGCTGGATAGTGGATGAATGTTGGAAGTTGGAGTCTGGAGGTCGGAGGTTTGCGTTTGGTATTTGGAATCCTAATCTTAATTTTTAGTCTCTCACATCTAGCATCTAGTATCCAGTATCCTGCACCTAGTCTATCGCTCTCATTACTTGACCGTAGTAGGATGTTGAGTTGATCTTCTTAGCGGCTTGGCGATAAGCATCCATTAATGTAGCGTCACCCCTTACTTTTGAAGCCGCAGATGTCAGCACTTGAGTGATATAATGATCGGAATCCATGTTAGTCGATGCATTTAGAACTGCTTGTATGCGTGCACTGTTGAGGTCGCGAGTTTGCAAAGCAGAAGTCAGTATTTGCGTTACGTAATGGTCGCCATCACATTGGCCAGCGCGAGCTACTACTTTCTTAAAGGCTTCATCATTCAAAGATTGGTTCTTCAACATGTCAGTTAGTACGACAGCTTGATAATGACCGCTATGTATAGAGTTGCTTACGTCCACCAATTGCATGTTCAATTCGTTGGTAAGTTTATTGTTCAAGAGTGTGGTGAGAACTTGTGTCTTATAATGATCGGAGTCAATATCTTTCACAGATTCAAGTACTCGTTGAAATGAGGTTGATGATAGGCCAGACTTTCCCAGTGCTTTAGTTAAAACAACCGCGCGGTAATGAGCCGATTCAATAGCCTTTGTAGAATTGATCATTTCACTTACAATCGCATCACTAAGGTCATTTTTGCGAAGTAATGATGTTAGAACTTCGGTTTTATAATGATCGGATTCCATCTTGTTGGAAGCAGCAAGGATTGATTTGATAGCTTCCAGTGATGGTGACTTTTGATTGAGGGCCTCAGTGATGACAACGGTTTTATAGTGATCAGATTCCATCTTCGCACTGGCAGCAAATAAGGCATCCGTTCCTTCTTTTGTTGATAGAAACTTATCAAGTCCATTTTTTAGGAATTCAGTACGGTAATGATCCGAATTAACTGCAGACACAAATCTTGAAATGATGGTAGGGTAGTCTTTTTCAGAAATGTTTTGCTTCATTAATAAATTCGCATAGGCAGTTTTTACGTGATCGCTGTCTATTTTATCGATTTCATTTAATACAGCGTTGGTTCCTCCTTGTTTAAAGAAACGTTCTACTCTAGCATCCGCACCTATGGTGGTACTACGAACAAGTTCTGGAAGTATTTCACCGAGCCATTGGCGTCCACCATCTTTCTCAAAATCTTTTTTATCGTGTCCTTCATAATATTCGCGCTTTACACCATTAGCAGAGGGAGATATAACAACGGTACGTTTACCTCCAAATGTAGTTTTAGAGATTTCAAGATAACCATCAGAAGAAATCGACTTGATGTCTTTGTCATCATCAGAAAGTTCGATCTTCCCACGCATCTCAACATTGAAACTGTTGATGCCACCGCGGTTAAACACGATGCGAGTGCTGTTTTTACTTGTTGAACTTGTTATTTCAACCTGAGCAGAGGCCATTAATGGCATTACAAAAGCGATCAGAAGGAATATAAAGCGGTTCATAAAATGGTTTTTTGTCAATACAACGATACAAAGGTGGGTGAGGGATTCACCTGTAACAAGCACTTTGGAATGAACCGTAGGATTAGTGTAGTGAAGTGTAATTACCCATAGACTTGAGCTTTAATGAAATAAAAAAGGCCTCCGTTTACGGAAGCCTTTATTGAGACTGTTGGCTAGATTTTATCTCTTGCCTTTTTTCTTTGCTGCTTTCTTCGCAGGTTTCTTTGCTGCCTTTTTAACTACTTTTTTCTTAGCAGCAGGCTTTGCCTTTTTAGCAGGTTTAGATTTCTTAGCGGCCTTCTTAGCAGCAGGTTTAGCTTTTACTTTAGCGGCTGGCGAAGGTGATTTCGGTTTCGACTTGCCCATTGCATTCAATGCAGAGCCGGCTTTAAACCATTCTATCTGATTTTTATTGTATGTATGGTTAACAGTGATCTCTTCGATCTTACCATCGCTGTGATGAATTACAATAGTGAGTGGTTTCTCTGGAGAAAATGTTGTTAAACCCTTTACATCGAAAATATCGTCTTCACGAATTTTGTCGTAGTCGCCTTTATTAGCGAATGTCAATGCTAACATTCCTTGCTTCTTCAAGTTTGTTTCGTGAATGCGAGCAAATGACTTAACTAAAATGGCACGAACACCTAAGTGACGTGGTTCCATGGCTGCATGTTCGCGAGATGAACCTTCACCGTAGTTTTCATCTCCAACTACAATTGAACCAATGCCAGCGGCTTTGTAAGCACGTTGTACTTTTGGGACTTCATCATACTGTCCTGACAAGCCATTGCGCACACTGTTGATCGCATCGTTGAAATAGTTGGTAGCACCAATCAACAAGTTGTTAGAAATATTGTCCAGATGACCACGATATTTTAACCATTTACCTGCCATTGAGATATGGTCGGTAGTACACTTTCCTTTTGCTTTGATGAGTAAGCGCAAGCGAGTTAAATCTTTTCCTTCCCAAGCTTTAAATGGCTCTAGTGCTTGAAGACGATCGGAGTTTGGATCTATTTTAACATCTACTTTGCTGCCATCTTTTGCTGGAGCTTGGTAACCAGGATCTTTTACCTCAAATCCTTTTTTAGGCAATTCATCTCCTGTCGGAGGATCAAGTTTTACTTGTTGTCCTTGTTCGTTAGTCAATGTATCTGTGATCGGGTTGAAACCTAAATCGCCAGCGATAGCTAATGCTGTCACTAATTCAGGTGAACCAACAAATGCGAAAGTATTTGGGTTGCCGTCATTACGAGATTGGAAGTTACGATTGAAGGAGTGTACAATCGTGTTCTTCTCTTTGCGATCAGCGCCTACACGAGCCCACATACCAATGCAAGGTCCGCAAGCATTAGCAAATACTTTAGCTCCAATCTTATTGAATGTATCGATGAATCCATCTCGCTCGATGGTATAACGCACTTGTTCAGAGCCGGGAGTAATTGTAAAGACAGCTTTTGTTTTCAAGCCTTTGTTGGCAACTTGTTTAGCCAAACTCGCAGCTCGTGAAATGTCTTCGTACGAAGAGTTGGTACATGAACCAATCAAACCTACTTCCACTTTCAAAGGCCAGCCGTTCTTAGCAGCTTCTTCTTTCATTTTTGAAATAGGAGTAGCTAAGTCCGGAGTGAAAGGTCCGTTCAAATGTGGCTCAAGTTCAGAAAGGTTGATTTCAATAACTTGATCAAAATATTTCTCTGGATTTTGATAAACTTCAGGGTCAGCTGTAAGATGTTCTTTAATCTTGTTAGCAAGCTTAGAAACTTCAGTGCGACCTGTTGAATTGAGATAACGCTCCATTGAGCTATCGTAACCGAAAGTAGAAGTAGTAGCTCCAATCTCTGCGCCCATGTTACAAATTGTACCTTTACCAGTACAGCTCATTGAAGTTGCTCCTTCGCCAAAGTATTCTACAATAGCTCCGGTTCCACCCTTTACAGTAAGTATTCCGGCAACTTTTAGAATAACATCTTTAGCAGAAGTCCAGCCATTAAGTTTGCCAGTCAATTTTACACCAATCAGTTTGGGAAACTTTAATTCCCATGCCATTCCGCTCATTACGTCAACAGCATCAGCACCACCAACACCAATAGCAACCATTCCTAAACCGCCTGCATTAACTGTGTGAGAGTCTGTTCCTATCATCATTCCACCTGGGAAAGCGTAGTTCTCTAAAACAACTTGGTGGATGATACCTGCTCCTGGTCTCCAAAAGCCAATGCCGTATTTATTTGAAACTGAAGAAAGGAAATCAAATACTTCCTTGCTTTCGCTGTTGGCAACAACCAAGTCATCTTTAGCACCTACTTTAGCAACAATTAAGTGGTCGCAGTGTACCGTTGAAGGAACCGCGACTTTTGCTCTACCTGCAGACATGAATTGAAGCAAAGCCATTTGTGCGGTGGCATCTTGCATCGCAACTCTATCAGGAGCAAAATCAACGTATGATTTCCCACGACCAAAGTTTTCAAGTTTTTGATCAGCGTGAAGATGTGAATACAATATCTTTTCGGAAAGAGTAAGAGGTTTGTTCACCAATTTTCTTGCCTTGGCTATGCGGCCCGGAAGAGCAGCATAGTGCTTTTTAATCATGTCTAAATCAAATACCATAGTGTAAAAGAATAAGGTTTGGGTGCTAAACTAATAATTAATCTGAGGTTTTAACAGGATTAACGGGATTTTCAGGATAAGCGGTATTATTTATTGATAGTGAATAAGTTACGCTAGATTGAGTAAAACTTCAATTGATTCAAATACTTAACCTTCAATTGATACTTTAAGCTAGTAAATGGGAATAAATTCCGATAAGTGAATTATTTTGGACTGATTCAGGTATGCCTGATTTCGGCATCCATATCAATTATTCCTTTCAATGCATCCAATGCAATGCGTTCGGATTCTTCTACTCGACCATCTGCATTAACCACATCGTACATGTCTGTATAGATCTTGTATTTCTGAGCAAACTTTACATGATCGAAAAATTTGAATGAATCTCTAATGACAGTATTAATCAAAGCAGGTTCAACCGATTTGTATTCCGCGACTGCTGCTAAGAGTTTCTTTTTAGGGTCGGTCTCAGTAGGAAAAATCTTGGTCATTTTATCGAGAACAACGATCTCTTCGTTTTCATGCATAGAACCATCGCACAACGCCATGTGTACATAAAGGAAAAGCGCAAAATCCTGAAACTGTTTGTGAAGAACCATGAAGAATAATTAACAAATTGGGGTTTACGAATCCATTTAAAAGTTACAAAAATGTGACCCGTCTTCCAAAGCTAAAAAAAAGGCTTCACGTTTCCGCGAAGCCTTTACTTAAATTAATTATGTGCTTTTGATTACATCATTCCGCCCATGCCACCACCTGGAGGCATAGCTGGAGCTTCTTTCTCTTCAGGGATTTCGCTCACCACAGCTTCGGTAGTAAGCAACAATCCTGCGATAGAAGATGCATTTTCAAGTGCAAGGCGTGACACCTTGGTAGGGTCAATGATACCAGCATCGAAGAAGTTTTCGTACTTGTTCTCGCTCGCATTGTAACCGAAGTCTTTTTTGCCATCACGAACTTTGTTCACGATCACAGAACCTTCTTGGCCAGCATTTTCTGCGATAGTGCGAAGAGGAGCTTCAAGAGCCAAACGAATAATGTTTACACCAGTTGCCTGGTCATCATTGTCAGCTTTTACAGTGCTCAACGCTTCAATTGCACGAATGTAAGCAACGCCACCACCAGCAACGATACCTTCTTGTACAGCTGCACGAGTTGCGTGTAATGCATCATCAACGCGGTCTTTCTTTTCTTTCATTTCAACTTCAGTAGCAGCACCTATGTAAAGGATAGCTACACCGCCAGAAAGTTTAGCCAAACGCTCTTGCAATTTTTCTTTGTCGTAGTCAGAAGTTGTTGTGTCGATTTGTGCTTTGATTTGATTAACACGGCCAGTGATTTCAGATTTCTTGCCAGCACCGTTAACGATCGTTGTATTGTCTTTGTCAATGTTGATTTTTTCTGCGCGACCTAGGTACTCGAGTTTTGCATCTTCGAGTTTCATGCCAGTTTCTTCAGAGATTACTTTGCCACCAGTTAAGATTGCGATGTCTTCCAACATTGCTTTTCTACGGTCGCCAAAGCCAGGAGCTTTAACTGCAGCAACGCGGAGTGCGCCACGGATTTTATTTACAACCAACGTAGCCAATGCTTCGCCTTCAATTTCTTCAGCGATGATCAACAAGGGCTTGCCAGTTTGTACAGATGCTTCAAGAATAGGAAGCAACTCTTTCATTGAAGAGATTTTCTTGTCGTAGATAAGGATATAAGGACTATCCAAATCAGCTTCCATTTTCTCTGTGTTAGTTACGAAGTAAGGAGAGAGGTAGCCACGATCGAACTGCATACCTTCTACAGTCTTCACTTCAGTTTCAGTTCCTTTAGCTTCTTCAACAGTGATAACACCGTCTTTACCTACTTTATCCATCGCAGTAGCGATCATTTTACCAATCTCTACATCGTTGTTAGATGAGATGGTTGCTACTTGAGTGATTTCTTGTGAACCTTTGATGTTCTTTGATTGCTTTTTCAAGTTTTCAACGACAGCATCGACAGCTTTGTCAATACCACGTTTCAAATCCATAGGATTTGCGCCTGCTGCAACGTTTTTAATTCCATGAGAATAGATTGCTTGAGCTAAAACTGTTGCTGTGGTTGTACCATCACCGGCAGCATCAGCAGTTTTAGAAGCAACTTCTTTCACGAGCTGTGCGCCCATGTTTTCGATCGGGTCTTTCAACTCGATTTCTTTTGCTACTGAAACACCGTCTTTAGTAACGGTAGGAGCACCAAATTTTTTATCAAGGATTACGTTGCGGCCCTTAGGTCCAAGCGTAACTTTTACTGCGTCAGCTAATTTATCAACGCCCTTCTTAATTCTATCGCGAGCGCTGGTATCGAATGTAATTTCCTTTGCCATAATTATTATTGAAATGAGTTTTATTTTAAAATTAGATTGTTCCGAAGATGTCGGAATTACGCATGATCAAATATTCTTTGCCATCGATCACGAGCTCAGTACCTGAATATTTACCGTAAAGGATTTTATCGCCAACTTTTACAGTCACAGGTTTGTCTTTAAGGCCATCGCCTATAGCGATCACTTTTCCTTGTTGAGGTTTTTCTTTTGCGGTGTCGGGAATGATGATCCCGCTAGCAGTCTTGGTTTCAGCTGCAGCAGCTTCCACCAACACTCTGTCTTCGTTTGGTTTGAAATTAATCTTTGCCATAGTAATTGATTGTAAAATTTGGTTTTCTTCTTAATTCATTTGCCTTTCAATAGGCCTGCAGATTCCTCCTAGCGATTTCAGTGCCATTCGGACAAAGTTGCCTGAAAGACAGTTTTTCTTAATTCGGGCAGCAAAGATGTAAAAAAATGGCAGAATTGGATATTTGACTAAAACAAAATGGCAGTTTTGAATTATTATCGCAGTTTTGAATTAAGAACCATGCCCCGATCTATTCGCCTTCTATTCTTTTTGCTTTTGCTTACCACCAGTGGCTTTTCGCAAACGAATGTATACACCCAGCATTTTGATAACATGCGGACTGGCTGGTACAATACTGAAACTGTACTTAATACCAGAAATGTAAAGCCTGGCAACTTTGGTAAACTATTCACTCGGCCTGTTGATGATCAGCTATACGCTCAACCATTGGTTATGAGTGTGAATCTTCCGTCAGTAGGCCAGAGGAACGTGGTAATAGCTTCTACTGTAAACAACACGATTTATGCCTATGACGCTGACTCTGCGAATGTGACCGCACCTTATTGGCAGGTAAATCTCACACCTTCAGGCAGCAGACCACCAAAAAATACAGACATGGTTGGTGCTTGCGGAGGCGGCTATCGGGATTTTTCTGGACAAATAGGGATTGTAGGGACACCTGTTGTAGATCCTTCAACTATGACTTTATATGTTGTGGCTAGGAGTGTTAATGGTTCAAATCAATATGCACAATACCTTCATGCTCTTGATGTTACAACAGGTCAGGAAAGAGCAAATAGCCCAGTTTTGGTCACTGCTTCAATCAATGCCAATGGAGACGGAAGCAGCAATGGTGTATTAACTTTTGATGCTCAGAGGCACAATCAAAGGCCTGCTTTACTTCTAACAAACAATACGATCTATTTATCTTGGGCTTCTCACTGCGATTGGGGACCATATCATGGATGGGTGTTAGGTTATGATGTTACAACCCTGCAACAGGTCCGCGTTTATAACACTACACCGGAAGGATACAATGGTGGTATTTGGATGTGCGGAAGTGGCCCATCAGTGGATGAAAACGGGAATATTTATCTTACTGTAGGCAATGGCTCCGCGGGCAAGGGCGCAAACTTTTCTGATATCACCAATCGATCTGAAAGTGCAATTAAACTTACTCCATCGGGTTCTACATTAACTGTGAGCTCATTCTTCACGCCACAGAATTACCTCAATTTGGAAGCTGGTGATTTAGATTTTGGTACCACTCAACTCTTGCTAATTAAGGGGACTAACAGAGCTGTTACTGGCAGTAAGGATGGAAAACTTTTTTTACTCAACAGAGATAACATGGGAGGTTTCAATGCCTCAAGCAATAACGTTCTTCAAACTATAGATTTAGGAACAAATGCAACTATGCACTCCAACCTTTCTTATTACAAAGGGGCTCAAAAGGAGTGGGTATATACTTGGTCTGAAAATTCTTTGCTCAAAGCTTTTAATTATGATCGTGGTACGAATTTATTCAACCTAGGCAACACCATTAGCAGCCCAGCTCAAGGACCAATTGGATATAGTGGAGCATTTCATTCCGTTTCTTCGAATGGGTCAGCAGATTCAACCGCGATCCTTTGGGCAACTCATGCTGCCAATGGAGATGCGAATCAATCAGTGCGCCCTGGTATCCTTCGCGCTTTTGATGCTAATGATGTAACAAAAGAACTTTGGAACTCATCTGCATATTCTACTGACAGTCCTGGCAACTATGCCAAGTTCAATGCGCCTGTAATCGCTAACGGGAAAGTTTACATCGGAAGTTTTTCTAATCAACTTGTTGTTTATGGCATACTCAAGAATACAAACACTTCTTGTGGCTCAATTAATATAGGCGAGAATAAAACAGTAACAGCTTCATCAACTGGAAGTGGAAATATTTCCAATGCAGTTGATGGAAATCTGGCTACTCAATGGGTAAGTACAAGCAGCAATACTCAATGGTTTTCGATTGACCTAGGTCAGCGATATGATATCTGTAAAGTAAGCATTCAATGGGGCTCTCAAGTTGGTACTGACTTTTCTCTTCAGGTTTCTGATGATAATCAGAATTGGAGTTCAATGATTACGATCACTGGTAATTCGTTTTCGAATTTGGAATATCCTGTTACAGGCTCTGGTCGATTTGTGAGAATGTCAGGAACAAAGGGGAATAATGGATATTCCATTTCTGAATTTGAAGTGAATGGAACACAGAGTGCTACTCAATGCGCTCCGCCTTATTTGCTTCCAGTAACAAACATTTATGGAAACTCCGCAACTGTTAACTGGTCTTCTCTTGGAACGAATTCTATTCTCGAATATAAAACAGTTTCTTCAGCTAATTGGAATCAAGTTATAACGACATCAAATACTTCACCCATCAATGCTTTAGCATGCTCAACCGATTTCTTATATCGAATAAGAAATGTTTGCAGTTCAAGTGATACCAGCACATACTCGAATGGAGCGTTTTCAACCATTGCATGTGATCCAAATTGTGGAAAACTACTTACACGTTGGTCAACGGTTGACATTGGAGACGTCCACGCGGCTGGTGAAGCATGCTATAGTAATGGAGTGTTTACATTAAAGGGATCAGGTGATGATATTTGGAATAATCAAGATGCATTTAGGTATGCCTATAAAACATTCGTTGGAGATGGAGTTATGTATGGACGAATTGTTTCAATGGATAATTCTGATCCATGGAACAAATGCGGTGTCATGTTTCGCGAATCACTAGCGGCTGGTTCTCGTCACGCCTTTATCGCACTTACCAGCGGAAATGGAGCTGCATTTCAAGATCGAATTGTAACTGATGACATAAGTTATAATATAAACACGGGATCCAACACGGGAACTCCTTATTGGGTGAAATTGGTAAAGAAAGGTTCCATCTACACTGGTTACACTTCGCCTGATAGTACTAATTGGACACAAATTGGAAGTTCAGTAGACGCAGGTTTTGGTCAAGATTCAAATCCTATATATGCTGGCTTTGCTCTTACAAGTCACAATAATGGAGTAGTATCAACTGCCTCTATTGATAACATGTTCATTACTGGCTCTTTTCTGTATGAACTTCAAGATTTTAGTGCATCAGTTAATATTGACAAAACAGTTGCAGTTCAATGGACAACCACTCTAGAAGGAAGTATCCAGCGTTTTGTTGTTCAACGGAACATAGGTACCAACTTTGAAAGCTTGGATACAATACCTCCTTCGAACAAAGGAAAATTTACTCAGAACTATACTTTCACTGATTCAAAAGTTCCATACCTAGGATTGACTAAATACCGATTAATAATGGTGAGCTTGGATGGAATTGCTCGTTATTCGAAAGAAGCTCAAGTGATAATTACTCCATCTCCACCAACTATATATCCTAACCCTGTTACTCCAGGAACTAAAAGTATAAATGTTGTTCAAGGAGAATTGAAAGAACCGATTCGCTCAGTAAATATTTATGATTCGTATGGAAGGTTCATTACGCAAGTTTCCAATGGAAATAACTTAGGTACTCTAGAAATACCAATCACTGGAATCTCAAATGGAATTTTCATTCTTGAGATAGTTACAGCCAAATCTAAATACAGAGGAAAAATCGTAATAATGAATTAACTGAACTTAAATAATTGAGAGTAGTTACCTTATTTTCATTTAACCTGAAATTGTCATGATCAACGTAAAAGGATACGCAGCCCAAAATCCAAAATCAACTTTAGCTCCATTTAAGTTTGAACGCAGAGAGGTTGGTACTCACGATGTACTCATTGATATAATGTATTGTGGTGTTTGTCATTCGGATATTCACATGGCACGAGATGAGTGGGGTGGAACAATGTATCCAATTGTGCCGGGCCATGAAATTGTAGGAAAAGTAAGTCGAGTTGGAAGCGAAGTAAAAAACTTCAAGGTGGGAGATTTAGCTGGCGTTGGTGTGCTCGTTGATTCTTGCAGAACCTGCTCTAGTTGCAAGCAGGGACTCGAACAATATTGTGAAGTGCATTGGGTTCCCACATACAGTGGCTACGAGATGGATTTGAAGACCATTACCTACGGAGGTTACTCAAACCAAATCGTGACTGACGAAAACTATGTATTGCATGTTTCTTCAAAATTGAAATTAGATGGAGTTGCTCCCCTTTTATGCGCGGGAATAACAACATACTCGCCCCTTCGTCATTGGGGTGCAAGCTCCGGCAAGAAAGTAGGAGTGGTTGGGCTTGGCGGTCTTGGGCACATGGCGGTGAAGTTTGCTTCGTCATTTGGAGCTGAGGTAACAATGTTAAGTACCTCAGACTCAAAACAAGCTGACGCGAAAAGATTGGGGGCAGCTCATTTTATTAATACGAAGGATGAATCTTCAGTCAAGAAAAACAAAAATCAGTTTGACTTGATCATCAATACTATCTCCGCGCCTCACGATATTAATGTTTATGTGTCATTGTTAAAACTAAATGGGACTATGGTGATGGTGGGTATTCCGCCTGAAGACCCGATGCTAGCTGTTGGCGGATTGATTGGTAAGAGAAAATCAATTGCTGGATCAATGATTGGTGGTGTTAAGGAGACTCAGGAAATGCTCGACTACTGTGCTGAGAAGAACATTGTTTCAGATGTAGAGATTATTGCAATGAAAGACATCAACACTGCTTACGAACGAATGATCAAAGGCGATGTGCGATATCGTTTCGTTATTGATATGAGCACTCTTTGAGTTAAAAATCTTTGATGTGAATACTAAATTGACAGCCAACAAGTAACAGGTTTTAAGTGTGTTACGATAGTTTGATTTAGTTGATAACTTACTTTAAGCAAAACTCAAATCTTCGGAAACCCTTGAAAACATTAGCAAAGTTTGCATCAAAAAAATTTGTTGGGTTGAAAAAGCCTTTATATTTGCAGGCAGTTTTTTAACCACAAATTCAACAAACACTATGAACAAAGCAGAACTCGTAAGTAAGATTGCAGAAGATGCAGAAATCACAAAAGCACAAGCTGCATCAGCATTGGATTCTTTCATGGAAGGTGTTACTAAAACTTTGAAGTCTGGCAACAAGCTTATCCTAGTTGGCTTCGGTACGTTCTCAGTATCTAAAAGAGCTGCACGTAATGGCCGTAACCCTAAGACTGGCGCTACTATTAAAATCAAAGCGAAGAAAGTGGCACGCTTCAAGGCGAGCAAAGAGCTTTCAGGCAAACTTTAATTGATTGCCTCAGCAACAAAAGAGCCCTTGTCAACAACGAGGGCTTTTTGTTTTTTAGTTCTGAAATCGTTTGTGGAAAGAATGAATTTATTAACAGAAGATTTATTCTAAATTATATTGATAAACTTCTTCTTAAATCGAGAAAAAAACAGAAATTTGGGTGTTTTCGAATCAAATGGATAATTCTTATTTAGTTCAATATTTACCCATCGGCCTCATGCTAATTGTAGCACTTGGGTTTGTTGGTGTTACGATGCTCGGCACGCACGCTCTCGGTCCAAAAAGAAAGACAAAAATTAAACTCGATGCGTTTGAGTGCGGTATCGAAGCAAAAGGAAATGCACGATTACCGTTCAACATAAAATATTTCTTGGTCGCGATTTTATTTGTGTTGTTTGATGTTGAAGTGATATTCATGTATCCGTGGGCCGTGAACTTTAAAGAACTTGGTATAGCTGGATTTGTAGAGATGATTTTGTTCATCGGATTTTTACTCATTGGATTTTTCTATCTATTAAAGAAAGGTGCGTTGAAGTGGGAGGAATAAATTATGGAAACATTAGCAAATAATATTTCTGTTGGAGAGAAGCCCGAAGGTTATGAAGGCGCTGGCTTTTTTGCTACTCGTTTAGATAAAGTAGTTGGCCTGGCAAGAAAGAATTCGATTTGGCCTTTGCCATTTGCAACATCTTGTTGTGGTATTGAATTCATGGCAACGATGGGCGCACACTATGATCTGGCCCGATTCGGATCTGAGCGATTAAGTTTTTCTCCTCGCCAGGCTGACCTATTGATGGTGATGGGAACCATCGCAAAAAAAATGGGACCTGTACTTAAACAGGTTTATGAACAAATGGCTGAGCCGCGTTGGGTTTTGTCGGTGGGTGCGTGCGCTTCTAGCGGTGGAATTTTTGATACTTACAGTGTACTTCAAGGTATTGATCGCATCATTCCCGTTGATGTTTACGTTCCGGGTTGCCCGCCAAGACCAGAACAGATTATTGATGGCGTTATGAAGATTCAACACTTGGTTGAGACTGAATCTTTGCGCAGACGCGATTCTCAAGAATACAAAGCTTTGTTAAACAAATATGGTATTGAATGATGGAAACAGCTTTGCAAGAAAAGATCGTTTCTGTTATCAATGAAAAATTTGAAGGTGAGATTATCCAATCAGGGATGATCAAAGATTTTTTTACTCTTATTTTGAAGAAAGATAAGATTGTTGATATCATCGACCATCTCTATTATCATTCGGAAACTAAATTTCAATTCCTGACAACTCTTTGTGGAGTACATTATCCGGATCAAAACCAAATCGCAGTAATGTATCAGCTCCATAATTTGGTGACTAACCAGAGAATGCGGTTAAAGGTTTTTCTTTCGGCTGATAACCCAACAGTTAAAACATTGACAACCGTTTTTGCTGGGGCGAATTGGATGGAAAGAGAAACTTATGATTTCTTCGGAGTGAATTTTGAAGGTCATCCAAATTTGAAAAGAATTTTGAACGTTGATGAGATGCTGATTTTTCCTTTGCGGAAAGAGTATCCTCTGGAAGATCAGACTCGTGAAGATAAAAACGATTTAATGTTCGGCCGATGAGTGAAATGAACGATATAATAACACCCATCGCTGAGGAAAAGCAATACTCTTACCTCAACCTTGGCCCAACGCATCCTGCCACACATGGTATTTTTCAAAATGTTTTGAAGATGGATGGTGAAGTGATCGTAGAGTCAACTCCAACCATTGGATATATCCATCGCGCTTTTGAAAAACTAGCTGAACGCAGACCTTATAATCAAATCACTCCGATCACCGATCGACTTAATTATTGCTCATCACCGATCAATAATATAGGTTGGCACATGACAGTTGAGAAACTGTTGGGGGTTGAAATACCGAAGCGTATTCAGTACTTGCGTGTCATCATTATGGAGCTCGCACGAATCAGCGATCACATCGTTTGTAATGCTGTGATTGGTGTTGATACAGGCGCTTTGACAGGTTTCGTTTATATGTTTCAACAGCGCGAACTCATCTATGAAATATATGAAGAGATTTGCGGTGCACGCTTAACAACGAACATTGGTCGTATAGGTGGTTTTGAAAGAGATTTCTCTCCAAAAGCCTGGGAGAAAATCCATAAATTTTTGAAAGAATTCCCTGAAGTATTAGTAGAGTTTGAAAATCTGCTTAAACGCAACCGTATTTTTATGGATCGAACAATCGGTGCGGGAGGAATTACAGCTGAACGTGCTTTACAATATAGTTTCACAGGAGTGAATTTGCGTGCAGCTGGAGTCGATTATGATGTTCGAGTTGCAAATCCATACTCGTCATACGAAGATTTCGATTTCATTATTCCGATTGGAAAGAATGGCGATGTGTATGATCGCTTCATGGTGCGTCAGGAAGAAATGTGGCAAAGTTTGAGCATCATCAAGCAGGCAATAGAGAAATTACCAGAAGGACCATACCACGCACAAGTTCCTGAATTTTATCTTGCCTCCGAAGGAACAAGTGTACAATAACATGGAAGCGCTTGATCTACCATTTTAAAATTGTAATGGGAGAAACGGATGTACCAAAAGGTGAAGTATATCACTGTGTTGAGGGTGGAAACGGTGAACTTGGATTTTATTTGATCAGTGATGGAGGTCGCACTCCATTCAGATTACATTTCCGCAGACCTTGTTTCATTTACTATCAGGCTTATCCTGAAATGATCAAGGGCTCAATGTTGTCTGACGCAATTCTGACAATGAGTAGTATGAATGTGATCGCTGGAGAATCTAGATGCATGAAAATAATTGTTGAATTGAATTTTATTTTGAAGTGGCAGTAAAATTTTCAGATACAGCACTAGAGAAAGCAAATCAAATCATTGCGCGTTATCCGCAAGGAAAACAGAAATCAGCAATGCTTCCACTGTTGCATTTGGCGCAGTCAGAATTTGATGGTTGGTTGAGCGCTGAAGTAATGGACTATGTAGCATCATTGCTTGAATGTGAAACCGATTGAAGTGTATGAGGTAGCAACTTTCTATTCGATGTATAACACGAAGCCTGTGGGTAAGTGTTTATTAGAAGTTTGTCAAACAAGTTCGTGCTGGCTCAGAGGATGCAGAATGAAATTGTGGATCATCTCAAAAAGAAATTAAACATTGAAGTAGGAGAGACTACATCAGATGGAATGTTTACGCTAAAGACTGTTGAGTGTCTTGGCTCTTGTGGAACAGCTCCGATGCTTCAATGTGGATGCAGACTTTTACGAAAACCTTACTATTGAAAAGGTGGACGAGTTGATAGATAAGTTGAAAGAGAAAAGTGAGAGGAGCAGACTATTTAAAATCGTTAATACCATGGGTAAAAAATTACTCTTAGAACATATCAACGAACCTGGTATTCAAACTTTCGAAGTCTACAGGAAGAAGGGCGGTTATGCTTCTGTGGAAAAAGCTTTGAAAACAATGAAACCAGATGACGTTACTGAAGAAGTAAAGAAATCAGGATTGAGAGGAAGAGGTGGCGCAGGTTTTCCAGCAGGAATGAAGTGGAGTTTCCATTGATACGCAAATCTGATAAGCCACGTTACCTTGTCTGCAATGCAGATGAAAGTGAGCCTGGAACTTTTAAAGACCGGTACCTGATGGAAAAGATTCCACACGCTGCTCATCGAAGGAATGATTACTTCTAGTTATGCGTTGGGCGCTAAGACTTCATACATCTACATCCGCGGTGAGTACATGTACATCGTTACGGATTTTGGAAAGAGCGATTGAAGAAGCATATAAGACACGGTTTCCTTGGGAAAAATATTTTAGGCACCGACTACTCACTCGATCTTTATGTTCATCCAGGAGCAGGCGCTTATATCTGTGGAGAAGAAACAGCTCTTCTCGAATCACTCGAAGGTAAACGCGGTAATCCAAGATTGAAGCCACCATTCCCAGCCGTTGCAGGTTTGTACGCTTGTCCAACCGTAGTGAATAATGTTGAGACAATAGCAGCTGTAGTCCCCATCGTGAATATGGGAGGCGATGAATATGCAAAAATCGGAGTTGGAAAAAGTACAGGCACAAAACTAATCTCTGCCAGTGGCCACATCAACAAGCCTGGTGTTTATGAAATCGAATTGGGCTTGCCTGTTGAAGAATTTATTTACTCAGAAGAATACTGTGGTGGCATTTGGAAAGGACAGAAGACTCAAAGCTGTCATTGCCGGTGGTTCATCTGTACCAATTCTTGCCAGCCAATTTCATTTTGACTACAGCGAAAAACGAGACCTCGATTGATGACTTATGAATCATTAGCTGATGGTGGTTTTGCAACTGGAACAATGCTTGGCTCTGGCGGCTTTATTGTACTTGATGAAACAGCTAGCATCGTTCGAGAACTTGTACACCTTTGCAAGATTTTACCATCATGAATCGTGCGGTCAGTGTAGTCCTTGCCGTGAAGGCACAGGATGGATGGAAAAGCTTCTTCATCGTTTTCGTGCATGGCCATGCACAGAAAGAAGACATTGATCTGTTGTGGGACATTCAGAAAAAAATTGAAGGAAACACAATTTGTCCGTTAGGTGATGCAGCAGCATGGCCGGTGGCAAGTGCCATTAGACATTTTAGAAAAGAGTTTGAAGAATTAGCAATGGCTCATTCGCATAATGAGTTAGTAGCATAATAAAATTTAGAGCATGGCAAAACTTACGATAGATGGAGTTGAAGTTGAGGTGCCAGATGGCACAACAATCTTAAATGCTGCACGACAAATCGGTGGTGAAGTGGTTCCGCCTGCGATGTGCTATTACTCCACGTTGAAAGAAACTGGAGGTAAGTGTCGTGTTTGCTTAGTGAAAGTAGCCCAAGGCTCAGCAAAGGATCCTAGGCCTATGCCTAAGTTAGTGGCTTCATGCAGAACGCCAGTTGCCGATGGAATGGTTGTGCAAAATATTACTTCGCCAGAAGTTCTTGAAGCGAGAAAAGGCGTTGTAGAATTTTTGTTACTCAATCACCCGCTTGATTGCCCAGTTTGTGACCAAGCTGGCGAGTGTGATCTACAAAACTTGGCATACGAACATGGAGCATCAACAACTCGTTACGAAGAAGACAGAAGGACTTTTGATAAAATAGATATTGGCGATAAGATCAAGTTGCACATGACACGTTGCATCTTGTGCTATCGTTGCACTTTTGTTGCTAACCAACTTACAGATAATCGCGTGCACGGTGTACTCGGTCGTGGTGATCATGCTGAGATTAGCACTTACATAGAAAAAGCAATTGATAATGATTTTTCTGGCAACATGATTGATGTCTGCCCAGTAGGTGCGTTGACAGATAAAACATTTCGATTTAAGAGCCGCGTTTGGTTTACTAAACCGATGGATGCGCATCGCAACTGTACTAAATGTTCTGGAAAAGTTGTGCTTTGGATGAAAGGTGAAGAAGTGCTTCGTGTTTCGGCCCGTAAAGATCAATATGGCGAAGTGAAAGAATACATTTGCAATGAATGTAGATTTGATCATAAGAATGCAAGCGACTGGACTATTGAAGGACCGAGACACATCGATCGTCATTCTGTGATTTCACAAAATCATTATGAAAAAATCGATTTGCAAAAATTAAAAAGAGAAGTTGATAGACAATTAAATTTCCAAAAAGGAAAACTTTTGTCAGATACTAGTTTGGAGGCAGCAAGTGACAAAAATGAAAATTAAAATCGGATGATCGCATTACTGACGTATAAAGGAATTTTAGTTTTAATCATATTCACGATTACTCTAGCTGTTGCCGCTTATTCAACTTATGCCGAGCGTAAAGTCGCTGCATTTTTGCAGGATCGAATTGGCCCAGATAGAGCTGGTCCATTTGGATTGCTTCAACCTTTGGCGGATGGCGCAAAGTTTTTCTTCAAAGAAGAAATTATTCCAAATGTTTCTAACAAAACACTTTTCATTTTAGGACCAAGCATTGCAATGCTCACCGCGTTAATGGCTGGTGTCGTTGTTCCTTGGGGAAACACACTTTGGTTAAAGGGAAAAGAATACTCTCTTCAGATTGCTGACTTAAATGTTGGTATCCTCTATGTGTTTGGTGTTGTTTCGATCGGTGTGTATGGAATTATGATCGGAGGTTGGTCATCTAATAATAAATTTTCTTTGCTTGGCGCGATTCGTGCTTCTGCACAAATGATTAGTTACGAAATTGCTATGGGACTTGCCATCATTGCTTTGATTTTGATGACGGGAACATTGAGCTTACGTGAGATTAGCTTGCAGCAAGCGGGCGGTATTGGAAGTCACTGGAATTTGTGGAATGTGATTTATCAGCCTCTCGGCTTTTTGATATTTTTGGTCTGCGCTTTCGCAGAGTGTAACCGAACCCCATTTGATCTACCGGAATGCGAGACTGAATTAGTTGGAGGTTATCATACTGAATACAGTAGCATGAAACTTGGACTATATCTTTTTGCTGAGTATATCAACATGTTCATTTCATCGGCAGTGATATCAACACTTTATTTTGGTGGATTCAATTTTCCATTCATGAATGATTTGGGTTTGAGTTCAAATTGGATAACAGTAATTGGAACAGGATTTTTCTTTGCCAAGATTGTATTCTTTATTTTCTTTTTCATGTGGATTCGTTGGACCATCCCACGCTTCCGTTATGATCAGTTAATGAATCTCGGATGGAAAGTGATGATTCCATTGGCAATTTTTAATATTGCATTGAGTGGGCTTTTTTCATTGTTATTTAATCGAGGATAATGACACTTACCAATAGATCAAAAGTTGTAGTAAAGAAGGAAATGAATTTCTGGGAGAGGATTTATCTTCCGGCAATTGTGGGTGGAACAATCATAACAATAAAGCATTTGTTCCGAAGAAAAGCCACTGTTCGTTTTCCTGAAGTAAAGAGAGAAGTCAGCGCGGTGTGGCGAGGTCAGCATGTTTTAAAGCGTGATGAACACGGAGCTGAACGCTGCACAGCTTGTGGACTTTGTGCTGTTGCTTGCCCTGCTGAAGCAATTACTATGACAGCCGCAGAAAGAAAGAAGGGTGAAGAGAACTTATATCGTGAAGAAAAATATGCGGCAGTTTATGAGATCAATATGTTGCGCTGCATTTTCTGCGGACTTTGCGAAGAAGCTTGCCCTAAAGAAGCTATTTTCTTGACAGATAGAATTGAGAGTACCGATTATTCCCGTAAGGCATTTATTTATGGAAAAGATAAGTTGGTGGAGGCTGTAGACAATAGGATAGATGTAACCAAAAGACAAACTCCTGCTGTTTTGGAATTTAAGAAACATAAACTACTTAGCCACAACCGATAGCCGTGACACTTTATTTATTTTATTTTCTCTCTTTCGTAGCAATCTTTACAGCATTGCTGGTTGTGTTTTCAAAGAACCCGATTTACAGTGTTCTCTATTTGATCATCACTTTTTTTGCAATTGCTGGCCACTACGTTTTACTTAACGCCCAATTTTTAGCAGCAGTACACGTGATTGTCTATGCGGGAGCAATTATGGTTTTGTTCCTATATGTAATTATGTTGCTAAATCTCAATCATGAGACTGAACCTCATAAAAGTAATATGGCTAAGATAGCAGCCGTGATTTGTTCAGGTTTGTTGATGATTGTTTTGGTTGGAACGCTTCGTGTGTTTTCTTCTCAAAGTACAGTAATAGAAAGCGAGATTGGATATGTTAAGACTCTGGGTAAAGTTTTATTTACTGAGTTCTTGTTACCCTTTGAGATTTCATCTATTCTACTTTTGGCTGCGATGGTTGGTGTGGTGATGGTTGGTAAGTTGGACAATAAGCCTCAAGCATCAAGTGAGAATGGGCGATCAAAAGAGGAAGAAAGTTCTCTAAAGGAAAAAAGAAGAGTTTGAAGAATTAACGATTAATAACTAACGACTTGAAAATAGATATCAATTACTATATCTGGTTGAGCACTGTTCTCTTTTCAATTGGAGTGCTCGGTGTTCTCTATAGAAGAAATGCAATTATCATTTTTGCGTGCATTGAGTTGATGCTTAATGCTGTCAACCTTTTGATGGTGGCTTTCTCAAGCCAGCTTAATGATTCTCGTGGCCAAGTATTTGTGTTTTTTATTATGGCAGTAGCAGCTGCAGAAGTAGCTGTTGGTCTGGCTATTTTGGTGATGATGTATCGCAAAACAAAATCTGTTGACATTGATATTTTGAACCGATTGAAAGGATGAGTGTTAGTGCAATGATATTTTTGATTCCAATCCTACCGTTGATAGGATTTCTCCTCATTGCTTTAAGCGGAAAAAGATTGGTAAAAGGCTTTGCAGCATTGATTGGCTGCGCAGCAGTTTTTGTAGCATTCTGTTTTGCCTTGACTTTGTTCATCAAACTACTGAATGGATCTGCTCCAATAGAGGCAACAATGTACAGATGGATTGGTGCAGGCAACTTTAGTGCAAATATTGGATTCTTGATTGACCCGCTTTCATCTTTAATGTTGTTGGTGATCACAGGTGTAGGCTTTTTGATCCATGTTTATTCTGTTGGATACATGCATGATGACGAAGGGTTCAATCGATTTTTTTCCTATCTGAATTTGTTTCGTCTTCTTCATGCTCCTTCTTGTGATGGGGAGCAATTACTTGGTGATGTTTGTTGGATGGGAAGGTGTTGGACTCTGTTCTTATTTGCTGATTGGATTTTGGTTTATAGAAATCAAGATTATAATGCATCGAGCGAATAAGGCATTCATTATGAACCGAATTGGTGACTTGGGGTTAATCATCGGAGTAATTTTAATTTTATCCAATTTCAGTAGCGTAAATTATAACGACGTTTTCGTAAAGCTGTAATAGCAATTTCTCAAGGAGATGCTTTAACATTAATTACGATTCTTATTGTTTATCGGTGCGATGGGAAAGAGCGCGCAAATTCCGCTTTACACTTGGCTTCCAGATGCGATGGCTGGTCCAACTCCGGTGTCGGCACTGATCCATGCAGCTACAATGGTGACAGCAGGTGTTTACATGGTGGCCAGAAATAATATTTTATATTCATTTCGCCAATTGCTCAATGAACTTGTTCTTGTAATTGTGGCTTTGGCAACAGCACTTTTGCAGCGACCATTGCTCTCGCACAAAATGATATCAAGAAGGTGCTTGCGTATTCAACAGTTAGCCAATTGGGGCTTGATGTTTGTTGCGCTTGGTGTTGGAGCATTATGCATCCGGAATTTTTCACATGGCAACGCATGCATTCTTCAAAGCACTCGTTATTCTTGGGAGCAGGCTAGCTGTTATTCATGCGATAGGATGGTGAACAAGATATCAGGAAATATGGGTGGACTCGAGAAATATATTTCAATAACATATCTCACTTTTTTAATTGGAGTTTTAGCGATATTGCAGGTAATTCACCTTTCGCAGGATCTTTTTGAAAGATGAAATCCTTGGCGAAAGCATTTGAACAAAATCAAATTGCGTGGGGAGTTGCTGTTCTCGCATCTTTGCTCACTGTCATTCTATATGTTCCGACTGTTGTTTCTTGTTTTCTTCGGAAAGGAGACGAGCAAGTGCAGGAAATGATGCATCATATTCATGAATCGCCAAAGACAATGACAATTCCGCTTGATGATATTGGCAATACTTAGTACGTTAGGAGGATTTATGGGAATACCCGAGAGTTATTGGTGAGGAGGTAATTGGATATGGAGATTTTTCTTGTCACCAGTATTTGCAAAATCGAAAGAATTAAATGCGGAACACCACTTGAGCCATACTGCCGAGTATGCCTTGATGGGAACAATCGTTGCATTTACTTTGGTGATGATTTCACTTGCCTATTCAAGATACGTATCCAAGTCTCATGTCCCAGCTGTTGAGGGAGCCGAATTGAGTCCGATTCATAAGACAATTTATCACAAGTACTACGTTGATGAAATTTACAATACGATTGTTGTGAAGCCGTTGTTTTGGCTTTCGAAGTTGCTTGATATTGTCATTGAGAAGTCGGGTATCGATCAGTGCTGTTAATTTAATAAGTGAATCCTTAAACGATTGGAGCGCTATATTCAGACGTTTGCAAAACGGCCATTTGGGGTATTACATTTTTGTGATGGTGATTGGGATAGTTTTGTTGATTGTGGTTTCATCAAGAGATGTTGTAGCGAATACGTTAACTCAAATTTTATCTAAGTTCTAGAAGTTGAATTTATGCTAACAGCACTTTTAATATTTATTCCGCTGATTGCCTCGATAATCGTATTAACGACCAAGCCATTTTTGGCGAAGTTCATTTCATTTTCGGTGGCACTTGCAGAATTGGCGATTTCACTTTTTGTAGCATTTCGTTTTGATAAAACTCAAGAAGTTCAGTTTCGCAATCAACCAAACATGGATTTCATCCTTAGGAATAAATTTTGCCGTTGGAATCGATGGCATTAGCTTACTGTTGATACTTCTCACAACTGTATTGATGCCCGGAATTATTTTATCTTCTTTCAGGGATAATTCAAAACCGTCTTCGTTTTATAGCCTTGTATTGTTAATGCAAGCAGCATTGATTGGAGTCTTTGTCGCAAGAGATGGTTTTCTATTTTATCTATTTTGGGAGATTGCCCTGATCCCTGTTTATTTTATCTGCTTGGTTTGGGGCGGAGAAAATCGTGGAAGGATTACGTTGAAGTTTTTCATTTACACATTAACAGGAAGTTTGTTCATGCTTGTGGCTTTGATCTATCTTTATTTCAAGACACCAAGTCAACATACTTTCGCGATTCAATCTTTGTATGACGCTGGTCGGGCGCTGAATGGAACTCAACAAGCGTTTGTATTTGCCGCTTTGTTCCTAGCGTTTGCAATAAAAATGCCTGTATTCCCATTTCATACTTGGCAGCCAGACACTTATACAGTAGCTCCCGTAGAAGGAACAATGCTACTCAGTGGTATCATGTTGAAGATGGGAATTTATGGCGTGATTCGCTGGTTGATTCCAATTGTTCCTTTGGCTCTAAAAGAATGGGGTGGTGTTGCGCTTATACTTTCTGTTATTGGAATTGTATACGCTTCATGTATAGCCATCGTTCAAAAAGATTTCAAGCGCTTGATTGCTTACTCTTCAATTGCTCACGTGGGACTGATTTCCGCCGGACTGTTGACATTATCAGTAGTTGGCATGCAAGGTGCTATGATCCAAATGCTTAGCCATGGTATCATTGTATTTGGCTTGTTTTATATTGTTGAAATCGTTTTTGATAGAACAAAGACTCGTGATTTATCTCAATTAGGTGGAATCAGAAATGTTGCTCCGCTCTTGGCGACAGTATTTATGATTATAATGCTAGGCAGCGTTGCCCTTCCGTTTACAAGTGGATTTGTTGGAGAGTTTCTGTTGATCAATTCATTAGTAAAGTATCAATTATGGATTGGCGCTGTAGCTGGTTTGACCATTATTTTAGGAGCAGTTTATATGCTTCGAACTTTTCAGAAATCAATGTCAGGTGAGACGAATGCGATCACATCATTGGTTACAGATTTATCTCACTATGAAAAATTGGTTTTGTTCCCAGTGGTGATCTTAGTTGTTGTCATTGGCATTTTTCCAGGGCCGCTCCTTGATATTTCTGAAGCTGCTGTAAAAAATTTACTTTCATTGTATCCTGACTTAACCGCTGTTGTGAAATAAAATGAATGCTCTATTTGTCATTTGTGGTCTTGGAGTTTTCTCGCTGATTGCGGAAGTTTTTAATTTAAAAAAATGGGTCACAGCGGTTTCCTTTTTAGGGTTAGTTTCTGCTTTGGTGCTGGTGGCATTGGATTGGAAAAGCATTAGCTATCGTTACTATGGCATGGTCTATTTCGATCATTTCGCTCTTGCATTTAGTGGTTTAATACTTCTGATTTCAATTTTTTGGTTTTGGATGTCGCGGGCATACTTTACCGATGCGAATCATCGCACGGATAAAGCAGCATTGGTTTTATTTGTAGTGACAGGAGCCATCATGATGGTTTCATTTCAATAATATGGCCATTCTTTTCCTGGGTTTAGAAATATTATCCATCTCTTTATATGTTTTAGCAGGTAGTAACAAGGAAAGCTTGTTTTCAACGGAAGCGGCTTTCAAATATTTTCTGATGGGATCATTTGCTACTGGGTTCTTGCTTTTTGGTATGACTTTGATTTATGGCGGAGCTCAGCTCATTCAGTATGTTAGATATAAGTGATTTCATTAGCACTCACTCCAACCATCGCCCAGATATATTTATATTGGAATGCTGTTGATGATGGTTGGGCTGGCGTTCAAAATCTCAGCGGTTCCTTTTCACATGTGGGCTCCTGATGTCTACGAGGGCTCCCCAACACCAATCACAGCCCTAATGTCAACTGTTGTAAAAATTGGTGCTTTTGCTGCGTTCGTTAAAATATTTTCAATCGCCTTCATTACTTTCAATCTGCAACTTCGAATATTTGAACAAGGGATGTTAGTGCTCACTCTGCTAGTTGCTAACATGACTGCAGTTTATCAAACTAATGTTAAGAGGATGCTGGCTTACTCAAGTGTTGGGCAAATAGGGTATTTGTTGCTGGCATTTAGTTCTGATAGTGCCAATTCTAAAAGTGCAATATTTTACTACCTCACTGGCTATGCAATTGCATCTATTCTGGCATTCACTGTTGTTCAACTTATCGAGAAAAAATCAGGGAGCTCACAACTTGATAACTTTAAAGGATTATTTAAAAGCAATCCACTTCTCGCGGTTGCAATGACGATTGCTATGTTCTCTCTCGCTGGAATTCCACCGCTTGCTGGTTTTTTCGGAAAATATCTCGTCTTCACGATCGCGATAGGGAAAGGCTTTGTAGCGTTAACAGTTCTTGCTGTGATTACATCACTAATTGGAGTGTATTATTATTTCAAACCTGTGATTGCAATGAGCCAGCCTTCTGAGTCTCACATTTCGATTTCTGGCTCCGAACGGTTTCTGTTGGCGATTCTCATTGCACTCAATATCATTGTGGGTATTTTTCCTGATTTAGTTAGATTGATCTGATTTCGTTGTCGATTTGGAGAGCAAAAAGTCAACGCCAATTTGACTCTTATTGATATTCCTTTTATCTTCCTTAAAATTTCTACGCATGGGAAAAGTTAAGGACCTTCTTGACCGCAAAGGTTACGGTGCTCATTCGGTTGAACCTACCACTACCGTGTATTCCGCTATTGAACAAATGTGCCAGAAAAATATTGGAGGAGTTTTGATTGTTGAAAATGGAATGCTAGCCGGTATTTTTACCGAAAGAGATTACGCCAGAAAACTGATTTTGAAAGGTAAATCATCAAAAGAAACGCTCATCCGAGATTTGATGACAGCCAACCCGATTGCAGTTTCTCCTCAGACTTCTATTGAAGATTGTATGCAGATTATGAGTGACAAACATATTCGCCATTTGCCCGTCACTGATGGACCAAAGATTGTCGGTATGATTTCGATTGGCGATGTGGTTACGTTTGTGATCAATGAACAAAAGTCAATAATCGCCCATCTTGAGAGTTATATATCTCAGTAGTTAAAACCTACTGTGTTTAAACTCAATCTTTTTTTGCTTCACATTTTTTTCGAGCAGATGGAGTAGAATCCCATCTTTTAATCCAACATCGGGTACGATAATGCTTTTGGACTGTGCCCATTCCATCACCTTCATATATATGTCACTGGCAGGAATAATGACATCAGCTCGATCTGGGTTCATCTGCAACTCGTAGATGCGTTGTTCGAGTGTATGCGATTCAATCATTTTCTTTATTTCCTTTACTTTCCTAAGGGAGAGAGTTTGGCCCGGCTTTTTCTTTGCTAGCTCAAAAATCTTGCTAATATTTCCTCCCGTACCAACTGCTGTTACTTTCCCGAACTCTTTCTTCACGTGGTCCTTCACCCATTTTTCCATGTCGTCCCACATTAATGGTGAATCGTGATGCTCAAGTACGCGAACTGATCCAACTTTAAATGAACGTGTATTTATTTTTTTTCCTTTTACAAAAAGATTAAGCTCAGTGCTTCCACCACCCACATCGATGTGCAAGTAAGTTTCATTGTGTAAATAAGATGCGATTGCTTTATTGATTAACTCAGCCTCTAGATGTCCATCAATGATGTTGATTTCTATACCTAGCTCATCTTTGATTTGTTTGGCAAGCTCTTCTCCGTTTTCGGATTCGCGCATAGCACTGGTTGCACAAAACATGTAATCATCGACTTCATACAGTTCGATGAGAAGTTTATAAGTCCTCATCAGCTTTTTAAACTTCTCTATGCTTTTCTCACTGATGCGGTAGGAAGTGAATACATCATGACCTAATCGGAGGGGAAATCGAACGTATTCTAATTTTTTGAAAAGCACTTTTTTGTCACGCTCAAGTACAGTTGATACTTGAAAGCGGATGGCGTTCGATCCAATGTCTATAGCTGCTAATTTCAAATCAATGCTTTATGCAAAATAAAGTATTTCACGATTTTATTTATGAACATAATGTTGTTTCTTTGCATTGCTTATCCAGAAAGACTGAGGGACAGGGCCCAATGAAGTCTTAGCAACCTCCTCAACTAGGTGCTAATTCCCTTTTCAACCAAAGTGTTGAAAGAAGATAGGCGGCCAATCAACAAAGGCTCTTTCTGGATAAAACTTAACGACAGAAAGAGTGAAGATCGAAGACATTTTGAAAGAGAGAATCATGGTGCTGGATGGTGCTATGGGAACAATGATTCAACGCTATAAGCTTGAAGAAAGAGACTTTCGTAACGAACAGCTAAAAAACCATCCACATCCATTGAAAGGCAACAATGACCTGTTGTCAATCACTCGACCGGATATCATTAAAGAGATTCATCGACAATACTTTGAAGCTGGAGCTGATATCGTTGAAACTAACACCTTTGGAAGTACGAGCGTGGCGCAAGCTGACTATCACTTGGAGTTCTTGGTATACGATATCAATTTTGCCGGAGCCAAGATCGCTAGAGAAGTAGCGGACGAGTTTACAAAGCGAGAACCAAACAAGCCACGATTTGTAGCAGGGTCAATGGGTCCTACAACGAAATTGGCATCGATGTCACCAGATGTAAATAATCCTGGTTATCGATCAATAACATTTGATCAATTAGTTATCGCATTCAAAGAGCAGGCTAAGGTCTAATTGATGGTGGTGTTGATATGCTTTTGGTTGAAACAATAACAGATACGCTCAATGCCAAGGCAGCCCTTTTTGCGATTCAAGAATTGTTTGACGAAATCGGAAAGCTGATACCAGTCATGGTGTCTGGAACAATCACCGATGCAAGTGGAAGGATTTTATCTGGACAAACAACTGAAGCTTTTTTGATTTCAGTTTCGCATGTTCCTCTACTTAGTATTGGTCTGAATTGTGCGCTTGGAGCGTCTGCTCTGAGGCCGTATTTACAAGTACTTAATGAGAAGTCTTCATTCTTCGTAAGTGCCCATCCAAATGCTGGATTGCCAAATGAGTTTGGTCAATATGACCAAGGCCCAGATGCAATGGCTTCGCAGATAGAAGAATACTTGAAGGAAGGACTAGTAAATATTATTGGAGGCTGTTGCGGATCCACTCCTGATCACATCAAAAAGATAGCGGAGTTGTCGAAGAAATTTCAGCCACGAAAGGTCGATAGTCCATTGTCCGTAGTCAGTGGTTATTGAATTTCGACAATTTATTACCGATTAAAATATATGGCTTTCAAGTTTGAGAATTTAAAAGTTTGGCAGAGGTCAATAGAGCTATCCGGTGAGATTTATGAATTGACTGAATCTTTTCCTAAAAAAGAAATGTACGTATTAGCATCACAAACACAGAGAGCTTCAGATTCAATCGCTTTAAATATTGCAGAGGGATCGACAGGTCAAACTAATCCTGAATTCAAGAGATTTTTAACGATTGCTCTGGGTTCAGCTATTGAAGTTGTTTGCTGCTTACATCTTGGCAAACGAAGAGGAATAATTTCAGAGGAACGATTTAATTACTTTTATCAGTTTTTAACTGAACTGATTAAAAGTATTCAAGCATTAAGAAACTCAATTAAATAATCTAATGCTATTGACTATCGACAATGGACTATCGACTAATACTCGACCACTGAAACTAAGTGGTTTTGAAGCAGTAACGATCACTCCAGCATCCAACTTTGTCAATATAGGCGAACGTACAAATGTTACTGGATCAGCTAAATTTTTAAAGCTTATCAAGGAAGACAAATTTGATGAGGCCCTCGAAGTAGCACTCGATCAAGTTAGAGGCGGAGCTCAAGTGATCGATGTGAATATGGATGAGGGAATGCTTGATTCACAGAATGCCATGACTAAATTTCTTAATCTCATGGCTTCAGAACCTGAAATCGCTGCGGTCCCTGTGATGATCGATTCTTCCAAATGGGAAGTGATCGAAGCTGGATTAAAATGCTTACAGGGAAAGGGAATTGTAAATTCAATCTCCCTAAAAGGTGGTGAAGCAGAGTTTATTCGTCAAGCGAAGTTGGTGAAACGTTATGGCGCTGCAACGGTTGTGATGGCATTTGATGAGCAAGGTCAGGCAGATACTTATGAAAGAAGAATCAAGATTTGCGAGAGAGCTTACAAAATTTTAGTTGATCAAGTAAAATTCTCTCCCGAAGACATCATTTTTGATCCCAATATTTTTCCTGTCGCAACGGGAATTGAAGAGCACAGAAATTATGCAGTTGATTTTTTCAAAGCGGCAAAATGGATCCGCGAAAATCTTCCCTATGTGCATGTGAGTGGTGGGGTCAGTAATGTTTCGTTTAGCTTCAGAGGGAATCAAATTGTGCGTGAGGCCATGCATTCGGCATTTCTCTTTCATGCTATCAAAAATGGAATGGATATGGGGATTGTGAATCCAACGATGCTTGAAGTATATGATGAGATTCCAAAAGAATTATTAGAAAGAGTTGAGGATGTATTGTTGAATCGGAGGGATGATGCTACCGAACGACTCCTTGAATTTGCAGAGACAGTGAAGGGTTCAGCAAAGAAGAAAGAAGCAGACGATGAATGGAGAAATGGAACAGTTGAGGAAAGACTCAACCACGCTTTGGTAAAAGGCATTATTGATTTTATTGATGCCGATACAGAAGAGGCTCGGCAAAAATATGGAAGACCACTATACGTGATCGAAGGACCTCTAATGGACGGAATGAATATTGTCGGGGACTTATTTGGCTCTGGTAAAATGTTTTTGCCGCAAGTTGTGAAGAGCGCTCGTGTAATGAAAAAATCAGTAGCGTATCTAACCCCATTCCTCGAAGAAGAGAAAAGAAAATCAGGGACTGTCAGTAAATCGGCTGCCAAGGTGCTATTAGCGACAGTGAAAGGAGACGTTCACGATATTGGAAAAAATATCGTAGGCGTTGTGTTGGCTTGCAATAATTATGAAGTTGTTGACCTCGGAGTAATGGTACCAACTGAAAAAATCATTGAGACTGCCAAGAAGGAAAAGGTTGATGTAGTTGGATTAAGTGGGTTGATTACACCATCGCTTGACGAAATGGTGCACGTGGCGAAAGAGATGCAACATGAAAAACTTGACTTGCCATTATTGATTGGAGGCGCAACGACTTCAAGAATTCATACAGCTGTTAAAATTGATCCTGTTTATGACGGCCCTGTAGTTCACGTATTGGATGCATCACGATCTGTGCCAGTCACAAGTGAATTAGTAAGCAAGACCGCTCGTGATTCCTTTAAGGAAAGGACTAAGAAGGAATATGCTGATATGCGAAAAGATCATGAAAGCAGACAACAACTAAAGAACTACATTCCATTAAAAGGAGCTCGCGAAAATAAAGTAAAAATAAATTGGAATGAGTCGGTTATTTTCAAACCATCTTTCATCGGAAGAAAGACTTTGATCGACTTTCCTTTAAATGAAATAGCTAGATACATCGATTGGACTCCCTTCTTTCAAACTTGGATGTTGGCAGGTCGATATCCCAAAATATTTGATGATAAAATAGTTGGTGTCGAAGCAAAAAAACTTTTTGAGGATGCTCAAAAAATGCTCAAACAAATCATTGATAATAAGAGTTTGCAAGCCAATGGCGTGATTTCATTTTGTCCATCCAATAGCACTGAAAATGATGATGTGCAGTTATATGACGAAAATGGAAATAGAAAAGAAGTGATGCACTTTCTGCGTCAACAAAATAAGAAAGCTCAGAATCTTCCTAATTTTTGTTTATCTGATTTCATTGCTCCTGAATCTACTGGAAAAAGGGATTACATTGGAATGTTCGCGGTGACGGCTGGTATTGGTTTAGAAAAGCTAATTGAAAAATATAAGTCAGAGCATGATGATTACTCTGAAATTATGGCCAAAGCATTGGCTGACCGATTAGCAGAAGCATTCGCAGAACTGCTTCACGAAAAAGTCAGAAAGGAATATTGGGGCTACTCAAAAAATGAGATTCTTTCCGAGGAAGAATTGATAGATGAACAGTATCAAGGTATCAGACCAGCACCCGGTTACCCAGCATGTCCAGATCACACAGAAAAAAAACTGATTTTCGATTTGCTAAAAGCGAATGAAGTCGGAATAAAATTGACCGAGTCGTATGCAATGTATCCTGCAGCAGCAGTCAGTGGATATTACTTTTCAAATTCAGCTTCAAAATATTTCGGCCTTGGAAAAATTGAAAAAGATCAAGTGGTTGAATATGCAAAAAGAAAGTCTATGAGTATAGACGAAACTGAGAAGTGGCTTGCACCAAATTTATCATACAAATAAAACGAGATGAAGGTTACAGAACATATAAAAAATGCGAACGGCAAAACTCTTTTCAGTATTGAAATACTTCCGCCATTGAAAGGAGAAAACATTAAATCCCTATTTGATAATATTGATCCTTTGATGGAATTCAAACCTCCATTTATTGATGTCACATATCATCGAGAAGAGTACGTTTACAAGAAGAAGGAGAACGGATTGCTTGAGAAACGATCTACCCGTAAGCGGCCAGGAACTGTAGGTATTTGTGCGGCCATACAAAACCGTTATAAAGTTGACACAGTTCCACATATTATTTGCGGTGGATTCAATCGAGAAGAAACCGAGAATGCTCTTATCGATTTGCATTTCTTGGGGATTGATAACGTGTTAGCTCTGCAGGGCGATGCTATCAAAACAGAAGCACGTTTTATTCCTGAACCTGATGGCCACAAATTTGCATCTGATTTAGTTGAGCAAGTTGTGCATATGAATAATGGTCAGTTTATTGATGAAGATTTGGAAAATGCTGCACCAACTAATTTCTGTATTGGCGTGGCAGGTTATCCTGAAAAACATTTTTCATCTCCCAATCTTAAAACGGACTTAAAATACCTTAAACAAAAAGTTGATTTAGGCGCTGAATATATTGTCACTCAAATGTTTTTCAACAACAAAAAATATTTTGAGTTTGTTGGAAAATGCCGTGAAGCAGGAATTAATGTTCCGATTATTCCAGGAATAAAGCCTATTACAGCAAAATCTCAAGCGAATATTTTGCCAACTATTTTCCATATTGACCTACCAGAGGAGTTGGCAGATGAAGTAGAAAAATGCAAGGACAATGCAGCTGTTCGAGAAGTTGGTATAACCTGGGCGGTAAAACAGGCTAAAGAACTCATCAAATTTGGTGTGCCGACACTTCATTTCTATTCGATGGGAAAATCAGACCCTATCTTTCGAATAGCGAAGCAGCTGTTTTCAAAAGTAAAAAGGGCCGAAGCCCTTTTACTCTTTTTAGAAATTCAAATCTCTAAGGATTAACTGGTAGTCCTGTGCCTTGATATTTAGAAATATCAATTAATGGTATGTTAGCACTGAATGCTGTATTAATCGCTGACAGGTAAATGTTTGCCAAGAATGCGTAGCCTCTTGTATTTGGATGCACTCCATCTTCTGAAAAACTTCCGGTTGGTGGCGCAAGTGTAGGCGAAATGAACACTCCATTAGAAGTTTCTATTTGAGCTGTAACAAGATCTGCGAAGGCCTTGTTGACATCAGCGAGAGCCAAGCGAGTTGGATTAGCTGTTACAATTGATTTAATCTTGGCGTTGTAAGCTGCTGTAGCAGTGAGGATATTTCCCGTTTCAGTAGGAGTAAGCACATACTTATCATCCAGAGGCAACTGAAGATTCATTTACTAATTGAGGATTATTGCTAACACAAGTCCCCAACACTCCACCAGCAGGCAAAGTAATTAAGTCAGTAGCAGTGGCCTGTCTTACTTTTTGATACGGCACAAGAGCAGCTCTAGATGCATCGTCAGGTATAACACCTACTGAACGCAAGTAATCAAATACATTTCCTAAATCAGTCAAATCTTTATCTGCGATTAAAATACGGTTCGTACTTGATGCGGTAAAACTGATTTTTCTATTCACTAAATCAGTTGAGTCCAAACCAAAATTCTGGCGTAAGCCTTGATTGCTAATAATAGCATCCAATATTTGATTATATCCTCCGAAACCCGTCATAACTGCGGTAGCCGTTGCGGCATCTAAGGGAATGCGCATTGTACGTAACTGTAAAGAAGTATGGAATATTAGTAACATTTGGAATTGTTGCAATAACTCCTTTTAGATTTGAGTTAGAACCCAAGAGCGCATTAATTGTGTTATCATAGTACGCTCCAAAAGTTGCTGTATTAGTAATAGGAATAGTTCCGTTACCGCCTGTTGTAGCATAACCTAATACATCATTATTACCAATCTCAAGTAAAAAGAAAGTCGGGGCAGCTGCTACTGCATCACCTAAAATGGTTGAACCGGATGTCCCATTAGTGCTTGGGTCAGAAGCAAACCTAGCATAGTATGGATTATAGGCAGGATTACTTGCCGCTGGTCCACCAGTTGCAGGAGTAAGGAGTTGTCCCAATTGAATTCCAGGCACAGCAAAATTATTCAAAGCACTTTTAGTTCCAGTGAAAGCTCCAATTAAGTCAGCTGTATTGTAAGGTGAAGGCAAAGCAGGAGTAACCACTGTGGAAGGACATGTCACAGATGACCCCGGATAACCTGATGGATATGGAGCAGCGCTTCTTGGACCAGAGCCATCTGGATCGAATAATACGTACCGACCAAGGATGACAACACCACCAATGTTTCCTGAATAGCCATTCTTCGAATTAATATCTGGCTGATTAAAAGCGCCCCCACCAACGAGTTTAAATTGCTTCGCCATCATAGCAGGAAAAGAATTTGCTTGCCCTGAATCAAACGAAGCCGCTGCCTGATAACCCGCTGCTAAAGAATTACCAATAGCAACAAATTTTGTAAAGTCAGCATTACCTTTAGATGGAGTAGTAGGAGTTACTGTGGTTGTAGTAGGTGGCTTCAGATTTATCACATCTTGCTTACATAATACAATTAAGCACAGTGCTATAGCAACGGCAATAATCGATTTTGTCATTATTGTTTTCATAGTAGTCTCTTATTTCAAGAATTCGTCAAAAGTGATTGATACATAATACATCTGTCCGATGAAAGGCGCACCAAAGTTGGTACGGTAGTCACTGCCGCCAAGATTAGTACCTCCAATTTTGAACACAGACTTAATAGATGGCACTTTGTAATTAATCTGTGCATCAAGAACACCGTATGAATTTATGGTAGCAACTCCGTAAGATGATTCCCATTTGAAAGAATCCTGATATCTGAAGTTGACATTAAAGCCAAGGTTAGGCAGGACTTTTCTATTTCCTATACCTATGTTATACTTGTTTTGTGGGGTATTGAAGTTAGCCTGAAAATCAGAAGTAGTCTGTCCGGAAAAAGTAGCATAGTTGTAATTACCAGTCAGAACAAAGTTTTTAGGCAAATTGTAAGCTAATCCCAAGCCAAGCCCTTGTGAAGTGAGTGTGTACGGTGAATTTGTATATGGATACCAAATTGATCCAGCATTAGTAGTCACACCTTGGTGAGTTGTCTTATGGTTGCTTATTACATATTGCTCTCCCAAAAAGTCATTATAAGAGGAGTAGTAGTAGTTCAAGTCAATCAATAGTTTAGAAGCTATAACGCCCTTGTAACCAACTTCGTAGGCCCAGAGTTGTTCTGGTTTTACATAAGACAAGTTAGCTGACTTTAGCAAGCTTGCATTTCCACTCGTTACATTTCCATTGGCATCTATCGTGCCGCCATTATTTACAAAATCATTGTATGAACTTTGTGTCCAAGCACCAGAGGTATTTGGAACCAATGGACCATAGAGATTATACCTTGAAGCATTCGCTGGAACGCCACCTAAGAGTATACCCGTTGGATTATTGAAGTATATGTACTGGGCTTGTGTATCTGGATTTCTGAAACCTGTTTGAAAGCTTGCCCTAAAGTTATGATTTTGGTTTACAGTGTAAACTGCAGATAATCTTGGAGTGAGATGTGCATCAAAATTGTCGCTCTTATCTACGCGAAGGGATCCAGTCAATTTTAGTTTTTCAGCAAGCGTTTTTGATATCTGAACATAGGCACCATACTGATTTATGAATATTCTCTTCGGGTTATTTGCATCAACCGGAGCTTCATCAAAAATGGTAGCATTGGAGTACAGGCTATATTGTCTGAAGTTACCTCCTGCAATAATTTTCGTCCCATTTAATTTTGTTAAAATTGTAGTACACTTTCGGCATGCTCACAACTTTCCCAATTATCATAGAAAGAAGCGCCACTCGGTTTCTTTGGAAAAACTGTCTTCTTATTTTATTTATAGTATCCTGAAACTCCTGGCATCGTAATTACCATTTTAGTCAAAGATGTTTCTATCTGCATAAGAAGCACGCGCAGCAGCGTGTGCTGCAGCGACATTTCCACCTGGAACGCCTGGAGTATATCCCTGCAGCGTAAGTACATAAGCTTGTGCGTAATCAGGAGCCCATTTAGTTGCCGTAGGGCTCATTGCTTCATTAGTAAAAGCACCTAAGGCGTCCATGTTGTAAGATTTACCTGCATCCTGTTGCAGAAAGTATCCTCTGATGAAGAAAATCTCGCCCTTTAATTCGAGTTTATAAAACTGTTGATTAAAGTCTCTTAAAGCATATTTCGATTGACCTTGATAAAGGCTGCTTCCACCGCCATAACGGTAAGCTCCTATGAGTTCAACCTTATCGCTAATCTGTAATGCGCTGCGACATCTCCTTTAATAGTATTTGCATCACGGTTATCCAACAATGTGCTTTCTTTAAAACCTGTTCTGTCTAGATTAAGTGTTTCGAATGGAGCACCGATAGGAACATTAAAATTAGCTTCATCACCATATTTGATTTATGCCATCGAAATTTTGGAGTACTACTGAGATCAGTTGTCGATCATGGATACAAACGGTGTGCTTATAATCATTTGCTGTCCAGTCGGTAGCTTTCATTACGAGAAATTTATCTTGAACGCAAATTTGTCATTGAAAGCATGTGCGTATCTGAGGAGAATATCGACCAAATGGATTTGATCCGCCAGCGTTAGAATTGTAATACCTTGTTTTACCTGTGCGCTTAGCCCTTGGTATTCAAATGGACTTTTGCTTTTCATAATCATAATTCCATTGAAAGCATTTGGCTCGTAAAGTGCAGAGGCTGCACCAGGTATCAATTAAATACTACTTCTGCATCTAATTTCAGATAACCCCATGATTGTACCAGTTGGGAAATTCAAAAGAGGGGCTTGGGTATCCATTCCATCAACCCACTGAACGAATCTGGTATTTGATATAGTAGCAAATCCGCGAGTGTACACCGCAGTAAAATTCAAGCTTCCATTGTTTACTTGAACGCCCTTCATACTTGCCAAAGCATCAAAAAAGTCAGGAGTTGCACCTTGCTTAATAGCGATTTGGTCTAGCTTCTCAATAGTGACAGGTGATTTTAGAATGCTTTCTTCAACACGCGAGGCAG
>JASGIR010000096.1:0-33444 GCA_049840975.1 Cyclobacteriaceae bacterium | reverse complement strand
AAGGTTAATAGGGAAACACGATAGAATCCGAACAGCACCTCCCAATGTTTTCACATTTACTGGTGATTGAAAATTTTGAAAAGTTGCGGCTAAAGCAGAGGCAGTTACCCCTGTCCCACATGAAAGAGTTTCATCTTCAACGCCCCTTTCGTATGTACGAACGAAAATGGAATTGCCATCAAGCAATTCAACAAAGTTTACATTGGTTCCCCCTGGCTTGAAGTCATCGCTGTAGCGAATTTTTCTACCATCTTCAAAAACAGGAGTAGAGTTTACTCCTGAAACAAATTTTATGAAATAAGGAGAGCCTGTGTTAATAAAGAATGAATCGTTATTTATTTTCATCACTTCACTGACATCGTTCATTTTCAGTCGCACATTTTCGTTCGGAAGCAATTCAGCTTCATGCAATCCATCATACGCGTTGAACTTCGCTTTGCCATTCATAATCCCCAACGATGAAGCCATTCTTACTGCCGCACGACTTCCATTTCCGCACAAACTGGCGGAGCCATCTGCATTATAATAAACCAAGTTAAAATCTAATGAAGGATGTTTTTCAACCAGCATAATGCCATCAGCACCAACACCGAATTTGCGATCGCAGATTTTTTTAATTTCGTCAGTAGAGAAAGAATATTCTTTATTGCGATTGTCGACAATCACAAAGTCATTACCTGTAGCTTGATATTTTTGAAAGGGAATTGTCTACAGATTTATTATTTCACTTCTTCGTAGTCAACATAGTCTCCACCTTTGATGTCACCTCGTTTATCTTTTTTCAGCAACAGAATCAACGCGAACATTTCCTTCGGGTCTGCGTTGCTGAGAATTTCTATTTTGAGATGCAACGCCTGCACGGAAGAAAAAACCACCCACTTTTGATAAGATGTAAACGATTAGAGCTGTGATTAGAAGTATTCGAAACATGGTAATTAAACTGATACACAAAGGTATAAGTTTCTTTTTTTAGGATTATTTTGGCAATAAAAAAGCCGCCTCTTTAGTAGTGACGGCTTTTTAAGATTTTTAATCTAAAGAATTATTTTCCCTGTGGAGCAGGTGGAAAATCTGGAATTATACCTAATTTTTTCAAAACGAGATCAGAGATATTAAATTTTTCATCGCTGTAACAACAAAATATCTCCACCATTATTAATGGCTGGATTGATAATGAATGTATAACCATTTTCTTTAGCTACATCTTCAATTGCTTTTCCAATCTTTCTTGTAGATAGGATCCATCAATTCTGCTTGCTTCTTTTGATAAGAAGATTGTGCGTCTTGTTGGAACTTTTGAATGTTTTCTTGAAGAGCAGCAAGCTCGCGTTCCTTGTCAGCTTTGATTGCTTCAGGAGTAGTTGCTGGCATGCCTTGATATGCTTTAGCTTTAGTTTGATAGTCATCATACTTTGCCTTCATCTGATTTTCCAATTGAGAGTAATGAGTTTTCAATTGGCTATCTATTTGTTTGAATTCAGGCAACTGACTCAAAATATAATCTGATTCAGCATAGCCGATTTTTTGTGCATGGTCTTGCGCATTCGCTGTGAGAATCAATCCACAAAAAAGCGCTGCTAAAAGTGTTCTCATTCTAATTAAATTAATTGGTTACTATTTTATTTTATCGTTAGGGTCTCCGAGTCCAAGTTCTTCCAAAACAAAGTCAGTGTAGTCATGGCGGGGATCTGTATAGATCATTACCAACTCGGCTGCCTTATCAAAAACAATGGCCAACCTATTGGCTTTCGATACTTTACCAACCGCATCAAACACTTTATCCTGCAAAGGTTTAATCAATTCTTGTTTTTTCAAAAAAAATAATCCGCCAAAACCAAATACCTTTTTCTGATAATCCTTCAATTCTAACTCTTTCTTCTTGATTTCGGCTTGTCTTTCTTGTCTCATCTCTTCAGTAAGCAAAACTTGTTCAGCCTGATACATCGAATAGAGAGCATCAACCTTAACCTGCATTTCCTCGATTTCCTTCTGCCATGCAGCAGAATACTGCTCTATTTCGTTCTGAGCTTTGATATACTCAGGCATTTTGTTCAGAATAAATTCTGAATCGATGTACCCGAACTTCTGTGCAGAGACAAAATTCAGGCCGAAAAAGACTAAACAGAAAATAACGATGAAATGCTTCATTTTTATCGGATTTGCTGCCCGATGGTAAAGTGAAACTGTGACCCGCTTATGTTATTAGAGTTGGTCAGCTTATCGAATCCATATGCCCAGTTAAGTCCAATCAAACCGAATGCGGGCATGAAAATTCTAGCACCGAAACCAGCCGAGCGTTTTAAATCAAACGGATTAAAGTCTTGGTAATTGCCCCAGTTATTACCGGCTTCAGTAAATACAAATGAGTAGATAGTTGCAGCCTGCGTAGTTACAACTGGATAGCGTAGCTCCATGCCGAATTTGTTGTAAATAATTCCACCCTCAATGCCAGGAGCAGCTTGGGAGCCTCGCAAAGCGTAAAGTGGAGGAGTCACTTGGTTATCTGGGTATCCTCGCAACCCGATTATTTCCTGACCCAAAACAAAGGAGTTAAATCCACCAGTCAGACCAGCTCCTCCCATTAAGAAACGCTCGAATGGGCCCGGTCCTCCGATTTTGTTATTGTAAGTCCCGATATAGCCAAAGTGAGCTTTAGTTTCAATAACTAAACTGCGGCCTTCAGGTTTTTTGCTACCTAAAACTTTTATATAAAACTTCGAATCAAACATCCATTTGTGGAGCTCAAGCCAGTGATATTTGGTCGTGATATCTTTGTAATAATTCTCTGATCTGAAAAGGGAATATGGAGGAGTAAGATTCAAGCTTAAAGAAATGCTGGATCCACTTGTTGGGAACATTGGGTTATCAATGCTATTGCGTGATAACGTAGTATTGAAAATTAAACTGTTTGTAGTTCCGATTGCAGGAAGAATATTATTCTGAATTCCAAAATAGTTTTTGTAGTTGTAAACAAGGAATGAAAGTGAATTAGTAAGAGAGAAGAAATTATCTGGCCACTCCAATCTTCTTCCTAAGCCAATGGTGATACCACCTTGTTTCAAATAAGCGCTGTTAATATCATACGTCAATGTGGCACCGCTACGGCCACTAGGAATTCTTGAAATAGATCTGTTCAAACTCACAGTAAGAGAGTTCGGCTTTCTGCCGCCAAGCCATGGCTCAGAAAACGATAGACTATAACTTTGAAACGACTTTCCGTTGGCCTGTGCTTGAATTGATAATTTTTGACCATCTCCAACAGGAAGCGGTCTCCACTTTTTGAAGTTGGGGACGTTTCGCATGGAGAAGTTATTGAAGGTAAGGCCCACTGTTCCAACGAAACCATAATAGCCCCCCCAGCCTCCAGAAAGCTGAACCTGATCATTTGATTGTTCTTCAACTTTCCAGCCAATGTTTACGGTTCCATTCGCTGGATTTGGACGAATATCTTGTTCAATTTTTTGGGCATTAAAATATCCCATTTGTGACAACTGTTGCTGAGTGCGAATAATGTCGCTTCTCCGGAATTTCTGACCAGGAATTGTTGAGAGCTCTCTTCGAATTACGTGCTCACTGGTTCTTTCATTTCCAGAGATAGTCACTTGATCAATGATTGCTTGATCACCTTCAAAAATCCTCATCTCCACATCGATTGAGTCTCCCTCTACAGCAACTTCAACTGGTGTTACGCGGAAAAACAAATATCCGTCATCCATGTAAAGCCCACTGATATCGGCTCCTCCTTTTGGATTGAAAGTCGTCTTCTTGTCTAAAGCTTCTTGACTATACACATCACCCTTCTTGATATCGAGGACCTTGTTAAGTGTTGCTGCGGTGTATAAGTAATTGCCAGTCCAAGTGATATTTCGGAAATAGTATTTCCGCCCTTCATTAAGTTTCAACTTCAAGTTGATAGTAGAGTAATTGTGATTCCAAATAGAGTCGGAGAGAATATCTGCATCGCGATAACCCTCGCCATTCAAGTAACTAAGAAGCTTCTTTTTATCTTCATCGTAATCAGTTCTTATAAATTTAGAGCTCTTCAAAAAATTCAGTTTCACATTATCTGAAAAGAAGCTCTTGACTTCGCGCCAGCTTGTAGTGCGGCTTGAATCAAAGTATTCTTTTACGTAACGGGGCTTAAAGTTTATAAGAGAAGAAAGCACTACACGATGCAGAGAAACACGTGCACGTTCGTGCGTTTTTTTAAATTTCTTTTTAAGAGTGGAGGCAGAGACCTCGTCATTTCCTTCAAAAAGGATTCGGTTGATTTTAACTTTTGATTTTACATCGACATCAATTCTCAACCTAATTCCACCACGGTTAAGTGTGTCTCTCTCTTTCACAATTTTCACTTGTGTATTTAAAAACCCTTTTTTCACAAAGTGTTTTTTTACAGAACTCTCTGCATTGCGGATCATTGCCTCAGTAACAATTTTACCTCGGATCAACCGCATATCTTCTTTTAGTGAACTTTGTTTGCCCTGAGAGATTCCACGAAAATAGAAATCAGTAAGGCGCGGGCGCTCTGTGAGTCTTATAGTCAAATAAACATTCGTGCCTTCCAAACGATCTGCTGAGATGGTGACGTCTCCCACAAGTCCATGCTTCCAGAGTTTCCTGACAGCGGTTGATGTTGCTGTTCCTGGTATTTTTATTTTGTCACCGATTTTTAGGCCAGTAAGCGACACCATTGCATTTTTGTCTAAGACATTCAATCCAATAACTTCAATTCCTGCAATGGTATATTCAGTGGGATTGGAGTAGCTCAAACCTTGGCGCTGCTCTTGGCCTTGCTTGGTTCGGGTCCTAAATTGGGCTTGTGTTGTTATTGAAATTGTAAGAACACAACATAAAAAAAATAAAATCCTCTTCATTAAAATCAAGCAATTGGGGTCAACACTTTTCCGAATCTTCTTTCTCTTTTTTGATAAGCACAAATGGCTTCATATAAATCTTCCTTTCTAAAATCAGGCCACAGCCGAGGTGTGATATATAGTTCGGTATAAGCTATTTGCCATAGCAAGAAATTACTTATCCTCATTTCTCCACTCGTACGAATAAGTAACTCAGGGTCGGGCACATTGTACGTATCCAAACTCTTTTCAAAAATTTCTTCAGTTATATCCTCGGTCTGCAGTGTGCCGTGCTTAACAGACTCGGCAATTTTTTTTGCCGCATTTAATATTTCGCTTCTACCACTGTAGCTCAATGCGAGTTGTAACACCAGCCCGGTATTATTTTTCGTAGCATCAATTGCCTCACCAAGATTTGTTTGGCAAGCTTTTGGGAGGCTATTAATATTACCTATCGCTTTCAACTTTACTTTATTATCTCTAAGCGTTTTAATTTCCTTTTGAAGAGTGTTCACCAAAAGCTCCATTAGTCCATCCACCTCTTCTTTTGGTCTTCCCCAATTCTCCGTACTAAAGGCATACAGTGTAAGAAACTTTACACCCAGTTCAGCGCAACCTTCAGTCGTTTCCCTAACTGCCTGAACCGCGTTGCGATGACCAAAAATGCGAGCTGCGCCCTGCTGTTTTGCCCACCGCCCATTGCCATCCATGATAACGGCTATGTGCTTAGGCAAATTATTGAAGTCAATATTCTCTTTAAAAGTTGACACAAGGGTGCAAAAGTAGCCAATTTTTGTAATTCGGATTGCACACTAGGCCACTCAATTAGGATGATTTTGCCCCTAAAAAAGTTTTTTATATGGGCTTGACGGACAAGGGATATCGTAAAAAGTATAGGTGAGCGAGATACCAGTAAAAAAGTAATTGTCGTAGTCGTTTGGATTGCCGTACTGGTAGTTTTTATTGCTAAAGTTGCTCCCACTAACATTGTCCAAATAATCAAAAAAAGTTTTTCTCATTCCGATCTCAAATGACATGTAATACTTTGGATTGAGCACGTATTTAAAACCGATTCCCACCGGAATTGACATTTGAACATTGCTGTACTGAGCGGTTTTTTTGGCATTGCCAGATATTCCAAACAGTCCCATCCCTGCAAAAACATAAGGGGTGAATCGAAGCCTTCGTGTGTCGTTGCGCCAATCGAGAAAATGATACTCAAACGTTCCAGAAAGCTCCATCAAAAAAATATCAAACGAAGCGTTCCTTTTGATCGCGAAAGAATCGAGCGGATGATCTTTATCGCTTGCAGCTAATTGACCAGCGGTTAGTGCGACTTTGAAAGTAATGACTTTGCTGATGTTTGATCTGTAAAAAACCGTTGCTGCAGGTCGGGAAGTTCGAAGGCTGTAGGTACGCACCAGGTCGCCCGTATAATTGAACATGCCCAGACCAAAACCGATCTCCGATTTTTGCAATAGCTGTGCTTGAGAACCAGTCGTTCGCAGAAGGAGAAATCCTGCCAATAATGTGATTAACAGGATACGCATGAGGTCTTATCTGAATTTAGCCCTGTGGAATGTGGCACCAAGGATATAAGTGATCTTAACAGAAGTGACCATGTAAATATCTCGGCTGCTTTTGTTTCCTCTTTTATTATACCATGCCTCAACTCCATAGCCTTGGTTGGAGTAAAGTTGGTATGTCTTGCCGTTATGGGAAGAGATATATGGAGCCTCGTTGTTAGGAGCAACTTCATTTGTACGGTACGACATGGCCTGAGCCAACTTTCCCTTTTGGGTATCATCTTTAAATGCTCCCACATCAGCATAATTTCTACTCACATCATCCAAGTAATCAGTAAAAGTATAGCGGAAACCGATATCTGCCCATAAATCCAATACTTCGTTAATTCTAAAACGAGCGCCAACTCCAAATGGTATAGCTACTTGGAGTAAACTATATGGTTTTATGCCAAAGTTTGCATCGCCAGGCTTTAAAGTAGAGGTTGATGACTGTTGTCCCTCAGTGCCAAGCGATTGAAGGTCTACCCATTTGCCAGCATCTTTATTAACGGTTCCATCTAAAAACTTTGCAGGCTCTTGTGCTTGCGGATTATGAAGGAATGCAGCAACACCAATAAAAGCGTAAGGAGTCCACCTAACTCGATTGATGTAAGAACCATCATTTTCAAACAAGTCAAATACAAAGTTTATGGACAATTCTTTTATCTGATTTCTAAACGAAAGGTTTCTAAGTTTACGATAATCCCCATCAACCCCTCCTTTAGCAGACTGCGCATCTGATCCTTTCAAGGTGCCAAACATAAACTGACCAACCAAAGTATAGCGTGGTCCGAACCTGTGAAAAAATGAAATGCCAAAACCGGGTTTAGTAAATGAAATATCAGTACTGAATCTGCTTGGTAGCGGAGCTAAATCCCCGTAGTAGTTAAGCGCGTTCAATGAAAAGCCAACCCCTGAATACACTTTCTCGCGTCCAAAGTGCTTTTTACCGGTGAAGGTTGCTATGCGCTTATTATTTCTTCTAATCGCTTTGCGATTAAACTGTGCAAAAGACTCAAGAGACAATCCCGATGTCAATATCAACACGACCAAGCCAATGTAAAACTTCCTCATAGGATTTCAGATAAAGCTAACTGCAAAGATATTAAAAGTACGAATATTTCATGGTTATCTCATTGATAAATAATCAATTCCTTATGTCGAGCCCCCAGTTTAGTTTTTGTCTCAATGTGTTGAAATAATGTTGCTCGTGAAGTTGGATCAATTTCACGTGGAAGCGTTCTTTTTTGATTTTCAATTTCACGGATTCATCAATGGTTTCAAACCTTGAATCCATTGAAACAATGTACTTTTTGCTTCGACCTTCAATTTGAAAAGTGATTTCAGATTTGTCCGATAAAACGATAGGCCTGGTTCCAAGATTGTGAGGGCTAACGGGCGTTATGATAAAACTTTCCGATTCTGGATAAACCAATGGACCTCCACAGCTAAGTGAGTATCCGGTTGATCCCGTAGGTGTTGAAACAATTATTCCATCAGCCCAATAAGAATTTAGAAGCTGACCATCAACAAAAACGTGCACCGTTATCATTGCGGACGTGTCTTTCTTGATGATGGTAAAATCGTTCAACGCAAAATTGAGATTCCCAAAAAGCTTGGGTGCTGAAATGAGTTTTAAAAGTGAACGAGAGTCAATTGTGTAGTTCCCTTTAACAAGAGCTTCGATTGCGGCTTCTGAGTCTTCACGGCTATTAGTCGCCAAAAAACCCAGTCTCCCTGTGTTAATACCAAGTATTGGTACTTCTGCTTTCCCAATGTAAGTCACTGACTCAAGCAAGGTGCCGTCACCACCTAATGAAAGAAAGAAATCGAGATTTTTAAGATTAGAGTTATGATCGAAAATTTTGAGTTTGAAATCGGCAACATGAGGTGTCTTAACGAGTTTTAAAAACTTGTCCGAAACCCAAGTTTCAATTTTGTGTTCTTGTAAAGCGCTTAAAATCTTAAGTACAAACCGAGGCGATTTGTTCTGAAAATCTTTGCCGTGAATTCCAATGCGCATGAGGTAAAATTGCTGATTTAAATATCTAAATATTTCAACAGCATATCGAGACGTTCTTGTTCGCCCGATGAAGTGACATTTGTCTCTTGATATCGCCCTATCACTCGATAACCAAAACGTTCTAGAGTTGCTACAATTCTTGAGAGATCGAGCTGATTTATTTTTAACGTGATCTTAATTTTCCCTTTGTCCAAAGGATCTTCAACCATAATGCTGCTGATTACTTTGGCGTTGTTCTCTTCTACATATCTGCAAATTTCAGCAAGGGAATAATCTATCAAATCCATTGAAAGTACAAGCACTCCGCCAGGCATTTGCACTGCAGCTGTTTGAGCGAATGATGCCATGATGTCTTGAACTGTGATTACCCCTGCGTATTTATTGTCTTCATCAACTACACAAACCATTTGAAGTCTGTGTTGGGCAGCAGTTTTTAAAATATCGTAGAAGTGAGAAGTAAGTCGAACGGTGCAATCTTTCCCAATCAATTCAAATGAAGAAAGGTCTTTGTCGATTTCATTTGTCTCCAAAATAATTTCTTCGGAGATAAAACCTTTTAACTCTCCCTTGTCTACAACAGGTAAGTAGTTACAACGAAACTCTTCCATCCACACAATAGCTTTGTGCGCATCGTCCGTCACTTTGAGTGGCGGTATCATGTGGTTGATGAGTTCTTCAGCAATCATTTTTTTCTAACCAAAAAATCCTCTACCAATTGGTTGAATTTTTCAGGGTGCTCCATCATTGGTGCGTGACAGCATTTATCGATGAATTTCAATTCAGAATTAGGAATCAATCTATTGAATTCATGTCCGACCATGGGTGGAGTAATCGTATCGTTTAATCCCCAAACCAGCAATGTGGGAACCTTTATTTTTGGTAATTCTTCAGCCAAATTGTTTCGCTGCGCAGATTTAGCAATTGCAACAATTCGCATACACTTAGGAATGCTCTTAGTCGTTTCGAAAACTTCATCCACTAAATCTTTCGAAGCCACATTTGGATCATAGAAAGTATAAGCCACACGTTCTCTGATGTAATCATAACTTCCCCTACGCGGATAAGATCCACCCATTGTGTTTTCAAACAATCCCGAGCTTCCTGTCAGAACTAATTTCTCAACTTTGGCAGGATTGTTAAGCGTGTATAAAATTCCAACATGACCACCGAGCGAATTGCCCATGATAATCATTTTGTTGAGCTGCATAGTTTCGACAAAGCGTTCGGTGAATTCGCGTAAACCCACGAGGCCTGCTTCTTTTATAGGCATTTCATAGATCGGCAGCATAGGAATTACCACTCGAAGATGTTTTGAGTAATGATTAACCACTTCTTCCCAATTACTGAGCGCACCAAACAATCCGTGCAGCAGCATCAATACTTGACCCTCGCCTTCGTCAACGTACTTGAACCCTTCTTTTTCCCTCACACGCAATGACATGATCCTTCAAATTTCTGATAAGTAAGCAAAAAAAACTGAACCTTAGAACTGCTTGAAAGTTTCTTTGAAAAATGGAAGAAAACCACCAAAAAATTCCGACACTGACTTCGCAAAGCCTAGTGTTTTGGGATAGAGCCATGAGCCTCGCGTCCAATCGGTTGGGAAATGAATATCTATACGATAAGCAAGCCAGAAAATAATGCTCAAACAGAACATATATTTTATAACTCCAAGAATTGCTCCAGCAATCGCGTCAACTCTTCCAAGAAATGTGTCGTCCATCAAATGTTTGATTCTATTTCCAATGAAGATCACGAGGATGACGACCAAAATAAAAATGATGAAGAAAGAAATGTAAGGAAGAAAAACAGTGTCAGCATTGAATTGTTTGTGAAGATATTCTACACCCCAGCCTGTCAGTTTGAAGCCAATAAGAACTCCCAAAATCATTGCGGCAACAAAAAATAATTCAGCTAGAAATCCGCGCTTGTAGCCGAAGTATCCTCCAAGAATTAGTAGCAGCGAAATAACAATGTCAATTTTGCTCAAGAGGCGAGTAATTTTTTGACAAGTTCAGAAATCACTTTTCCATCAGCCTGGCCAGCTAGCTGCTTAGTCGCTGTGCCCATTACCTTACCCATATCTTGCGGGCCTTTTGCACCGACTTGAGCAATAATATTTTTTAAAGCTGCTTCTATTTCATCGTTGGAAAGTTGTTTTGGCAAATAACGACTGATGATTTCAAATTGAAATAACTCTCGTTTCGCTAAATCATCGCGATTTTCCTTTTGAAAAATTTCAGCAGACTCTTTACGTTGCTTGGCTGCTTTCATAAGCAGTTTGTTTTCTGCCTCAGCTGTCACATCTCCGCTCCCGCCTTTTGTCTCTTCGAGTAAGATCATTGACTTGATGCTTCGAAGGGCTTCAAGTTCTTCTTTGTTCTTGGCAAGCATTGCACTTTTAATATCACTGTCAATTTTTTGTTTCAGGCTCATGTCGTTTTGTAAATTTGTTACTGCGAAAATAATACAAGTCAATTATTTTATTTTAATGACACGCCTTTCGGTTAACATCAATAAGATAGCAACCCTACGCAATGCACGGGGAGGGAATAATCCGAATGTGATTCAGGTCGCGATGGATTGTGAAAGATTTGGAGCCCAAGGGATAACAGTCCATCCACGACCTGATGAAAGACACATTCGCTTCAATGATGCGATTGAGCTGAAGAAAGTCGTCAAAACGGAGTTCAACATTGAGGGCTATCCGGACGAACGTTATTTGAAATTGATTCGTGAAGTAAAACCTGAACAAGTAACCTTGGTTCCAGATAAGCCGGATGCGATTACTTCAAATGCTGGATGGGATACCTTAAAGCATGAAAAATTCCTTCAAGAAATTGTTGTCGAACTAAAAAAAATTGGAACACGCATTTCAATTTTCGTTGACCCTGAGGTAAAGATGGTTGAAGGCGCAAAAAAAATTGGAGCGGATCGAATTGAGTTTTATACAGAGCCTTACGCTTCACATTTTCATTCCAACAAGGAGAAAGCGGTCAGACCTTATATTGAAGCTGGAAAGATTGCTCATGAAATTGGTCTTGGAATAAATGCCGGCCATGATCTTGATTTACACAACCTGAAATTTTTGAAGCAGTCATTGCCTCATCTTGATGAGGTATCAATCGGCCACGCTTTAATTAGTGACGCTCTTTATTTCGGATTGGAAAATACCATTCAACTCTATCTTCGCGAGTTGAAATGATTTAAGGAAGTAAACGCTGGATTTTACCGAAAGTCCAGGTTCCTAAAATTGCCGAGAAAAAAGTGACGATTGTGACCAGTGTGCCTGATCCAATTTGCGCATAAAGAGGCCCAGGACAAGCTCCAGTCAATGACCAACCAAAACCGAATATCAAGCTTCCGATAATAATTCCTGAATGATATTTTTTTGTGGGCATTTCTATCGGTTCGCCATCCACAGTTTTGACATTAAATTTTTTAATGAGCCAAAGTGAGACCGCGCCAACAGGAACTGCTGTCATGAAAATGCCAAACATGTGAAAGCTTTCAAATCGAAACATCTCTTGAATTCGATACCAAGAAATAGCTTCGCCTTTGGTAAGCGCTAATCCAAAAATAATTCCAAAAATTAAGTAACCGATGTTTTTCATAAACCAAGTATGAAGGGTAGAACAAAGTGAGAGAATAGAATTCCTCCAAGAAAAAATGATGCTGTTGCTAAAAGCGATGGCCATTGAAGAGCTGACAGACCAAGTATTCCATGACCCGAAGTACATCCTTGCGCATATCGTGTACCGAATCCAACCAAAAAACCTCCGACTACCATAAGTAAGAAACCTTTTACTGTGATGAGATTTTCCCAGTTGTAAAGCTGAGTAGGCATCAAACCTGTTTGATCTGTTACGCCAACGGAAGCAAAATAATCTGAAGTTGTCTTTGATATTGCAACCGTTTTTGGATTAGCAAACACAATGCCTCCAAGAAATCCACCGAAAAGTAAACCTGCTGCAAAAAGCAAGCTCCATTTTTCTTTTCTCCAATCGTATTTGAACAATGGAATATTGCTTGGAGCGCAAGCTGCACAGATGTGCCGGAGTGTGGAGGAAATGCCTAAGCGCTTATTTCCCATCCAAAGTAAAAGTGGAACTACGATTCCAATCACGGGGCCTGCCACATACCATGGCCAAGGTTTGTATAGTAAATCCATAGACTAAATTATTTCCAAATATATTATAAACGTGAGGAGGGTCAAATTGAGTGACTCCATCTCGAATTGAGTTTCTAATTTTTTGTTAAAAAGACTATTGGATTGTCGGATTGATGACCAGTCACATCTTCAGCCAAACTTAATTCGATTTAGCTTCGTTATTTTAGCGTTTTCAAAGAAGAAAAGGACAATGCGTTTTAAAATCCGATTGATAGCGATTTTGCTTTTTGCAGCAGTTTACTCTTATGCACAAGTCTTGAAACCTGCAAAGTGGACAACTGATGTTTCTAAAAAAGAAGCGAAAGCAGGGGAAGAAATAACCCTAATTTTTAAAGCAACAATTGACAATAATTGGTATTTGTATTCAACTGAATTTCCGTGCGAGGATGGGCCGATAAAAATGTCATATGAATTCAAGCCGGACAAAAGCTATGAATTGGTTGGGGGAATTGTTGCAATCAATCCAATTGACAAGTACGAAAAAACATTTGAATGTGATGTAAAAATTTTCAAACATACAGCTGAGTTCCGTCAAAAAATTAAAGTACTTAGTGCGCCTCTCAAAATTTCAGGTGGCTACGAGTATCAAGTCTGCTCAGAAGGAATCACACTGCAATGTGTGCCTGGAGATGGAGATTTTTCTTTTGATGATATCAAAGTCACAGGTTCAATTGAAAAGCAAAGTACTTCAGTTAAGTCTGAGGAGGTAAAGAAAATAGAATCAGCGAAGCCTGATTCTGTTCCTGCTAAATCAACAGTAGAAAATGCGCAGCTGACAACTGTTAATGGGCCACAAATTGATCGATCGTTAGTAAAAACAGATGCAAGTCAAAATTCATTTTTTGGATTTTTTCTTCTTGCATTTTTAGCGGGGCTTGCTGCGTTGCTTACACCTTGCGTTTTTCCGATGATTCCAATGACTGTGAGTTTCTTCACAGGCCGAGGCACAAAATTTCAGGCATTGATGTATGGCATTTCAATCATTGTGATCTATACAATTATTGGTGCTGTTCTTGCTCCGTTGATGGGACCAGAAACTGCTAACCACCTTTCTACTGAATGGATTCCTAATTTGATTTTCTTTTTAGTGTTCGTTGTTTTCGGCATATCATTTTTAGGTTTGTTTGAAATCACTTTGCCAAGTTCCTTTATCAACAAAGTTGATCAGCAAGCCGACAAGGGTGGATTGACAGGTGTTTTCTTTATGGCTTTCACTTTGGTTTTGGTTTCATTTTCATGTACCGGCCCATTGGTTGGAAGTATCTTGGTTTCGTCTGCAGGTGGAGAATTTTTAAAACCGATTGTTGGCATGTTCGCCTTTGCTTTGGCATTTGCAATTCCATTTACTCTCTTCGCTTTTTTTCCGAACTGGCTTAAGTCAATGCCGAAATCTGGAGGCTGGCTTAATACGGTGAAAGTTGTTTTGGGGTTTATAGAAATTGCTTTGGCATTTAAATTTTTGAGTATCGCAGATCAAGCATTTCACTGGAGAATATTAGATCGCGAAGTCAACCTTGCAATTTGGATTGCCATCGCTTCGATGATCGGAATTTATTTGATGAAAGGATTTCGTATGCCTGGTGATACAGGCAAAGATTCCGAAGATAGAACTGTGAGTGTTGGAAGAGTGTCGATGGCAATAGTAGTGTTTTCGTTTGTTGTCTATTTGGTTCCGGGAATGTGGGGAGCACCATTGAAAGCACTCGCTGGATATTTACCACCGATGTCAACTCATGACTTTGATTTGCTTGGTGCGAATAGAAAAGATATTCCAAATCAAATTTGTGATGCTCCAAAATATTCTGAGTTCTTGCATTTACCTCACGGCATCAACGGTTACTTTGATTATAAACAAGCACTGGCTTGTTCACGTCAACAACATAAACCTTTGTTCATTGATTTCACTGGTCACGGTTGTACGAATTGCCGTGAAATGGAAGCTCGTGTGTGGAGCGACCCGCAAGTATTGAAAAGATTAAAGGAAGATTACGTAGTCGTAGCATTATATGTTGACGACAAAACTCAACTTCCAGAAAGCGAATGGTACTCTTCGAAATATGATAACAAAGTGAAGAAAACGATTGGCAAGCAAAATGCTGATTTGCAAATCACCAATCTCAACAACAACGCACAACCATTCTATGTGTTGGTTGGACAGGATGAGAAAGTTTTGGTGTCACCCAAACCATACGACCTAAGCGTGGAAAATTTTGTGAAATTTTTGGATGAAGGAAAACAGAAATTCAAATCACTCTATAACTGAAAATAATCTGTTAAACTTGCATTATTTTTTAAAAATTAAGGTTGGCTAACACCAAGAAAGTTTTTGTCATAGTTGGTTCAGCAATTTTGCTGATAGTTGCGCTTTTCTTCGCTTTAATCTATTCTCCATTGCTCAATCGGCCTGCAGATTATGCGGTTGCGATTGACTCATCAAAGTATGTGAAAATTGAACGGCCAATTTTCAAGTATGGAATGAAAGTGAATGGAATGAAGGTGAAAGAGAGTTACGTGAAACGCAACCAAAGATTCCCTGAATTGCTTGAAGGAAGCTATGTCGCTCCAAAAATTCTTGGACAGATCAGTTTGATTCCAAAAGCTTCTTTCGATTTCAGGAGAATAACTTCTTCAAAGAAATACACATTAATTCATGAAACTGATTCGCTAAAATCAGCGGTGGCACTAGTCTATGAACCTAGTCCAACCGAATATGTGATTTTCCATCTAAAAGATTCGCTTAAAGTTGAGAGCTTCCAAAGAGAAATCACCACGAAAGAAGTATCGATCACGGGAGTTATCAAAACTTCTCTCTATGAGACGATTGATGAAATGAAAATATCAAACGAACTCACCAACAAATTTGTCGATGTGTTCGGATGGCAAATGGACTTTCAGCATCTGCAAAAGGGAGATCGATTTAAATTAATTTATGAGGAGAATTCAGTAGAAGGTCAAGCCTTCAGCATTGGTAAAATCGTAGGGATTTACTTCGAACATTTCGGTCATAGTTATTATGCATTTCCTTTTGATCAGGGCGATGGATTAGATTATTTCGATGAAGCGGGAAAAAGCTTGCGCAAAGCTTTACTCAAGTACCCAATTGAGTTTACCCGAATCAGTTCACGATATTCACTCAATCGGCTTCATCCTGTAGCAAAAGTTTTTAGAGCACATCTTGGAACCGACTTCGCGGCAGCAGTGGGTACACCTATTCGTTCAGTTGGCGATGGTATAGTTTTGGAAGCGCAATACACAGCCAACAACGGCAACTATGTGAAGATCAGGCATAATGGAACTTACACAACGGGCTATCTCCATATGTCAAAAATTGCATCTGGCCTTTATGCAGGCTCACGTGTGAAGCAAGGCCAGACAATAGGATACGTTGGCAGCACTGGTCTTGCTACAGGACCGCACTTGTGCTACCGTTTTTGGAGAAATGGTGTGCAGGTTGACGCCCTTCGAATAGAACTCCCTCCTTCAAAAGGAATTCAGGAAAATAATAAAGGAAGCTTTGAACAAATATCACGAACATTGGCGTTAAGGCTTCAGGCTATTCCATTTCCAAATGATCCGATTGTTGCCTCGCGTCAATAATTTATTTTTCTCAACAATAACTTCGTTATTTACAATTGTAATTTTTCTCAGAGCTGTGAAGTTCAGATTGCTCATATTGATTTTATTTTTCCCGCTCATTTCCTTTTCGCAAAAGGTTGGAATTGTACTTAGTGGTGGCGCGGCCAAAGGTCTTGCACATGTTGGGGTCCTCAAAGCACTGGAGGAAAATGAAATTCCAATTGACTACATCGCGGGAACATCTATGGGTGGAATTGTAGGCGGTTGCTATGCCGCAGGAATGAGCCCTCAACAAATTGAGGATATCATGACCTCAAGAGCATTTTTAGATTGGGTAAACGGGCGAGTAGAGGAGAACAACAAATATTATTATTATAAAAAAGATGATCAGCCATCTTTTCTCAAGTTGAATTTGTCACTTGACTCAACACTTAATCTTGCGTTAAATACAAGCATCGCAAATGATCTATCGCTCAATTTTGCTTTAGCTGAGAAGATGGCACAACCATCGGGTATTTCGAAAAATAATTTTGACAGTTTATTTGTGCCGCTCCGAATAGTGACGTCCGATATCTTTACTCAAACTCAAGTAATAATCGATAAAGGGAACTTGAATGACGCTTTGCGTGCAACACAAACGGCTCCTTTTTTTATAACCCCATAAGGGTAAACGGGAAATATCTTTTCGATGGAGGTGTCTACAACAATTTTCCAGTTGATGTTGTACAAAAATCATTTCACCCTGAGGTGATCATCGGTTGTAATGTTTCGTCTAAAGTGTATGATCAATATCCGTATGGTGAAGACGAGAAGCTTATTTCTCGCTCGTTGCTTTACATGTTGCTCGATAAATCGGATCCTTCAAAAATTCCATCGAATGGAGTTTATATTCAACCTGACTTAAAAGAATATTCTGCGTTTGATTTCGCGAAAGCAAAAGCTCTAATCGACAGTGGCTACAGGCAAACAATGAAGCAGATGCCTGAGATTAAGGCTAAGATCGCTGCGCGCAGAACGTGCGAAGAAGTTGCTCTAGCGCGAAATAAATTCAATGACAAGTCGGTCCCAATCAAAGTCAGGAACATTTCTTTCGAAGGTTTTGAATGGGGACAACAGCGATACCTCAATCGCTTCTTTAAAAACGGTAAACGCCCTCTTTATTTTCATGATATCAAGTCGGCATATTATAAGTTAATCTCTGATGACTACTTCAATAACATTTACCCAAGTTTTCAGTACAATAGTTCGACTAAAGATTATGATTTTAAGTTGATACGCAGACCTCACAATAATTTCCAAGTCAATTTTGGTGGAGTGATTGCAACAAGAAACGTGAGCAACATTTATCTAGGCTTGAACTATTATTCGTTTCATAGCGTGCTTACTCATGCGCAAGTAAACTTTGCAACAGGCGATTTTTATAAATCCGCTCAAATCAAAGCGCGGTTTGATTTCCCTTATCTCGGGCAATTTTATTTAGAACCGGAGGCGACATTCAATAGTTGGAGCTTCTTTCAAGGAAGTGACATAATTTCAAAAAAATTCTCACCAACCGTCCTTCAAAGAGTTGACCGAAAATATGGTTTAAAGTTTGGAGTGCCAGTAGCGAAACAGATCAAAGTTTTTTTGAACGGAGCCTACATCGCCAATAATGATCAATACATTGACAAGAGTGTCCTGACTTCAACGGATGTTCTTGATGAACTTACTTTGTCTGGTTTTAGAGGCGGTATAGGTGCGACTTTCAGCTCACTCAATAGAAAGCAATATCCATCGCAAGGAAAAGCCTTTTCAATTTCAGGCAACTACTTTAATCTTCTTGAAGAATATGCCCCAGGAAATACTTCAATGATTCAAACAACAAATCGGGCTAATCGAACTTGGGTTCAGGCAAAAATTTCACTCGAACAATATTTCAAAAAAGGAATTTACAGTTCAGGGTATTTAATGGAAGGCGTTTTTTCAAATCAACCTACATTCACCAATTATTTTGGCACTATCATCAATGCTCCAGCGTTTAATCCGCTTCAAGATCGCCGCACACTTTTGCTCCAGAATTTCAGGGCGTTTAATTATTGTGGCTGGAGGCTGGCGAAATGTTTTTTCTGTTAGGCGCAATCTTGATTTTAGATTCGAGGCGTATGCACATCAAACCTCTGAGTACGATATCAGGGGATGATAATCAACGAGCCAAAATTGAAGAGCAAATCACTCAAATTTATTTTGCGGGAATGGCAGATGTGGTATTTCATAGTACCGTAGGGCCAATCAGTTTAAGCCTGAATTATTACGATGATAAAAATCGGCAATTGGGGGTGCTCCTTCATGTAGGTTTTCTACTCTTCAATAAACCGTCCTTGGAATAGAATCTTATTATATCCACCGAAAAGAGAGGTTTGTTACTCAAGTTTAGACAAACGAGCATGTACTTTTTTCGCCTTTTTATTTTTTTAATTATGTTTAACCCTTAATTTAATGTGAACCTTATTCCTATGAGCAGATTTTTACTCATTCTCCTCTTGACAAGTGCCTCCCTCGTTTCTCAAGGTCAATCTGTTCAGTGGGCAACAAAAGTTCTAGAATTTTCCTCAGAGCTTACTTCAATCCAGTACTCAGCAAGTCAAGCACTGGGTAAACCCAATGTGCTTCCTGCAGGCGGACAGAATCCTGGTGCTTGGACTCCAGATAAGCCAAAGAGAAGTGAGTTTATTAAGCTTGGCTATGATCATCCAGCCCAGATCAGACAAATAGCAATCGCAGAATCTTATAATCCCGGGGCTCTATACAAGGTTTTTATTTACGATGAGGCAGGAAAAGAGCATCTGGTGAATACGTTTATTCCTCAAGCGGTTCCACTACAAGGAAGGATGCTAAATGTTTTCCTTGAAAAAACGACTTACAAAGTCTCAGCCGTAAAGTTGGAGTTCGATGGCAAAGCGCTTCCCGATTATTTTTCTATTGACGCTGTTGCAATATCTGATTCCAACTATCCTATCATCGCAGACATTATAAAGCCCGAGTTATTGGCCAAGGGCTTGCTCGTGGAGCAACTTGATAAAAATGTGAATAGCGAATACAACGATTTCAATGCGCTACTTTCTCCAGATGGAAAGACACTCTACTTCAGTCGCCAAAACCATCCAGATAACATGGGTGGTGTTAAAGACAAAGAAGATATATGGTATTCCGAACTAGGTACAGATGGCAAATGGACTCTAGCGAAGAATGCTGGCCCAACACTTAACAACGCTTATCCCAACTTTGTCAATAGTATAACGACAGCAACTCCTGATGGCAAGGCTGTTCTCCTTGTTTTGGGTAACCAATACGGTGATAATGGAAAAATGACAGCAGGCGTTTCAATGAGTAATAACATTGGCGGCAAATGGACGAAGCCGAGAAATTTGAACATCAAAAACAATTACAACTACAGCGACAGAGCACATTATTTCTTGTCCAATACGCAGAAGGTTTTACTTATGTGCTGTCGATCGCGAAGACACGAGAGGCGGAAGAGATCTTTATGTAAGCTTTTCACAAGACGATAGTGTGTTTACGGAGCCTTTAAACCTCGGATCGGTTGTAAACACAGCAGGCGATGAGGTAACGCCATTTTTATCTTCTGATGATGTCACTTTGTATTATTCTTCTAATGGATTCAGCGGCTATGGAGGAAGTGATATTTATGTTTCTAAACGACTTGATGATACTTGGACGAATTGGTCAGAGCCGCAGAACATGGGCCCGGAGATAAATTCGAAAAAGGATGACATGTTTTTTAACATACCATCAACAAGCGACTATGCCTATTTTTCACGCGCAGTAACGCCTGATAATTTTGACATCTTCAGAGTAAAGATGCCTTTCTTTAAAAATCCTGAACCTGTTATTGTTGTCAAGGGAAAACTCATCGATGCGAAAACCGGAAAGCCACTTGGAGCGAAAATTATATATGAACGTCTTCCTGATGGAAAAGAAGTTGGGGTAACATATTCAAATCCGGAAACAGGTGAATACGAAGTTCATTTGCCTGGAGGATCTTTATACGGTTTCAGGGCCGAGGCGAAAGATCACATTTCTGAAAACCAGAATCTTGACTTGCGGAACATGAAACAAGCCGCTACGCTCCATGAAGATTTGAAACTGAAACCTGTTGAAGTTGCACCTATCCAGGTTGTACCTGTAGAGGAGAATGTAACCATAGTACTGAATAATATTTTCTTTGATTTTGATAAGTCTGTTTTGAAGGAAGAATCTTTCCCTGAGCTCAATCGCATTTCTGATCTTATGAAGAGTAAAGCGACAATGACAGTTGAGTTAGCTGGTCATACAGATGAGATTGGCACAGAAGAATACAACATGGGATTATCTGAGCGCAGAGCTCGAGCTGTTGGTAATTACTTAATTGGAAAAGGACTCGATAAAAATAGAATTACCATAGTGTTCTTTGGCGAAAGCAAGCCTGTGGATTTATCCCATACACGTGAAGGCAGAGCAAAGAACAGACGCGTAGAATTCAAAATCATAAAGATGTAGAAACATGAAGCCACTACTAATTACTTTCATTTTTCTAATCTCTTTCGGAGGCGCTGTGTGCGCTCAGACCGACACATTGGTTTATGCCCAAGGCAAGATTATTAATGCTGCTACCAAAGAATCTGTCGCAGCGAAGATTATGTATCGAAGCGAGCCATATGGAAATACAGTCGGATTCCTTTCAGGAAGTACGTACAGTTTCCCCTTTTTGACAACAGTAAATACTCTATTACTGTTGAGGCACCGGGCTTTGCTACTTCCAAATTTTTGATTGATCCATCTGAAGCTAATGGTGAGAGAAAAGTCATTAAAGATATTGAGCTGGGATTGCCTAAGAGCGCAGCGAGTGAGGCTGAGATTACTCGAACTGCTGGTAAGGTAATGCGATTGGACAATCTGATTTTCAGCGTTGGTACTGCAAAGATCAATCCTTCTTCTTATGAGGAACTTGACCAAGTAGTTAAAATGCTTAAGAGCGCGCCTAACATGATCATACAGCTTGAAGGTCATACAGATATTGTGGGCGTTCCTAGTGCCAACATGAAGCTGTCGCAAGACAGGGTGGATGCTGTTAAGAATTATCTTGTTAGCAAAGGAGCCAATAAGAACAGTATCAAAACAAAGGCATTTGGAGGCACTCAACCATTGTCAAAAGAGAATACAGAAGAAGCTCACAAATTGAACAGACGTGTAGAACTGAGGTATGCAGAACTAATTTACCTTTGAGGCGATTGTGCTAGTGAAAGTGTGTCGTTGATGTTCGCGTAAAACTGAGACCATCTGTTTTTTTTCCAACTCATCTAAGCCACTTAAAAGAATTGTGCGAATTAGAATCGGGGTGAATTCTTCAATACGAGGATTTTCATAAACTCGCCATGCTTTTTGAAGAAAAGAACATGAAGCAATTAGATCCTTTTTGTGAAACGCATCAACGGATTGATTGAAATAAAGCAAGCCAGGTAATTGCGATCTGGATATCTGTCTAAACAGATGAAATGATGAAAGATAAAATTGTTCGCCTCGAAGTGCGTCAATTTTTTCGTAGCCCTTTAGCTTTTCTTCAATGGCTTCAGCGCCAACCACAAATCCATGTTCGCGATCGGTGCTTTCTAGTAATACTTGACCGCTTGAGGTTTCAACTGTCATGAAAATATGATAGTTGGTTTCAATTATTTTATAGGAATAGCCGAGTTCATCTGAGGGCTGTTGCCAAAAAGTAGAGTTCCGCTTTAAGCAATCGTAATTTCCTTTTTCTAAAATGTCTTTCACCTGCGCATACGCGGAGTAATTTTTCAAAAATTTTCGATGAGCTTTACTAAACAGTGACTTAACTGCTGCAAGGTCTTTAGTTTTTACACTCTTATATGATCCAAGAAAAGAAGTGAAACGATTGCTATGATAAAGGGCATTTTCAGCCTGCTGGGCGTGGCTAGCGAACCCAAATAATTAAGCTGAAAATCAAGAAAAAACCCCTCATGTTACGTTAATGTTAACAAAATTAATACTGAATTTAACATTGAGGTAACACATTTGCAACTTTTTCGGCACTCAAATGCCTTTTCCTAAAATCTGTACCTTTAGAAAAAATCAAGAATAATGATTGCCGATATCCAGATTGATGCGCAGAGACTGACAAGAAGACTTGATAAGCAGAGAAAAAGAAGTTTGAAGCTTCGAACGGAAAGTTTGAACGAAAGGAAAAATCGGATCAGAGACTTTGGCGATTTTCTAATGAAGAATCGTTCACGTATAAGTCAGGCGGTAGCGCTGGATTTTAAAAAGCCCGAGACGGAATCTGATATTTCTGAGCTATATCCGGTAATTACTGAAATACGACATACGCTTTCAAACTTGGATAAATGGTCTGCTCCCGAAAAAATTGATGCACCCTTAACTTATCTAGGCACTCGATCAGAAGTAAGGTTTGAACCAAAGGGAGTTTGTCTAATTATTTCTCCATGGAATTTTCCAGTCAATTTAAGTTTGGGGCCACTCATTTCATGTTTGGCTGCAGGAAATACCGCAATCATCAAACCTTCGGAGCTTACTCCAAATACTTCGAGTCTTATAGCACAGTTGGTGAAGGAATTCTTCGAGGAGGATTTGGTTACCGTTGTTGAAGGTGGACAAAGTGCTTCTGAACTATTATTAGAACTTCCATTTGATCACATTTTTTTCACTGGAAGCCCTGCCGTTGGAAAGATTGTGATGAGAGCGGCTGCAGAAAATCTTTCTTCTGTGACATTGGAATTGGGAGGAAAGTCTCCTGTGATCATAGACTCTTCAGCCAACATCGCTGACTCGGCCAAAAGAATAGCATTCGGCAAATTTTTGAACAACGGGCAAACTTGCATTGCACCTGATTACGTGCTGGTGGAAGAATCAGTACAGGAAAAATTTTTAGAGGCTCTAAAAAAAGAGACAACCAAAATGTTTGGTCAAGATGGAGTTATTTCAGAAGCTTCATCAAACTACGCCCGAATAGTTAACCGTAAACACTTCGATAGGCTCAATAAAATGTTGCGCGATGCTATTGACAAGGGAGCAAAACTGGAATTCTCTGGTCCTGTTAATGGAGAAAGTAATTTCATTCATCCAGTGATTCTTTCAAATGTGGCACCGGAAAGTTTGGCCATGCAAGAGGAAATTTTCGGACCTATTCTTCCAATAGTTCCATTCAAATCCATTGAACAAGTCACTTACTTGATTAACGGAAAACCAAAACCATTAGCACTTTACATTTTCAGCAACAGACAATCTTTTCGAGAAAAAATCTTGAGTGAAACATCAGCTGGATCTGTCGGTATCAACGAATGTGTTCTTCAGTTCTCGCATCCAAATCTTCCTTTTGGTGGAGTCAACAATAGCGGCATTGGTAAATCGCATGGTAAATACGGATTCTTAGCTTTTTCAAATGAGAAGCCCATTTTGAAACAAAAACGTGGTTTTGCGATGTCGTATTTGCTGCACCCTCCTTACACTAACTTCAGAAGGAAAATCGTTGGCCTTATACTCAAATGGTTTTGAGGTCGCCTCTCTGACAACATTTGTATTTTTGTAGTAACTAAACTAAAACAAGATGAGAGTCCTGAAAAGAATTGTTATTGGCTTTTTTATTTTCATTGCCGTGCTAGTTGCGGCTGCCTTTATTTTGCCTGTTGTCTTCAAAGATAAAATCAAGGCCAAGGTTGATGAGGAAATAGCTAAGAACGTAAATGCAGATGTCGTTTTTGATGTGAATAACTTTAGTCTTTCTGTTTTCAAGAATTTCCCCAATGTGACAGTGGAAGTAAAAGAGTTGGGAGTTTTTAATCGTGCTCCTTTTTCAGGGAGTGCATTTATTTGTAGTTGACCGTTTTGATGTTGAGATAAATCTGAAAGACATACTTTTTGGCGATCAACTTCGAGTAAAAGGAATCACTTTAGTTCGACCACAAATCAATGTTAAGGTTCTGAAAGATGGTCAGGCTAATTACAATATTACTTACCCATCGACCGATACCGTTAAGAAATCGGATGAGCCAAGCAAATTTTCGTTTGCAATTGATCGCTGGACGATTGAAAATGGTGAGGTTGTTTATGATGATGAAACGATGCCTTTCTTTATGTCAATCAAAGGATTGAATCATAGTGGAAACGGAAACTTTAATGATCAACAATTTGATCTCACTACAAAAACCGTTGCTGATACAGTGAGCATGAAATATGCTGGAGCAGAATACATCAGCAATAAACGAGCTGAAATAAATGCTGTGATAGCAATCAGTGAGAATTACTCGAAATATGTTTTTAAAGAAAACTCAGCAAAGCTCAATGACTTTGCCATGGGATTTGATGGTTGGTTTAAGATGAATGAAAAAGATTTTGGTATGGACATTTCTATCAAGAGTCCCGAAAATTCTTTCAAGAGTCTGCTTTCTTTAGTGCCTGGTATGTATACCAAAGACTTTGGAAAAATTGAAACGAAAGGGAATTTGTCATTTAATGGTTTTGTAAAAGGAACATACAGTGACAAGCAGATGCCCGCTTTCAATATGGATTTGAAAGTAAGCGATGCCATGTTTAAGTATCCATCAGTGCCATCTGCAGTAACTAATATCAATATGGATTTGCTTGTTGATAACAAAACTGGAGTCATTGAAAACACCTTGATCGATTTGAAAAAATTTCATCTTGATTTTGGCTCAAACCCTGTAGATGCTCATGCAGTTGTTGAGAATTTGAAAGATTATAAAATGGATGCATTCGTTAAAGCGACACTGAATCTTGGAGAAATGAGCAAAATGTTCCCCATGGAGGGAATGGAAATGAAGGGATTATTTTCAGCTGCTATTGAAGCGAAAGGTGTTTATGATGCGGTGAAGAAAATTCCAATGAGTGGATCAGCTTCCTTAAAAGATTTCAAATTTGCTTCAAGCAAAATCCCTTATGTAGTTACCGTTGAAAACATGCAAGCTGCATTTGATCCTCAAAAAGCTGAGTTGAAGGACACGAAAGGCACAATTGGTAAAAGTGATTTTAGTGTAAACGGATCGGTTAGTAACTACATGGCTTATGCATTTGCAAATGGAGTAATAGCAGGAAAATTGAATTTCAATTCTACTCTTCTTGATTTGAATGAATTCATGACCGATAGCGCACCAACCGATAAAAAGGACACTACAAAATTGAGTGTGATCCCAGTGCCCGCCAATATTGATTTTGTTCTACATTCAGACATAAAAACAGTGAAGATGATGGATTACACCCTTACCAATGCGGTGGGCGATGTGATTGTGAAAGATGCTGTTGCGAATATGAGCAATGTTAAATTTAATATGCTTGGAGGAGCGTTCGTTGTAAATGGAGCGTACAATACAAAAGACCTTCAACATCCGAAATATGATTTTGGATTGAAGATTGATAATCTATCGATCCAACAAGCGGCTAGTTCGATTTCGATGATAAAGAAATATGCTCCCATAGCAGGAATGGCACAAGGTAAATTTGGAACGGACTTTAAAATCAATGGCGAACTTGGCCAAGACATGATGCCGAAATTCAACACGGTCAATGGTGATGGTTTGATAAAAATAGCTGAGGCAGCAGTGACACAATCAAAATTGATTTCAGGAGTTACTTCTTTAACGAGTTTGAAAGATGCTGACAATGTTACTTTGAAAGATGTGCTCATGTCGGCATCAATAAAAGACGGGAAACTTTCAGTGAAACCATTTAATGTGAAATTTGGAAGTTATCTGACAGCGATTTCTGGAAGTACTGCATTGGACGGAACAATTGACTATTCACTGAAGATGAATGTGCCAGCCGGTAAACTTGGATCACAATTTCAGGGATTGGTCAATCAGTATACTGGCTCCAATAATTCAACGACAACAATTCCATTGACGATTGGTTTGGGCGGAACTTTCACTAACCCCAAAACAACTCTTGTATCTCAAGAGCAGAAACAACAAGTGAAAGAAGCGGTTACAAACGTAGCTAAAGAAAAAGGTAAAGAAGCGCTTAAACAGGCAGTTGAAAATACACCTGCAAAAGATTTGGTGAATAATCTCCTTGGGAAAAAGGATACCACGAAAGTGAAAAAAGATAGCACTAAAACGGGTGTGCAAGATGTACTTCAAAACAAACTTCAGAATTTGCTGAAGAAGAAAAAAAATTGATCGATGGCATTTTATTTTCAATTTGATTCTCTACTTCAGCGCAATGGTTGGCTCTCTCCAGCATTTGTTGGGGTTGATGACAATGGAATCATTCAATATTTGTCAGAGGAAAAAACTGATGGTGATGTTGAAGTTGTAAATGGCTTTGCGTTACCAGGATTTCAAAATGCACACTCCCACGCATTTCAATATGCCATGGCTGGATTAGCCGAAAATCATCCAGCTGGAACGAATGATGATTTTTGGACTTGGCGTGAAGAAATGTACAAGTGCGCGTTATCTGTTGACCCTGATCAGGCGGAAGCCATTGCAGCAATGCTTTATGCTGAAATGCTTCGTGTCGGCTACACGCATGTAGCGGAGTTTCATTATGTGCATCACGATAAAGATGGAAAGCCCTACTCAAATCTTGCAGAGATGGGAGAGCGTATGATTGCAGCAGCAAAAAAAGCTGGAATAAAAATTACATTGGTTCCGGTTTTTTATCAAAAAGGAAATTTCGGTCAAGATCCTCAACCTCGTCAGCGCAGATTTATTTCAAAATCAGTTGATGACTATTTCAATCTGATCGAGTCTTCTGTCAAAACTTTAAAAAACTACGATCAAGCTTCACTCGGTTACAGCGTTCATTCGCTTCGAGCTGTTGATTTAAATGATATCAAAACGACATATAACCGACTTCCGAAGAATAAACCATTTCACATTCATGTATCGGAACAGAAAAAAGAAGTCAATGAATGTTTAGCTTTTAGCGGTAAGCGACCAATGCAATGGCTTTTAGAAAATCTCCCGGTAAATGAGAATTTTCATTTGGTCCATTCAACCCATTTGGATGATTCAGAATTGAAGAAATTATCAGAGTCAAAAGCTAACGTTGTTCTTTGCCCGTCCACTGAAGGCAATCTTGGCGATGGAATTTTTAGAATGAAAGAATTTGTGAAGCTGGGTGGGCATTGGAGTATTGGTACTGACAGCCATATTGGACTGAATCCATTGGAAGAATTTCGTATGATTGATTATCGTCAACGGCTTGTTACCAATCAGAGAAACACTTTTGAAGGTGACGCTGCTGCCCATCTCGTAAATGAATCCGTTTCCTCCGGAAGGAAAGCCATGGGCATTTCTTCTGCTGATAATTTTGAAATTGGGAAACCATTTGATGCTGTGGTCTACAATTCAAAATCTCATTTACTGGCCGAGACTTCTAAAAAAAATCGATTAGCCGCAATTATTTTCACATCCGACTCCAGTCGAGTTCTTGGTACGATTGTCAACGGAAAATGGGTTGTGAAACAACAACATCATCAAGCGGGGCAATCCATTAAGGAGAAGTTTAGCAACGCCATGCGTGAATTAAAAAATCGATAAGACTGTTTAATCGTTGTCTGCCCGAACAATTTCTTACTTTAGTGGGCAAACATAAGTGCATGGCTCCTGAACTTCGTGACATTCTTTTCCTCGATATTGAAACTATTGGAATGACTGAACACTTCAGTCAGCTAAACGAAAGATTCAAGACCCAATGGGCGAGGAAGGCCAGTTTTTTCAAAAGAGAAGAAAATCAGACGGATGAAGAATTGTTTACAGAGCGAGCTGGCATTTATGCTGAGTTTGGAAAGATCATTGTGATCGCGGTTGGTAAATTTTCGGAGAATGAATACGGAGAGACAATTTTTAAAACGAAAACTTTCTCAAGTCATGATGAAAAGAAATTACTCGAAGATTTTAAGGCGGTTATAGAAAAAGCAGATTCATCCAAAACAAAACTTTGTGCTCATAATGGAAAAGAGTTTGATTTTCCATATATCAGCAGGAGAATGTTGGTGAATGGAATTTCTCTCCCAGCACTTCTAAATTTATCGGGTACAAAAAAATGGGAAGTGCCTCATCTGGATACCATGGAGATGTGGAAATTTGGCGACTATAAGCATTATACATCGCTTGACTTATTACTCGCGCTTTTTGATATCCCAACAAGTAAAGGCCGTATGGACGGTTCGATGGTGAACGAAGTCTATTACAAAGAAAAAAATCTTCAAAAAATCACTGAATATTGTGTGGCCGATGTTGTGGCGATCGCACAATTGTATTCAAGAATGAAAGGCCTTCAGTTGATTGAAGAAAAAAATATTATACTGACTCAATAAAAATCGATGTCAAAGAAAAAATTTAAAGAGAAAAAATCGAAGAAAGAAAAAGAACAAAAAAGTTCTATTCACAACGCAGTTGTTAAACTGCTCAATGAAAATCCTGGTAAAGCATTTGAATTTAAACAGATCGCAAAAAAAGTTGGCGCTAAAAATAAGTTGGCCAATAAGGAAATTTTTGAAACCCTTGATTCACTAATTGAAGAAGGAAGAATCAGGCAACTTTCAAATGGAAGTTTTGCTACCATAAGAAAGACTGAATCAATTACTGGCACAGTAGATCACGTAAATCCTAGATTTGCTTACATAGTTACGGGCATAGAAGGCCAAAAGGACATTTATGTAAAGACGCGTGATCTTGGAACCGCAATACATGGCGACAAAGTTGAAGTAGAGTTGCTTGGCAAACGCTCGGGTGAAAGTCCAGAAGGTCAAGTTTCAGAAATCTTGGAAAGAGGAAGAAGTCGTTTTGTAGGACGTGTGGAACTTTCAAAAAACTATGCGTTCATCGTTCCAGATTCAAAAAAAATCTACACTGACTTTTTTGTTTATCCTGAGAACATCAACAATGCGAAATCGAACGACAAAGTTTTATTTGAAGTAACGCGTTGGCCAGAAGGAGATAAGAGTCCTGAAGCAAAAATCCTCGAAATCCTTGGAAAGACAGGCGAGAACGATGCTGAGATTCATTCCATTATGGCCGAGTTTGATTTGCCTTTTAGATTCCCGGAAAATGTTTTGCACGAGTCTGAAAAAATTGGCGAACAGATTTCAAAAGATGAAATCAAGAAACGCAGAGACTTTCGTGAGATACTAACATTCACAATCGATCCCGAAGATGCCAAAGATTTTGATGATGCTATTTCATTCAAAAAATTAGAAAATGGCAATTATGAAATTGGAGTTCACATCGCAGATGTTACGCATTACGTGAAATCAGGAACAGTTCTTGATGATGATGCCTACGATCGTGCAACTTCAGTTTATTTGGTTGATCGAACTGTGCCGATGCTTCCTGAAAAATTGAGCAACGGACTTTGTTCTCTTCGTCCGAACGAAGACAAATTAACATTTGCAGCAGTTTTTGAAATGGACAATCGCGCTCGGGTTGTCAACGAATGGTACGGTAGGACTATCATCCATTCCGATCATCGATTTACTTACGAAAACGCGCAAGAGGGAATTGAAGCGGGAACCGGAAAGTTTGCGGAGGAATTGAAGTTGCTGAATGAATTAGCCATTAAACTTCGGAAAGACAGATTTTCAAATGGCGCAGTCAACTTTGAAACGGCCGAGGTAAAATTCAAACTAGATCCAAAAGGGAAGCCACTTGCCGTAGTTCCAAAAATCAGAAAAGATGCACATAAACTCATTGAGGAGTTCATGCTGTTGGCTAACAAAGGCGTTGCCACATTTATCTTCAAAATGAAAAAGAGCGAAGGCAAGAACACTTTTGTTTATCGCATTCATGAATCTCCGGATCCCGATAAGGTTAAAGATTTTTCTTTGTTTGCTAAACAATTTGGTCACAAAATAAATGCAGACGAGCACAATATCTCACGCTCGCTGAATAGGCTGATGGATGAAATTGAAGGCAAGCCTGAGCAAAACGTGCTGCAATCATTAGCTGTTCGAGCTATGGCGAAAGCGAGATATACTACTGAGGCAAAAGGTCATTTCGGATTAGCGTTTGATCATTACACGCATTTCACTTCTCCAATCAGAAGATACCCTGATATGATGGTGCATCGATTGTTGCAACACTATTTAGATGAAGGAAAGTCCGTTAATAAAAATGAGTACGAAGAAAAGTGTATTCACAGCAGCGAAAGAGAGAAACGCGCAGCTGATGCCGAAAGAGCATCCATTAAGTACAAGCAAGTAGAATTCATGAGCATGGCCGAAGACAAAATGTACAACGGCATCATTACAGGTGTTACTGACTTTGGGATATTCGTTGAAATTGTTGAAACAAAATGTGAGGGCATGGTGCGTTTAGCCGACTTGAAAGATGATTACTATGAATATGATGAGCGTAACTATCGTGTTATTGGAAGAAAGAGAAACAAGATTTACCGTCTTGGTGATACTGTGGAGGTGCGAATCAAGAAAACAGATATTGACAGACGAACAATCGATTTGATTTTTGAGGAGGAAGATAGATGGTAGAAGCATATCGAAAGATGATCGAAGCCGAAATTAAGAAACAGAAATTCGGCTCTCAACCAAAATCATTGTACGAACCAATTCGCTATATCATGTCGCTTGGCGGCAAAAGACTAAGGCCGCTGCTCACCTTGATTTCTTATTCACTTTATAAGGATGATGCTGAAAAAATAATTTCATATGCCGCAGCAGTTGAAGCGTTTCACAACTTCACGCTTTTGCATGACGATATTATGGATAAGGCTCCTTTGCGCAGAGGGAAAAAAACAGTTCATGAAAAATGGAATGTGAACACTGCAATTCTATCAGGCGATGTAATGCTGGTAAAGGTTTATGAAATCTTCTCACAATTGGATAACGGAAAATTGAAGCCTGTGTTGAAGAAATTCAATCAATGTGCCGCTGAAGTTTGTGAAGGTCAGCAATGGGACATGGAGTTTGAAACCAAGAAAAAAGTTGCAGAGCAAGAATATTTAGAAATGATCAGGCAAAAGACAGCCGTTCTCCTGGGTTTCAGTCTTGAATTAGGAGCAATGCTGGCAGATGCATCTGAAAATGATTGTAAAGCACTTTATGATTTTGGGGTAAACATTGGAATTGGATTTCAATTGAAAGATGATCTGCTTGACGTGTATGCCGATAAGAAGAAATTTGGCAAACAAGTTGGAGGCGATATTTTGGCCAATAAGAAAACGTTTTTGCTGATCAAAGCTTTAGAACTTGCCAAAGGAAAGAGGAAGAAGGAATTAGAAGACTGGATTGGCGCAAAGAAGTTTGACAAACGAAAGAAAATTCAAGCTGTTACTTCGATCTATAATGAACTAAACATCAAAGAAATTTCAGAATTGAAAATGAATGAGTATTTCCAAAGGGGATTTTCGATTCTCTCCTCGCTTGAAAATAAAAAAGCGAACTCTTTAAAGGAGTTCGCCAACAACTTAATTGAAAGAGAATCTTAAATCAAGAATTCCTCAATTTAACACTGCATCCTATTGCTTTCGTTTTTGGAGTCGCTACTGTTTTTCCAGCAAGCAAATCATTGACAGCATCTTCAACAAAGCGTTTATTTACTTTACATTGGATTGCTGGCATCATCTATTGCTCCAATATAAGCCACTTTAAAAGTGTCTGCTTCTTTATTCAATAAGAAAACATGCGGAGTATTGGTAGGCATGAATTTCTTTACCACGTCTTGAGTGTCATCATACAAATAAGGGAAATCATAGCCATGACTTTTGGCGTGACTTTTGCATTTATCAAAACGATTCTTCCGCAACAACTTCAGCAGAATTGGGATTGATTAAAACGACTGGAAATCCTTGCGATGCGAATTTTTTATTGAGCGCAATTATTCTTGAGTTGTACGCTTTTGAACATTGGGCATGTGTTACAATCGAAAATGAGAATAAGTCCACTCGATTGCTTGTAGTCTGAAAGCGAAACCATTTTGTCATCAACATTTTTCAGTTTAAAATCTGAAACTGTGTCACCGATCTGATATCCTTGAGACGCAGGACGTAATGCGGCCAAGCCAATAAACATTAACAAAAGCACATACCATTTTTTCATAATCTTAAATTTTATCTCAAAATATCACTCAACCAATTTGATTTCAAATGGAATTTTTTTGTACGGTTTTTCAGTGTTGTAAACTTTACGGTTGCGATTGTATCAATGACATCAAAACCTTCTGTTACCTCACCAAAAACGGTGTACTTCCCATCCAACGAGAATTCATTCTCCGCCCGTGGTTGTGTATATTTTTTTTTGTTCGGAAGGAAGTGATAGACCTAACGATTTCTCATCCTAGTCAAATTCCCACTCGGCATATTTACTTCCATGAACAATGTAAAATTCGGTAGATGACGATTCTTTGTTGGGATTGTTTTCATCCACTCTTGCCATTGCCACCGCTCCTTTTTTGTGATAAACTTTAGGATTGAACTAAGAGAGGAATGGTGTAATTCAATTTCTTCATGGGCACGCCACCCTGCACAACAAACTTTTCTACGATGCGATAGAATTCAGAATTCTTGTAATGGCCGTCTTTAATCAATTTGATAAAGTTGGCGCGGTGTAAAGGTGTCTCATCATAAAGACTGATTTTGATCACACCAAAATCAGTCTCGATGATTACATTCTTTTCAGGATTTTGCTTTCCATATTCTGTGAAAACGTCCTTTTTGTTTTCGTTAGTAACAGCAATAGTTTCTTTTTTACCACAGCTCAAAAGGTCCGTGGTAATGAGTAAGATCAAAACTTTAAATTTCACTGAGATACTTCGGCAATTATTTTTTCAAGGTCGTTATTTTTCAATTCACCTTGAACTAATTTTCTTTGCTGTTCGTTGGATTCATGACTAGAGTAGCCGGCAACGCGCCAGACCAACTTTTGTCGATTTTTTCGATCCAAACGTTTGGATCAGACCATCTAAAATGACAACTTCAGAGCGAAGTTTCTTTTTCATGACGAAGGTGGTAATCTTGCTTTGGTCGTGATCAAGATCAAAGTCTAGACTTACCAATAGGACTTTCACATTTTTGTTTTCTTGATTTAGCTTCTCAAACATGGGCATTTCTTTGATGCAGGGACGCACCACGTTGCCCAGAAATTGATCACTTTTACTTGATTGCCCTCTTTCATCATTTCTTGAAGTTCGGTAGCTTTTACCATCGCTTGACTGTATGCCGCTACAGACAAGAGGTGCTGTTCGGATTCTATCGTGTTTCCCTATTAACCTT
>JASGIR010000095.1:0-16386 GCA_049840975.1 Cyclobacteriaceae bacterium | reverse complement strand
AATCACGGCACAAGCTTCTCCACCTTTAGTCAAAGCGCGGGTGGAGCGAATATTTGCCAAGACGTCAAGTTTTTGTTGCTGATCTCCCGCAGAATTTTGTGAATCATTGCGCCCATGATGTCAATTAGCCGAGCTTTTTGTTCAATTCACGGTTAACGACTTTCGAGGTGAAGGCTATGTCACGAGAAAGTCGCGAGAGTTCCCCACTGGTGAACTGTAATTGGTCCTAATTGTTTTGATGAGCCGGTCCAGGGCGGTTCCGATAGGTAATGTCAATACGAGAACTTTCCACAGTTATTTAAATCTTTATGTTTGCGCTGTTAAATTTGTGCAAAGATACACCGCAATCGTTTGAAAATCAATAGAAACTCAATGAAGGTATTTAAATTTGGTGGCGCTTCCGTTAAAAATGCCGCTGCCGTTCGCAATGTTGCCTCTATATTAAAAAGCTATTCCAATAATAAAGATTCTAGTGGTGGTCTTGCTGATGGGTAAGTACTACCAATGCCCTTGAAAAAATCGTGGACCTTGGCCAAGCGGGCCGAGGCTTTGAGGTTGAATTAAGTTAGTTAAAGGAATACCATCTTCAGATCGTAAACGAACTCTTCAAAGATTCAAGTGCAATAGCAAAAGTACTGGAAGAGCCGTTCAATTAGATTGAAGCACATGCGAAAATAAATGGCCGATTATGACTTTGTTTACGACCAGGTAATCGGGTTTGGGGAAATCATATCAACATTAATAGTAGAGAAGTTCTTATCTGAGAATGGTTTTGCTTCTGAATGGATCGATGCAAGAAAATACATTCTGACAGACAGCTCTTTTCGCGAAGGACAAGTTCAATGGAACGAAACGGAAAAGAAAATTAAGACACTGGAGTCAGTTTTAAAGAGTAAAATTCTAGTTACTCAGGGATTCATCGGGGCTAATGAGAAACATGAAACAGTTTCTCTCGGGCGTGAAGGTTCTGATTTCACTGCCGCCATCTTTGGCTATTCACTAAAGGCAGAGTCGGTGACAATTTGGAAAGATGTGCCAGGTGTGATGAGCGCTGACCCAAAGCGAATTCCTGATGCCGTAGTCTTTGACGAATTGCCCTACAAGGAAACAGCGGAGATGACATACTATGGCGCTTCTGTGATCCATCCAAAAACCGTGAAGCCGCTCGCTAACAAAGGTATTCCACTACTTGTGAAAAGTTTTGTCGATCCTAGTCTTGATGGAACAAAGATTCACGAATGTCATGTGAATAGTTTGCCTCCGCTGATAGTACATAAAGAAAACCAGTGCTTGATTTCTTGTAAAGTCACCGACTATTCATTCATTAATGAAGAGCAACTGGGAAAAATCTTTCATGCCATCAGCGAAAGTGGAATGAAAATCAATGTGATGCAGAATATCCGCTATCTCCTTTTCATTCTGTGTCGACTTTCGTGAAAATAAAGTGATGAAGTTGATCGGCTTGCTCAGCAAAAACTTTGAAGTGTATTACAATTCAGGACTGACTTTGATCACGGTGAAAAACTATGATCAAAAAACCTACTATGAATACCGATCTATGAAAGGTGTTATCCTTGAGCAGTCATCGCGGGCGGCATTGCAAGTACTAATCAGAAACTGATTTATTTTTGAATAAAGCTTTTGCTCATCTCATCGTAAAGCAAGATCAAAGAATTTGATTTGCCATTCCTGTCGAAAATGGATTCCCATGTATTCAATGGCTCCCAAATGCAAGTCCCCTTCCCTTTTCCATTAGGTAATCCAAAAGCAATTTTGTTGACCTCCTCTTTTAACTGAGAATATTCAACAACAATCACATCCTTTCCATAACGATTGACAAGGTCAGTGAGATTGTCACGGAGGTCTTCCAAGTTACCGTGCCACTTTGGATAATATGATTCCCCGATCACATCAAAGTGAACGTTGCGTGCGATCATGTTATCAATGAAGAAAGTAGATTCATGATTTTGTCCGCCAAGTGCAACGTGCAACATCATCACAACAGTAGGATCAACGCTTTTTACGGCAGCAGTTCCTGCGTTGATCAACTGTGCTAAACTATCAAGGTGACTCACTTCGCCTTCCGGCCAAACGATTCCGTGATTTATTTCATTTCCAATTTGAACCATGTCAGGGGTTGTGCCCTGATCCTTCAATTCCTGAATTACTTTCTTGGTATAATCGTAAAGTGCTTTCTTCAAATCAACAAACGACAAATCTTTCCATGCTGCTGGCTTGTATTGTTTTCCTGGATCAGCCCAGTAATCGCTGTAGTGGAAATCCAGAAGCAATTTCATTCCGGCATCTTTCACACGTTTCGCCATTTTCTTGGTGTTCGCTAAGTCGCAAAAGCCTTTTGCGGGAGAATATCCTTTCTCGTGCGCAGGGTCATTGAAGATTCTTAGTCGTACATAATTAAATCCATGATCTTTTAGAATCTGTATGGCATCTTTAGTTGCACCATTGTCGGAGAAAGAAACACCGCGCGCTTCGAGTTCAGGCAAAAACGAAATGTCAGCGCCCATCATTTTGGTAGCTTCCCTTTTCTTGGCGGCTTCACCGACAAGTTCATAGTTCTTATCTACATGAATTGAAGCAACACTTCCTGGTGACACAGTAATTATATCAGTAGAGCCAGTCCAAAGGCCAGTTGCTTTGGCTTCAAACTTTATTAACCCTGTCTTTCTTGTCGACTGCACAATCACTTGGCATTTTCCACCGAACAGACTTCGCTGCCACGCACCATCAGTACATTTATCCAGCTCGTGACTGCTCGGGTCACCATTTCCAACGCCAATGATCTTGCCCTCACCGCTGATTGAGAACTTGATGAAGTTATCTGCATTGGGAACATCGCGACCTTCCGAGTCAATTACTTTTACGTTGATGATACAAACATCTTTGCCATCTGCTGTCATTGTTGTTTTATAAGGAGTGATCACAACTTCAGTTGGTGCACCTGTAGTTTCAATTTTAGAAGTCAGTTTCTTTCCTTTCTTATATGCGATTGCTTCCAACTTTCCAGGTTCGAAGTTCACGGGCCAATCTAAATGGCCATTGCGTGGCATGTCTTTCTTGCCGAGACTCTTTCCATTCAAAAACAATTCAACATTGTCAGCATTACTATTGACCCAAACATCGATAGGTTGGCCACGTTTCTCTCTCCAATTCCAATGCGGTGTGATGTGAAGCACATCTTTGTCAGTCCACCAGCTTTGATAGTAGTAGTAAATGTTTTTGGGGAAGCCGCACATGTCCATGATACCGAAGTGTGAATTAACATTGGGCCACTTGAACGGAGTTGGCTCACCGCGATAGTCTAAGCCCGTCCAGACGAAGCCACCTAACCAAAAATCATTGGTAGCTGCAAGCTTCCACCAGTCTTCTGCTTTGCTCGCCCACCAAGGTGCAGTGATATCCTGATCGGGAACATACCCGCGAACGGTATCTTTCTCATAGATACCGCGAGTGGTGACAGTACTTCCCATTTCTGTTCCGATGATAGGCTGATTGGGATGATCGCGATGATAATCTGCCACACCGAAATGACGATAGTTAAAACCGCGAACCGGAATTACTTCATTCACACCTTTAAAATAGTTGGCGAAATCGGCAGCATAAGTGCTCACTCTCGTGGGGTCCAGCTCTTGTTGTTTAGCGAGTAGCGACTGCGCGATTTTTTTTCCAGTTGGTGTGGTGTGAATCCAGCCTTCTTCATTTCCTATAGACCACATGAAGACAGATGCGTGACTGCGATCGCGTTTTAACAGCCTTTCAAATTGGCTCATGTACTCGGGACTGCTATTTAACAGACGCTGTTCATCAAGTACAAGCATGCCGAGACTATCGCACGCGTCTATCAATTCAGATGCGGGCGCATTGTGGCTAGTGCGATACGCGTTAACTCCTAAATTCTTGAGCAACGACACTCTATAATAATGGAGATAGTCTGGAAGGGCGCTGCCAATCCCTGCGTGATCTTGATGACAGTTCACTCCGAAAATCTTCACGTGTTTTCCATTCAGAAAAACACCATCAGGTTTTATTTTAATGTCGCGAATACCAAAACGTATTCTTTGTTTGTCGATGACCTTTCCATTGGAAGAAACTTCGACAAGAATTTTATAGAGATAAGGATCTTCAAGTGACCAGAGTTTCGGATTTGCTAAAGTGAGCTTTTGTTTAGAGGTTTTTGTTTCATTGATATTCAACGAAAGTTGCCCTGAAGACTTTGCAACAGTCTTTCCATCACGATCAACAAGGCTAATGTTCACAGAACAATTCGCGCCAGCGAAGTTTTGATTCTCTATTGATGACTCAACTGATATTGTTGCTTTGTTGTCTTTGAGTTCAGCGAAAGCGAAAACACCATCGGTACTTATGTGTGCGTTGTTATACGAATTCAACCACACATGTCGGTAAATCCCTGCACCTTCATAAAACCAACCTTCGTATTGTGTTGCATCGACACGCACAGTGAGCACGTTGTCTTTATCATATCGCATGTAATCAGTAACATCATAGGCTACACCCACATAACCGCTCTGGTTGTTTCCGAGGTAGAAGCCATTGAGCCAAAAGTTTGCATCGCGGAAGACGCCATCGAATTGAATTTGAAAGCGCTGACCAGAATCGGCTTTGGAGATTTTAAAATGCTTCCGATACCAACCGATACTCGTTTCGGGATATGCGCCACCAACAGGTTTATATCCGTGCGACATTACATCAGGATTATCGAGAGTCACAAAAGGTAATTCAACAGCCCAGTCGTGTGGCACATCTAGTGTTCTCCATTTGCTGTCGTCAAACTGATTTAAGGCGGCTGTTTTCCAAACGCCACCCGACTTAGCAAACATAACGGCAATGCCATAGTTAAAGTCTTCTTTCGGATTGGAAGAATTACCGAAGTGAAATTTCCAGTCGGTGTCGAGACTGATTTTCTTTTCGCTGTGCATAAGATGTTTCAGACAAAAAACATCCAAGTATGATGAATACTAAAATAGGTTTCATTAAATGGTTTTTCGATAACCAATATAATGAAACCTATGAGGCTTACCGAAAAGAAAATGCTGCTCGGTAATTTATTTATACAGAGAATACTTCATTCCGATCGCAGGCTGTTCACCGGGTTGGCGAGAGCAGCTTTAATCGATTGATAGCTTACGGTAAGTAATGTGATCAACAAAGCGCCAACTCCTGCCGAAGCGAAGATCCACCACTCGATGCCCGTGCGATAGTTATACTTCTTCAACCAACTGTCCATGAAATAATAGGCTACAGGGATGGCGAGCAAAAGAGATATCAGCACGAGGACCACAAAGTCTTTCGACAACATTCCCCAAAGATTCGAACTACCGATGCTCCCAACACCTTCCTCACTCCTATTTCTTTGGTGCGTTGTTCTGCTACGAAGCTTGCCAAGCCAAATATGCCAAGGAAACTAATGAATATGGCAAGTACTGCGAACCAGAGCTGGCGAGTTTTCTACTTTTCTCTTCGTCTTCAAACTTTCTTGACATAGTCTTCCATCCACGAATTTGTATTGAAAGGTGTGGCTGGGCTATATCTTCAAGAAAGTTGCTTCACCTTCTCGATAGATTCACTTGAGCTCTTGTTCGGATTAATTTCATGATGATCAAATTCTCTTCGTCTTTTGAAACATGGAACAGGGAAGGGCGAACTAGGCTCCATAGGGAGACTCAACAATCATGTTCTAATTATACCAATAATAGTGTAAGGCTTATTATTTCCAGTTGAGTACCTCACCTACAGGGTTTTTGAATCAAGAGGAGTGGAAGCTGACTCGTTGATCACAAAGGTCAATGAATCTGTGCATGATCTCAATAAAAATTCTTAACTCTTTGAATTGCCATCCAAGGTTTTACTATATTCAAAAGCTCACACGATTGTTAGGGAAGTTCCAAAGCGAGCCCTAGGATTGCCTTCCAAGTAAAGCCACTGTTGGTGTTCCATACTTGCGTAGTTGGGCTTCCCGAATTAGTGCATCTACAATGGCCAGTGGTGTCTTTCAATTCATTTCGATAGGCATCAAATGTTTGTGTGTGTCAGAAGTAAATAAGAAGATGTTGATCAATCCATTGAGCAATGAGAAAGGCACATAGGTCTGTCTTTGCGAATTGAACTTGTCTGAAGACAACGAACATTCCGATGATGAGAACAATGAAACATGAGAATAGCAATATACTAATATTCTGTCTTGGTATGGATGCCATTCTTTCAGCGCGAAATGTTCCTTTAATACTTACTGGCTGGAGAGAAGAAGAATAAAGCGCGGGGGAATCTGCCCGTCAAATACCTGTGAGACACGTGAAGCAAATGCCAGCCACCCAAAACAGAGGAGTTCTGACAAAGTATAGTCAAGCGTTTGTTTGTATCTGGTTCAACATGGGCAATGCCACCTCAACCAAAAGTAATCAACAATAAATGCGATCAACGACATGAGCAACGATGCTGAAGAACTGACTAATCAATTGGTAGCCATTCAACCAATAGATTTACGGATACCTCACCTCCTTAGCGTTCTCAAATCGCGCGGTGATCAGTCATGAAGTTGATACAGGCGAGCATCGAGACGAAAACACCATGATACCAAATAACCAGACGAACTGAATTCTGCCACCAACGTTTTTTCATTTTTGGAATTCGCCTACAAATGCCAATCGCTTATTGGGTGAAGAAATGCTCTGGTTTGTATTTTCTGTCATCACGTCTTTGAGTTTGTTGTACTTTGCACGTTCTTGATCTTATGTATACCGTTTTGAAATTCGTGTTGTCGGCAATTCTGAGCGAAGTTTATGTAAGTTGAGCTGCCCCACGGGTTATCCATTTCTTCTCCATGGATTTCAGATGAGATAAAGGTCCCTATGTCAGGATGTAAGCATATCGCGGAAGTCGGAATTGTAAGGAATGTCATCGTAAACGCCAGTTACCTTGATGTCGGCCTTATTGTCCATGCGTACATCTTCCCCATGGGGTCGGCATCGCCAAAAAATGTTGTTGCTACCGACTCTGACATCACTATAGAATAAGGATTTTTCATGCAATCTTTGAACCTTTGAGCATTTTAAGGAAAGTATATCCATAATGCCAGGTTCAAAGTAGTTTCCTGCTGCCTAAACATCTTGTTGCCATAAGTTAGAATGTGACCGAAAGTCCAAGACAACTTGAAGTACATATTTGAAAGTCGCTTCAGAAGTTATTCTGATCTCTTGCATGACGTAAGGATTGACGCTATGCTCTCTTGTTTCCATTATATATATTGTGTTGACATCACCTGAGCGATGCGGGTGTACAGCTTTTGTAATACTTACTAAAGTAAGTTTATCCGATATCCAGAGGCTCGATGAAAAGGCACGGCCATGCCTGCAGCAAGCCCCGTAATGTTGATCAAGGAGTAGCCCAAGTCTTGGTCAGGTTCCTTAAAACAATTGTGATGTAGCTTTGATCATGGAATTGGTGGTAATACGAAATAGTATACTTCATTAAAGTGAAAAAGTTTCACTTTGAAGCCATATTATACCTAGTCTTTGGTAATTTTGGGAAAATAAGACGGTAACGAGGATGCAAGACATGAGACGTGAGATGCAAGACATGAGACGCGAGATATAAGATGGCGGAAGCAAGATGTAAAGTAGCGGAAGCGAGATGTAAGATGGCGGAAGCGAGATGTAAACTCGCAGTAGCGAGATGTAAACTCGCAGTAGCGAGATGTAAACTCGCAGTAGCGAGATGTAAACTCGTAGTAGCAAGGTGTAAACTCGCAGCAGCGAGATGTAAACTCGCAGCAGCGAGATGTAAACTCGTAGTAGCGAGGTGTAAACTCGCAGCAGCGAGATGTAAACTCGCAGCAGCGAGGTGTAAACTCGCAGCAGCGAGGTGTAAACTCGCAGCAGCGAGATGTAAACTCGCAGCAGCGAGATGTAAACTCGCAGCAGCGAGGTGTAAACTCGCAGCAGCGAGGTGTAAACTCGCAGCAGCGAGGTGTAAACTCGCAGCAGCGAGATGTAAACTCGCAGCAGCGAGATGTAAACTTGACGAGATAAAATTCACGGGCTACTTTGAGTCATAAAAAAAATGGGGCGGCCAAATTTCTAAATTGACCTGCCCCATCTACGGGTTTGGTTTATTGCTATCAATTGTATTTAATCCTCCTAAAGACCAACTTACTTATTGATTTAAATTGTGTGCTCGTTTGGCCATAGAGACCTTTGACATAAAGTTTCACAGCCTTGGCTGTATCTACTAAGCCCGTACTTAACTCGTAGAGTATTTTGTCGCGGTTCAAGCGCGCAGTCATGAGTGCAGTAGCAGCAGAAATGACGCTTGTGTTCTTGGCTTTGAGATCGGTGATCAATGTATTGAGTGTGTTTACTTTGAATTCATTCTCGTTGGGAGCATATTTTGGCTCGGCAGCGAGCAGCGAAACAAACTGTGAGAAGTGCTCTATCTGATAATCAACGCTACGTTGTGAAACGGAATGAGTCTTTGGCGTTTTTGTTTCTGTAGTCTCTCCTCCTTCTACTGATGTTGTTCCTCCTTCTTCGCTTGTGGGCGTGGTGGTTGTATCTGTATTGGCTGTCTTTACAATTTTCTTTGCTCTAGTGCCACGAAACTTCTTAAGGATTGCGCGCGCATTATCGATGGTTTGCGGTGAAGCATCGGTGGATGACAGGATGTTGAATAGTTTGGTGATCAACTTATTTAAGTAGAGCATGGCTATCTCACGTGCATTGGTAGCTGTGTCGAAGTTTGTCTTTGCATTCCGCAAAGTTGTCATCGCTGATTGCGCGTTGGTCAACAATGTATTGAGTGTTGCGGTTTTGAGAGTTGTCTTAAAAGGATTGTACGTGCTACCGAAGCTGAGGATGATGTTGATGAGTGCTTCGAATGTGGAGATGTTCTTGACGTGACCTGATTCTGAATTGCTTCCCATGATGCTTTTGGTTTTGTGTTGATTAATTCTATTAAATCAGCGCGGGTTTGTTGCGTTGACAGAACAAAAGTAGAGCGGTGTTGCGTGCTCGAAATCAGTTGGTTATAGGTTGGTTGGAATTGTTTAGTACAATGTGAAATGTGTGAGGGGTTGGTAAGGAGGGCGGCATAACGCAAACTGAAAACTAGGTTGAAAGGCGCAATTTGGCGGAGAGCCAAATACAAATTATAACAGACCAATATCTAGATTTTAAGCAACCTACTTTAAGAAAGAAATTATTTTGCCTCTAACTCAAAAAGAATTACACAATGACAAGCAATAAAATAGTGCTAAGCAAAGTAGGTAAAGACGGGAATGATTTCATCTCAATCCAGTTCGCTTACAACTCGAAACTCAACCAGATAGTCAAGTCGATCGCTGCCGTGAGATTTAGCATGACTCACAAATGCTGGCTTGCCCCCTTCACTCCATCAGCAGCCAACACTATATATAAGGTGTGCAAAAGCCATGGGATAGAATTGGACTACTCAAGAATTTCGTTCGACAAGAGTAGTGCAAGAGACAATGCACAGCATGACCAAACCCTTCGTATGATGGAGCAAAAATTAAATCTGAAGGGTTACAGCGTTCATACAAAAAAGAATTACCTCTCACAGTTTAGTCAGTTTCTCAAATTCTACGGTGGTACATCACCAACGGACTTGACGGAAACTGAAATCAGAAATTACTTGCTCTACTTGGTAGAGAATAAAAAGATAAGCAGGTCGGCACAGAATCAGTCGATCAACGCGATTAAGTTTTTTTATGAGATTGTATTAATGCAAGATAGAAAAGTGTACTATCTGGAAAGGCCTTTAAAAGAAAAGAGACTTCCAGAAGTGCTTAGTCAAGAAGAAATTACCAGCCTATTTTCTGTGATACGAAACATTAAGCACAAGGCGATGCTGATGATGATCTACTCTGCAGGTTTGAGGCGCGGAGAGTTGCTCCGTCTGCGAAAGAGTGATGTAGACTTTTACAGGAAGGTCGTCTTCATCAAGGGAAGTAAGGGCCGAAAAGACAGACAAAGTCTTTTGGCCAGAAGCTTGGAGCCTATCCTCCAAGAATATTTAGAACAGTATAAACCTCAGTACTGGATGTTTGAAGGAGAGAAAGGTGGCATGTACGGGGAGCGCAGCATAGGGCGTGTACTTGAAAGCTATTGCACGAAAGCCAACATTAGTAAAGAAATAACACTTCACACATTGCGACATTCATTTGCAACACATTTGCTTGAAGCGGGTACGTCTACACGCTATATACAGGAATTGCTGGGACATGAATCGCCACTGACGACAGAGATTTATACGCATGTGTCAAAACTTTCGCTGAGTAAGATACAGAGCCCCCTTGACCATATTGTGCAACAAAGTTTTTCAGAAAATGGAGAAGGAAATTAAGGAGTACCGAAAAAAAATATACATGTTTTTGAATCTGAATCGAAGAAAATAAGGCTAGTTTTGGTGGAGCAACGATAACTGATATATACGACAGTGTCGTATATCCAGTCGTTATGCACAATGCCGCAGGACAAATTTTCCGACTTGAAAAAGAACTAGAAAGTTGAAAAAAATCAAGATCATTGGAGTTGTAGTCGGTTTAGGACTTGTTGGATACTACGGTTACAACTACAAGACAAAGGACAATCCGTTTGACCAAGTCGAGTGGGTTGAAGATTGGCCTGGAGCGACAGAACGATATGTTACTTTTACACCAATATTAAAGTCAAGCAAAGAGCCTATCGGACCGACTGTTGGAGCGGACTATGCAGTCTTGAAATTTGAGGACGTGGATGGAGACGGAACTAAAGAAGCGATTATTGAGACGTCAAAATCAACTCACTTAGAATTTTATCATGCCGAACGACACGTATTGAAGTTTAGGCCGGACGACATTACAGGCGGAAAATTCGAATACATTGAGGGCCCTAACTTAAAGAACGAGTGACGTGCGGCACTGTGCATAACAATAGCTATTTGCAATGGCGGGGTTCGGTGTAAATTTGTAGTTTAGTTTTTAAATTACGTTTGGTCACGGTTGAGAGTGACGTGCAGGTCGCGCTAAACATTCCGCTACGCTCCATTTTTTAGCGCTCCTATTCCCGCCACTGCAAATAGCCAGACGTTGTAGGTCATTTATTCCGACAGATACTCCATTCCATGACAGAATTGAAAGAAATACTTGAGAAAAGTCTGACTGACGACTCTTGTATGAGTATCACCATTCATAGTAATATTCCTAAACTGACTTTGAGGATTACTGACTCTCGACAAATGTATATTTATGGCATTGGATTGGACAAGCAACAAGGCTTTACTTTAAACATCGGCATCGACAAGAATTCAAATAAGGGAAAGAAACTAAGGGAGACATTGAACGAGAGTAATTTTCTGACTGACTTTAAGTCATTTGAAGACAAAAGATCAATGATTTACCTTAAGGACTTTAGAAAAGAAATCGAACTTCTTGAAAAGACAATCCATGACTTATTAGATAAATTTGATAACGGCAGTTCGAGACAATCTTATCAATTGACAGCAAATCGGACTGACGGAAATTACACAATAGAATAAACGACCTACAACAATGTGTATATGTCATGGCGCTGGAGTGGAGAGATTAATTTCTAATTTTACCAGCGCCACGCCATATACACGAACGTTGCCAGCAATGGGGCCGGACAGAGAAGTACAACCAATGAAATTTACAAAACGACAGAAAATACTTGGGACAATTGCACTGGTGATTATAGTCTTAATCACGGGGGCAAAAATCTATTTCAGGTATGAAAATATTCGCGTTGCATTAGAGTTTGGACATCTTGCAGAACTTCCCGAGAATTCTAAAAAAATAAAAGTAGAGACTGCAGGAAGTTTTTTCTCGCGGACATTTTGGTTGACTTTTGAATCGACCCCTGACGAGATTGACAAGTGGATTAAGAACTCTAAGGAGCTTAGAAAAAAGAATTGGGAAAATCCTAACAAGAAAAGAAACGCCATTATTAAAGTATTGGATCAAAAGACGGGAGAATGGAAGGAAATTAAACCGGGACCAATGCGGACATCGGGACAACCAGACTGGTTTAATCCAGAGGACTTGACTGAAGGTGAATTATACGAGGTATCAATTGAGCATGAGGCTCTTTATGGCAGGATTTGGATCGACCGAAAAAATAACAAAGTGTACATTACAACAAGTTACAGCTAGGCCCCACTGCTGGCAACAACGGCTATAATACATTTGCCTTCTTTTGTTTATTTTTATTTTGGTAAGGCAAACGCATTATAGCCAGGCGTTGCCGGCAATTTTTCTGGACAAAGAAGTGAGCTAATTCAATGAGACAAATTCTGACTCTTATTATTCTGTCGACAATATTTATAGCCTGTGGACCGAAGACGTCAATTAATTATAAGGACGCTATCGGACTATATGGTATGGGACCCGACTCGACTAATTATAGAAGTGAGTTACGACTAAGAGCAGACTCTACTTACTCGTTTAGTCAAGATCCTTTGTCGAAAGACACAATATTTTCTTTCACGGACAACGAGTTCATGGGCAAATGGAAAGTCACTGGCGACACAATAGTTTTATTTAAGGGAAACGACTTTACCAATAAATTAACTATTAACAGAACCATCGACTCAAAATCAGATTCATTATTAATTAATATCAGTGGACTAATAAAAGTCTTTGGACCGGCACTTGGTTTTTCGATCAACGAGACAGACCTCGAGGTAGTTAATGGAAAAATCAAAATATACAAGAGAGACCATTGGGGGGACAGCGAATTTAATGGCGATTATGGTTACGTACTTCTTCCTTTAGATATTCGTTATCAAAATGGATTTGCAAGAATTGATAGCGTTTTTCTGGACAAAGAAATCACACTTTCCGTGGACAACTTATCCTCAATTAACCTGAGACTAGATACGATTTTATGTAGATATTCAAGAAGGGACTCAGTTCTATTATCTGCTAACGAACATCGTAGAATTGCAAAACACGACTTGTTAAAGTGGTACTAAGAAAAACTGCCGCCAACAATGTGTTTATGTCAGCTTGGGGCTCGCAGTAAATCATAGTTTAGTTTTCTTTATTACTTTCGTCTCGGTGGACAAAGCGGAGCAGGTCGCACTTGGCATTCTCCCGAAACTTCGGGATCATTGCCAAGCGCTCCTAATCCCAAGCCGCCATAAACACGGGCCGTTGGGCGCAATGGCTCTGGGACTGGACAGACCTTTAACTAAAAAACACACGACAAATCAGTGGACACAAACCTTTAGAATAAAAAAATGAAAAATGTATTATTAATCATTCTTTTTTTGACAAGTCTGGTAAAAATTGGGAATGCGCAAGACCAAGTTGGACTCTATAAAGATCAGGGTGTATCTGTTTCATATCAATACTCACTAGAGACAACCGCCAAAAACTCAAACGGACAAATAGTAAAGTCATGGTTAGTTACAGTTAAGGCTTCAAATGTACTCTGGCCGCAATATATATCTGTTAGATAATACAAAATTCTCCTGGGTGAGTGTAGTGCCATGGCCAATTAATTTACCAGCACAACAATCTAAACATTCCGTTGGGAAAATTAAGTAGTAACTCTGAACTCACTCGACAAGGAAGAGTATTGACTTGGGAAAATATCTCTTCGTTGGGTAATCCAAAATGGTCGTTTTCAGGATTCAACTTTGTCGATTAATATGAAAATTATTTGTAAAGGCTGGGTATTGATGTTAATGATTTTTACTTGCTTGTTATCCAATTTTCAGGTTCGATCTCAATCTTATAACGAGACAGCGGAGTGGATAGCCTCTGAACTATTAAAATATCAATCAAAAGATGAGGTTTTTTACGACAAGGATCGTATGGATGAAAGAAGAAGAGTTGAAAGTGTAACGTTTGACTCATGTAATTTAATCATAACAGAGAAATTTCTATCATATCCATTTTACGATAACACTTGTACCCGAATTAGTGTCAGGCACACTATTCCAGTTATCGGATCATCTTTGGACGCATGGAATAACTTAGCTATAATGCTCAAGTCGTGAGGTTAGAAGTGTTTGAATTGCAAACTGGACAATTACGTGTTCAAAATGGTAATCTTATTTTCCCAAATAATTGCGATGAGTGTTGGACTCCAATTGTTATTACCACAGGAGAAGTTTATAAAACAGGGGACACCTTTCAGTTTCAAGAAAAAGAGAAGTATTTATAAGCAAAGAGAGTATCATTAACAGAAGTATTGAATGGGGTCGAGAAGAAAATTTAAGACAGAGATTTTCAGGCTGCATGGGACAACTTAAAAGCAACATGTCTATGTAAGCCGAAACCAAAAGAGAAATTTTAAGCTCAATCAAAGGCATAGCCAAAAAAACAATTGAGTTTTCACTGACGAAATGGATAAAGCCACATGCGCACAACAGTGTGCATGTGCCATAGAGCTGGCTCGGTGTTGCATTGTAGTTTTGTTTTCATAATTTAGTTTCGGTGTGTAGGACAAAACGTAGCAGGTCGCTAAAGCCATTCGTTCCTCATTTGGCTTTAGCTCCTATGCCGCACTACGTCACATGCACCCACGTTGCCAGCAATGGTGCGGGCTTCGTGGACAGGGACGACAAACCGAGAAAAAACAGCCGACAAATAGCTAATGAAAATCAATAATCATCTTTGGGCAATTTGCATTTTAACAGTACTGTTGATATCGTGTGACTGTGTTGTTCATCATAAAGGCTATGTGCGTGACTCGCGGAACTGAAAGGCCAATTGAAAACGCGACTATCAAGTTTCTACAAAAAGAGAGTACAGAACGGACTCCCTAGGATTCTTCGAGATCGATTATGTGACTGGATTTTGTCCGGACTGGGACTTTCGAATGAAAAAGAAAACTACAGACCACAAAACATCATGATTGAACTTGACGACAATGAAGTAATTTATAAAGTGAGAGAGGCATCGAAGGACAAACAAGGAAGGGAATTAGAGAATAGTATGAATTTTAAAATTAAAAACGACACAATTCATTTCTTCCTGACAGAGACGAATTACTGAAATGAGAAGCGCCACAGCTGGCAACAAAATGTTTATGCAATGCGGGGGTTTGGTGTAGGTATTAAAAGTAATTTCTTAATTTAGTTCAGTAACGGCTGACAGTTTGGAGATGGTCGGTTTAACATTTCGGTGTGCCACCAAAGCTTATAGCCGAACGAGGTGCGCAATACTTTTCAACAATATGAATTACCGATTTGACACCCAATATTTTGCTGTAACAAACAACTCGATTCTCTTCTTGAGAAATCGATTTCCATACCGAGAAGTAAAGTCTCCCGACATCACGAAAATTGAATTGACAAAAGGAACTGATGTAAAACGACCGACCCTATCGATAATTTTTGGCTCATCCTGATAGCTGCATCCATATTCCTCATCGCAAATTTTTCAGGGTGTAAGCCCGCAGATTTAAATGGCGGACCGAAGGCCGCTAAGGCGTTTGGGTGCTTAATAGTTATGGAGTTTTTCTTTCTTGGATTAGGTGGATACTCAATATATAGAGCAATACCAACGCACCCAATAATAAAATTCACATTATCAACTGGTGAAACAGAGTCCATGGCGATTCGAGAATTAATAAAAAATAAAAAAGTAAACGACCTTGTGGCCACATTAACGGAGGCGATCGGTTCCAACAGAATTAGTATTGACCGAGATCTTGGAGTATGAAAGCTCTACACACAACATAGTGTTTAAGTCAGCGCTTCCATTTATTTATTTCGTTTAGCTCGTGGGACAAAACGCCACATATTCTGAGACAATGACGACACAATAAAAAATGTAAACCATGACCGTATTCGGTCAGAACAATCCGTATGCGGGCATAAATTTAAACGGATAACTAGCAATAGAGATAAAATGAAACTGTTTCGAATATGGCACGTGAATTGGAAAGATTGATGTCTACCTACTAACCTAAACTTACCATGATAACAAGCTACATAAAGATAGCCTTACGGAATCTCTTCAGAAGTCCAATCTACTCGTTGATCAATATAGGAGGACTGGCCATTGGTATGACAGTTGCATTACTGATCGGCTTATGGATTTATGATGAACTATCTTTTAATAAATATCACAAACATTTTGACAGGATTGCACAAGTAAAGGTGAATGCAATTTATGATGGACAAGTGTTCACCATTGAATCTCATCCCATTCCATTAAGCGGAAAACTACGATCATCATTCGAAGATGATTTTAAATATGTTGTGATGTCAACGAACACGGAACAACACACAATTGCTTCCGGTGAAAATATCTTTAAACAAGCCGGGAGGTTTATGGAGTCCGATGCCCCGCAGTTGCTTTCTCTAAGAATGGTGAAAGGAACA
>JASGIR010000094.1:0-7932 GCA_049840975.1 Cyclobacteriaceae bacterium | reverse complement strand
AAGGTTAATAGGGAAACACAATGATCCAAAACATCTAAGGCGTTGCTCCGCTGATCACCATTTGTGAACCCATTGCTTCATTCACGTAAGCGGCAGGGATAATTTCTTTTCCATTGAATTTGCCTCCATTGATCCAAGTCTTCACCCAATTGGCCATTTCATTTACAGAACTGTTTATACTACCAGCCGGTGCCATTCCACTGATGTGATAATAATCCAGTTTCTTTATCTCCTTATCATCTTTGACTTCGTAGCCCAACGATGGCTCCGCGCTTTTCTCAAGTTCAGCAATTGAAGTATTGGAAGTGGTCATGCCGAGCGGCTTTAAAAATTTTTCCGAAATATTCTTCTCCCAAGTATCGCCAGTACTTTTCGGTGATAACACCTTGTGCTAAAAACATAAAGTTGTTGTACTGCCAGCGTTCACGTACATGTGCTGAAGGTTCCATGAATTGAATTCTTCTTATCAAACTATCTTTTGAAGGAGTGTTGAAAAAAATACCATGAATAATCATGGCGCAGGTAAACCTGTACGATGACACATCATATCTTTCACAGTGATATTGTCATTCATTTCACCGTTGAAAAATTTCAATTCTGGAATATACTTGGAAGGCTTTTCGTCAAACGAAACTTTATTTTCATTCCTCAATTGTCCGAGCAAAGCTGAGGTGAATGCCTTACTGCAACTGCCAATGGCAAACAATGTGTTTGGTGTTGCGGGTTTTTTATTTTCATAATCGCGAAAGCCGAAACCTTTAGAATAAATCACTTTATTTTTTTCAACTACAGCTACCGCAAAGCCAGCCACTTTCCATTCCGTGAGAAGCGCCTGAAGTTTAACATCAATTCCGGCAAGCTTATCTGCGGAGTTGACTTTCTTTTGAGCTAAAGAGAACGTACAAATGAAAATAAAAGCGAGAGTCGAAATTTTTTTCATAGAGGGATTATTTGGATAAGGCAATATAATCGATTGGATTTTCATTCGTCAAAATTCTCCTGCTTTTCACTCTCTGAATTTGTATATTCAACCTACAATCCAAAAATCTTATGGCTTCGTTCACTTTGAAAATCAATGGAAAAAATCACACCATTGAAGCTGACCCAGCGATGCCCCTGTTGTGGGCAATCCGCGATCTTGTAGGGCTTACTGGCACAAAGTATGGCTGCGGCATTGCGCAATGTGGTGCTTGCACAGTTCATCTTAACGGCAATCCGATTCGATCATGCTCCATGCCCGTAAAAGTTGCCTCTGGCAAAGACATCACCACAATTGAAGGTTTGTCTGAAAATAATTCTCATCCTGTGCAGCGAGCGTGGATCAAAGAACAAGTGCCGCAATGTGGTTATTGTCAAAGCGGGCAGATCATGGCTGCTGCTGCATTATTAAAACGGGTACCCAAGCCAACCGACAAAGATATCGAGGCGCACATGCAAGGTCACATATGCAGATGCGGCACATACGTGCGAATTCGCAAAGCGATTAAAACTGCTTCTCAAATCGGCGTAAACTTTAAATCGACATGGAGACGATCAAAGAAAAATATATCGCGCAGAAATTTTATCAGGCTTACTGGTATGACTGGCGCTGCTCTCTCGTTGGGAATTTATTTTCCGGCCGATCGGAGAAGCAAATCGAAATTCTGAAAACAGCAATCAGCAGAAAAATCTAGGCATTGAATTGAATGCTTGGATTTCGATTGACAATTCTGGGCAAGTCACGATCACCAATCATCGCGCTGAGATGGGGCAAGGTTCATATCAATCAGTTCCACAAATCATAGCAGAAGAACTTGAGGTGGATCTTGATCAAGTAAATATTGTATTCGCACAAGGCGATGGCAAAAAATATGGAAGTCAGATTACAGGTGGAAGCTCAACGATTCGTGGTAGCTATACAAGCTTTTGCAACTTGAGTGCCTCTGCTCGCGAGATGCTGATCGAAACTGCTGCTAACAAATGGAATGTGAGTAAGTCGGAATGCCATGCTGAAAATGGTTTCGTAATTTCACAAACCAACGGGGAAAAAATTCAATTACGGAGAACTCGTTGCCGAAGCATCGAAATTGAAGCCTCCGAAAAATGTTGAGTTGAAAAATCCAAAGGATTATAAAATTCTTCGCAAGCCATTGCCACGACAAGACACTCCATTGAAAACGAATGGAACTGCCATTTTCGGTATTGATAAAAAATTGCCGGGTATGATGTACGCAGTTGTCGAGCGTAATCCACGCTTTGCCGGCAAAGTGAAAAGTTTTGATGATACCGAGACAAAAAAAATTCCTGGAGTAAAGTTTGTTTTCAAAACCAATCGCTTGGTATTCGAACATTTATATGAAGGAGTTGCTGTTGTTGCCGACAGTATTTGGGCAGCGATGCAGGGGCGAAAAGTTTTGAAAGTCGAATGGGATGATTCGGGGTTTGATCATCATAGTACAGAACAATTGTATGAGAAGATGAAAGATCAACTTCAGAAAGGAAATTTGATCTCTTATAAGACTCAAGGAAATTTTCAAGATGCTTTTCAAAAAGCCGAAAAAAAACTTGAAGCGCTTTACGAAACTCCGTACGAATCTCACAGCTGCATGGAGCCGCTCAATTGTATCGCTGACGTAAAAGAAGACAGCTGCGGAAATCTGGGGACCGATTCAAGGACCTGATTGGATTCAAGGCGTTACTGCTGGCGCGCTAAAAATTTCTCCAGACAAAGTAAAAGTGAACATGACTTTTTTGGGTGGAGGTTTCGGCCGCAAGGCGTTTACTGATTATCCCTACGAAGCAGTGATGATCTCGAAAGAAATTAAAGCCCCCGTGCAAGTTGTGTGGAGTCGTGAAGACGATATGATCGGTGGGCCTTTCCGCCCTGGGATGATTTATCAATGTAAAGGTGGTGTGAGCAATGGAAGAATTTCTGCTTTCGAAACACGAATGGCCGGCCAAAATATGGACGTGCAAAATCCGGGAGCAGATCGGTCTACATATAATAGTGATGTAGTCGAGGGATTTTTGGAACCCTATTTCAAATCTATTCCTCACTATACTTTTGGCGACTCTCCCCTCGAGTCTCCAATACCCGTTATGTGGTGGCGCTCCGTCTATTCTTCCACCAATGGATTCGCTTTCGAGAGCTTCATAGATGAAATGGCTTTGGCTGCAGGAAAAGATCCTCTTGATTTTCGCAGACAACATTTAGGCAACCCACGTTATCAAGAGGTGATTTCAAAACTAGAAGAAGTTACTGGCTGGAAATCACGCGGAAAAAATTCTGGTTATGGTGTGGCCATCACTGAATGTTTTTCGAGCATTGTTGGTGAAGTGGTGAAAGTTTCTAAAAATGCAGAAGGCAAATTGAAAATTGATAAAGTTTGGGCTGTCATGGATTGTGGTTGGTATGTCAACCCAGATATCATTGCAGCGCAAGTAGAGGGAAGCATTGTGATGGCGCTTGGCGCAGCAACAAAACACGCTACACATTTTGTCGATGGAAAAGCTGTCGAGAAAAATTTTGATGCTTACAAAATGCCACGCATTGCAGGATATCCCGGAGAAATCGAAGTGCGTATTGTGGACAACGAAGAAAAAGCAGGTGGAGTTGGTGAGCCAGGTCTCCCCCCATTCACTCCTGCCCTAACAAATGCTATTTTTGATTTGACCGGAAAACGAATCCGCGTTTTGCCATTCAGTATAGATGAAGTTTAATTTTACAGCTCTTTAAAAAATTTAAATGATGAAAAAAATATTTCTTCTCGCGATTATTATCAGTAGTGTTTCCTTTTTCTCTTTTCAACAAAAAGAACGTTTCAATTTAAAAGAGAGCATCGAACGGGGAAAAGACATCTACATTGCCCAATGCCTTACATGTCATTTGGAATTGGGTGATGGAATTGAAGATCTGTATCCTCCGCTCGCAAAATCAGATTATCTGATGGCTGACAAAAAAAGATCAATACAACAAGTCTTATATGGCGCTAGTGGTGAAATGAAAGTGAAAGGCAAAATTTATAACGGGACAATGAGTGCCTTCGACTTGACTGATCAACAAGCCAGCGATGTACTAAACTATATCAGAAATTCTTTTGACAACAAGGGCTCAGCAATCACACCAGAGGAAGTAAAAGCGGCAAGGAAGAAGTAAAACTATTTCTTACCGTTTAGCGTCAGCTTTAATTTCCTTGCACGATTTGGGTAGTCGGTAATAATGCCATCGACATTCATATCTTTCAATTCCTTCATGTCGGTTTCTTCATTCACAGTCCATGGGATAACTCGAAGTTTGATTTGCTTCTTTCCTGGTTTTACAATGCGTGCTGGAATTTTGCCATGCAAAAAATTGACTTCGTTTTTATCGAGCAAGTGGAATTCTGGACTGTAGATATCAGGAACAAATCCAAGCTCGGTTAGATTCTCATTAATGCTTTTCAAATTCTCAATCAATAAAGCGAGTCTCACATCCGGATGTTTCGCGTGCCAATATTTTAACACACGCATATCAAAAGATTGGATCACCACTCGATCCCACGGTAAATACTGATCAATCAGATTAAAAACCAATTCTGAAAATTCTTCTGGCTTCGGATGAAATTTCCCATCACCGCTAGGAGAGCTTTTTATTTCAATATTGTAGTCGACTTCATATCGCGTGAAATTTTTAATATGATTTTCAACTGCAACCATTACATCAGCTAATAAAGGTTTTGAGGTTTTTATTTTCTGTTGTTCTGGAAATTTTGAATTTCCTTTTGAGCCACAGTCCCAAAGCTTCACTTGATCATAAGTCATCTGATAGATATTGAACTTCTTTTCGTCACTGGATTTGATTTCTTTTCCGTCTGGGTCCTGACAAAACGCAGCATTCATGTAAGCTTCGTGCGAAACAATTACTTGTTTGTCTTTGGTAATAGCTAAATCCATTTCCAAAGTGGTGACACCTGAATCAAGAGCAAGTTTGAAAGCTGGGATAGAATTTTCTGGCATCAGCCCACGAGCGCCTCGGTGTCCCTGCACATCAAATTTTGGAGTGAACAATTGAGCATTCAATTCATTCATGACGCAAAAAGAAAGAAGTAGAAAAAAGAATATTTTCATGTCTCGAAATTTAAAAATAATTGCTCTCAACTCGATTATTTTCATCACTCATTCCAAACCAAAAACTCCATTAACTTTGCGCTTCAATTTTCATTTTCATGAAGTTTTCACGCAAAAAATACACAAACGAAACGCTCTTCCGCCTTTACGAGTCTCTTCTTCGACCAAGAATGATTGAAGAGAAAATGTTGATTCTACTTCGTCAAAATAAAATCAGCAAATGGTTCAGCGGGATTGGTCAAGAAGCGATTTCTGTGGGAATAACTTCAGCGCTGGCAAAAGATGAATACATTTTGCCGATGCACAGAAATCTTGGCGTTTTTGTTGGGCGTGAGATGCCTTTCGACAGGCTTTTTGCACAGTGGCAAGGAACCATGAAAGGTTATACTAAAGGCCGTGATCGTTCATTTCATTTCGGAACAAACGAGCATCATATTGTTGGGATGATTTCTCACTTGGGTCCGCAAAACGGAGTCGCTGATGGAATTGCGCTCGCAACAAAACTGAAAAAAGAAAATAAAGTCACAGTCGTTTTCAATGGCGATGGAGGAACTAGTGAAGGCGATTTTCATGAGTCGATCAATGTAGCTGCAGTTTGGGACTTGCCAGTAATTTTTGTGATTGAAAACAACGGCTATGGTTTGTCAACTCCGAGCAATGAACAATTTCGCTGCAAACAATTTATTGACAAAGCAATCGGTTATGGAATTGAAGGAGTGCAAGTTGATGGAAACAATATTCTTGAAGTTTACGATACAGTAAAAAATCTTGCTGAAAATCTTCGAAAAAAACCAAGACCGATTTTATTGGAATGCATTACGTTTCGCATGCGCGGACATGAAGAAGCGAGCGGAACAAAATATGTTCCTAAAGAATTGATGGAAACTTGGGCGAAGAAAGACCCAGTTGATAACTACGAAAAATATTTATTGAAAGAAGGAGTCGTTGATCAGAAAGCGATTGATGGTACTCGAAAAAAAATAAAGAAATGGATTGACGATGGGCTCGCGACTGCGTTTGAAGAGACTTATCCGGAAGCTAGTACAGAAAGAGAAATGAATGATGTGTACGCACCTTTCACACAAGCCGTAGTTGATCCTTCATCAGAGAAAAAATCAGAAAAAAGATTTATTGATGCCATTAGCGATGGTTTGCGTCAAAGCATGGAGAAGCATTCCAACTTAGTTTTAATGGGCCAAGATATTGGTGATTATGGCGGTGTTTTTAAAATCACGGAAGGTTTTGTGAAACAATTTGGTAAAGAACGTGTGCGCAACACTCCGTTGTGCGAAGCTGCCATTGTTGGGACTGGGCTTGGTCTTTCTATTAAAGGAATGAAGGCGATGGTGGAAATGCAGTTCGCTGATTTTGTAACTGAAGGTTTCAATCAGATCGTAAACAATCTTGCTAAATCCTATTGGCGCTGGGGACAAAATGCAGATGTGGTTGTCCGCATGCCAACGGGCGCTGGCACAGCCGCAGGGCCATTTCACTCGCAAAGCAATGAAGCCTGGTTCTTCCATACACCCGGTTTGAAAATTGTTTACCCCTCGAATCCATATGACGCCAAAGGATTGCTGTGCGCTGCTCTCGAAGACCCAAATCCCTACATGTACTTCGAGCACAAACTTTTATATCGCTCAGTAAAAGAACTTGTGCCTGACGATTACTACACGGTTGAAATAGGGAAGGCTAAATTGGTAACCGAAGGAAATGATTTGTCAATAATTACTTACGGCATGGGTGTTCATTGGACACAAGAAATTCTTGGTGAAATGAAAGATATCAAAGCCGATGTTCTTGATTTACGAACATTACTTCCATGGGACAAAGAAGCTGTTGAACAAACAGTGAAGAAAACTAATCGTGTTTTGATTTTACATGAAGACACTTTGACTGGTGGAATTGGTGGAGAAATTGCAGCGTGGATCAGTGAAAATTGTTTCAATCATTTAGATGCACCTGTGATGAGAGTTGCGTCACTAGATACTGCCATTCCTTTTGCTCCTACATTAGAAAATAATTTCTTACCAAAAGGAAGGTTGAAAAATAAAATCGAGGAACTTCTAAAGTTTTGACAAATCAAGATGGGATTTTTCTCTTCGAACAAAACACCCAAATATTCTGATAAAGTTTGGAAGAGCTCTTCGTTTTGTTTGAAGGGAATGATTACTGAAGCATTACAATCGATTACTCATGGGAATGTTCCCGTTGTGGTTACTTTCTTTTCCGAAAGCAACGAAAGTGTTTTGGGTTTCTTAAGTGAGAACAGTGTTCCTCATTTTAAAATTGAAAATGATAACTCTTCTGAGGCGTTGGAACAATCGAAAACAATTTTTGTTATTCCTTCTGTACTTATAGATTCTTCTGCATTTAAAAGTCTTCTCCCTAAATTAAATACGAGACAAAAAATAGATTTTCTTTTCTTCGGCCATTATCCACTTCCTTCAAAAGAAAACAAGGTTCTTGAATTGCTTTCAAATACAAAGTCTTCCATCACATTTTATTCTTCACTCGATCAGCCCTCCTTTGAAATCTTTGGATCGGCCCAAACTATTTCTTTGATGAATACTATGGGCTTAAAAGATGACGAAGCAATTGAAAATTCAATGGTGAGCAAAGCCATGACTCGCGCCAGAGAAAAAATTGAAAGTAAAGTCAAGTTCGACAATGAGTCTGGTTCTGAAAAAGACTGGTTTCACAAAAACGTGAAGAACTGAACGTTTACCATAGTACGCACAATTTTCTCTATCTTAGCCTGTTATAAGTAACAAATAGGCTTGCGCCATCAGGTAATTCATATCCAGGTGCTGTTCGGATTCTATCGTGTTTCCCTATTAACCTTAG
>JASGIR010000093.1:0-8847 GCA_049840975.1 Cyclobacteriaceae bacterium | reverse complement strand
TTGTTTCATCTATTCGTAGGATTACGTATTGCTAAGGTTAATAGGGAAACACGATAGAATCCGAACAGCACCTATTACTGCGCAAATAACCTGGCACGTGATGATTCACTATTCCAGAAAGTCGACCGGTTTTAATTCCAGCCTTCTCACTCAACTCTGGAGAGCCCGAAAGAAAAATCAAACCGCCATCCAAGAATTTTCCATTTCCAGTTTCGTGAACATAACTCAACAAAGCATTCCGTGCGCTGTTGATATGATTGGGAACTGAATCTTTTGTAATGGGAATATATTTCGTCCCTGAAGTTGTTCCAGAAGTTTTGGCGAAATACTCTGGCTTTCCTTTCCACAAAATGTTCTCTTCGCCATGGAGCACTTTTTCAACATAAGGCTTTAAAGCTTCGTAATCACGAACTGGAATTTGTTGTTTAAAATCCGAATATGATTTAATGGACTCAAATCCATGATCTTTTCCGAAGAGCGTATTTTTTCCTGTATTAACCAGCGATTGGAAAATTTTCTGCTGATAATAATCAGGTTTTGAAGACCATTCTTTGGTCTCTTTTTGCGATGAGCGAAGCAAACGGTTTGGCGAGTACAGAGCGGATTCCCATGACGCAAAAATAGAAAAACCCGCGATGCCTGATTTTTGTGAATTTCCTTGGGGAAAATGACTATTGCCGTTTGCATAAACCCGCGAAAAATATACTTTTGCGGGCTGGATTTTTTGACTAACCTCAAGTAATCCTTAAAAAGCTAAAAATCAACGCATTAACTATAATTCTGACGAATGGCTAACTACGGCAAAATCACCCAGGTAATCGGTCCGGTAGTAGACGTGGCTTTTGATGAGCCAGGGTCTAAACTACCCAACATCCTTGACTCAATGGAAGTAACTAAAGCAGACGGCACACGCGTGGTGCTCGAGTGCCAACAACACCTTGGCGAAGACAGGGTGCGCGCCATTGCCATGGATGGTACTGAAGGACTTGTTCGCGGCATGAAAGTGACCGACACAGGTACTCCTATCAAAATGCCAATTGGTGATGATATCAAAGGCCGTCTTTTCAACGTGATTGGTGAAGCTATTGATGGTATTGCCCAACCTAAAGGTGAGCAAGCATTGCCTATTCACCGCTCCGCTCCTAGCTATGAAAATCTTTCAACTTCATCTGAAGTTCTTTTTACTGGTATCAAAGTAATTGACTTGATTGAGCCTTATGCAAAAGGTGGTAAAATCGGTTTGTTCGGTGGTGCTGGTGTTGGTAAAACCGTATTGATCCAGGAATTGATCAACAACATCGCAAAGGCATATTCAGGTCTTTCTGTATTTGCTGGAGTAGGTGAAAGAACTCGTGAAGGAAACGATTTGCTTCGTGAGATGATCGAAGCAGGTATCGTTGATTACGGTCCTGAATTTATGAAATCTCTTCACGCAGGTGGATGGGATTTGTCAAAAGTTGACAATCAGAAATTAAAAGATTCAAAAGCGACCTTCGTGTTCGGTCAGATGAATGAACCTCCTGGCGCACGTGCACGTGTGGCTCTTTCTGGTTTGACTGTTGCAGAATATTTCCGCGATGGCGATGGAAAAGGAAAAGGAAAAGACATTTTGTTCTTTATCGATAACATCTTCCGTTTCACACAAGCTGGTTCTGAAGTATCAGCCCTTTTGGGTCGTATGCCTTCAGCTGTAGGTTATCAGCCTACACTTGCAACTGAAATGGGTGCTATGCAAGAGCGTATTACTTCTACCAAGAATGGATCAATCACTTCGGTACAGGCCGTTTACGTTCCTGCCGATGACTTAACTGACCCTGCTCCTGCTACAACTTTTGCTCACTTGGATGCGACAACTGTATTGAGTCGTAAGATTGCTGAGCTTGGAATTTATCCTGCAGTGGATCCATTGGATTCTACATCACGTATCCTTCGTGCGGACATTGTTGGTGACGAACATTACAACTGTGCTCAACGCGTGAAGTTGATATTACAGCGTTACAAAGAATTGCAAGACATCATCGCTATCCTTGGTATGGATGAATTGTCTGAAGAAGATAAATTGACTGTGGCTCGCGCAAGACGTGTACAACGTTTCTTGTCGCAACCATTCCACGTAGCTGAAGCCTTCACTGGTTTGAAAGGCGCGTTGGTCGACATTAAAGACACAATCAAAGGTTTCAACATGATCATGGATGGTGAAGTTGATCACCTTCCTGAAATGGCTTTCAACCTTGTAGGTAGCATCGAAGAAGCTATCGCTAAGGGTGAGAAAATTATGGCTGAAGCTAGGGGGTAATAAGTTCTAAGTTTGAGGTTCTAAGTTCAATGTTGAATCTGAATTTAGAACCTGATACTTTAAACCTAAAACTTAAAACTTGAAAAAATGCATTTAGAAATAATTACACCAGAGAAGAAAGTTTTTGAAGGCGATGTTACCGTTGCAACATTTCCTGGAGCTGATGGTTCTTTTCAGGTATTGAATGATCACGCTCCACTGGTTTCTTTGCTAAAAGAAGGAACAGTGATCTATAAATCAAAAGATGGGGCCGAACAAGTAAATATTACTGGCGGTGTCGTAGAGGTGCTGAAAAACAAAGTAGTATTACTTGCAGACGGAATCGCATGATTTTAGTTAGTCATTAAAATGAAAAGGACCTTTCGGGGTCCTTTTTTTATGGCTGATCACTTAACTAATTTTTCTGTTTGTCTTTTTTCTTAAACGGAATAAAATCCCAAACACTTTTCTTCAGGATTCCAAACTCTTGAAAACGATAGCCAACCAACATTCGAAATGTTGTACTTGTGCTGGTAAACTGAACTTGTTCAATTTTCACATTGCGCGATTGAGCAACGAATGAAACTCCTCCAAAAAAGCGATCGCTGTTATAGCCAATCGACAATCTCAGATCGATAAAACTATTCAATTTTGTCTCGGTGCTTGAAACGGCATCTGACCTATAATAAATCCAATGCTGAGCTGGCCCGATGGCCAACGAACCATTCAGAAATAAATTTTTGACCACAAGTGTATATCCATATCCAGGGGCCACACTAAAAGTCGTTAGATCAAGTTTGCTGAAGTCAGCTTTGGCACCATAAATAGACTCATAGTTGTGACCATAAACTCCAGAGTCAGCGCGAAAGCTAAAGGTGTTGATCGTTCCCGTTAGGAGAAATGAGCCACCACTTTTTAACTGGCGTTCGGAAAAGTTATACGCAGCACGTAAAGAATATCGCTTACTGTTGAAAATATAAATTCCATTCACTCCCGTATTCCAAGTGCTGATGTCTGGACGCTGAGGATACACTACCCCGGCAGGAACCGGTTTATCCGAATCAGTTTGGTAGAAGCCATTATAGTTTTGAGCAAATCCATTTACACCCCAGCGTTTGCTTAGTAGATTGAATTGATAATCAGATGACGAAGAATGACCATATAATTTTTCTTTCTCAGAAGCTGGTGGAACTGAAAGCGATGCTTCAAAGCTCACTTTAAAAATATAAGCTCCAATACCAACACTGTAATCACCGTTAGGTTTATAGGTAAGCTTAGGATTTGATCTATCTTGATTTACTATATCAAAAGAAGTACTGCGTTGTTGAATTACTGGCCACAGATAAAAATAATTCTTGTAGCTCTTAATATTTTGAGATCGAAGAGAGTCTTCCTTTTTGGTTTGAGAATAAGTGGCGGTAGAAATTAAGATCGGAACAACGAACAAATGTATTTTCATTGCACCATTGATTTTGAGTTACAAAATATACTCGCTCAAATCTTTATTCTTAACAAGGTCCTTTAATTTTTCAATCACCATACCTTTAGTGACTTTGATTGGTTTCTCTTTTGAGATTCTATCAGGTACATCAAATAAAAACTCGTTCAGTAATTTACTCATTACTGTATGAAGTCTACGAGCTCCAATGTTTTCAACTTCTGAATTTATTTCAAACGCAGTTTGAGCAATCTCATCGATGGCATCATCATCAAAAGTGATATTAAATTCTTCAGCTTCAAATAATGCCTGATACTGACGTGTGAGTGCGTTCTTAGGTTCCTTTAATATTCTAACGAAATCATTCTTCGTTAAGCTGTTCAGCTCAACTCGAATTGGGAATCGTCCCTGCAATTCTGGAATTAAATCAGACGGTTTTGAAACGTGAAATGCACCCGCAGCAATAAATAAAATGTGGTCTGTGTTGATCACTCCGTATTTCGTGTTCACAGTACTACCTTCAACAATTGGAAGCAAATCGCGTTGCACACCTTCGCGGCTTACGTCCGGTCCACCGCCACCTTTCTTTCCGCCAGAAGCAATTTTATCAATCTCATCGATGAAAATGATTCCTGCATCTTCGGCTTTGCGCACAGCTTCTTCTTTTACTTCGTCCATGTCGATGAGCTTGGCCGCTTCTTCATCCAACAGGACTTTTCGGGCTTCCGCAACTGTAAGTTTTCTTTTCTTAGGTTTTTTGGGCATCATGCCACTGAGCATCTCTTGCAAGTTCATCATCGACACCTCATCCATAACTCCCGCACCGATCATTCCCACGCCAGGTGCCTGATTTTGCTTGATGTCGATTTCTATTTTGCGATCCTCGAGTTCACCATTTTTAATTTTCTCTCGGAAAATATTTCTGGTACGCTCATTTAATTCTGTATCATCTTTTGGAGCGTCATCGCTGTCATTTCCAGTTACGTTCGCTACAGAAAAACCAGCTGGCTTACGCATAGGAGGAATGAGCGCATCTAAAATAATTTCTTCCACAGCTTGTGCAGCCTTTTCCTTCACCTCTTCTTTCTTACGCGACTTTACCAAATTCACTGATTGTTCTGCCAAATCACGAATCATCCCTTCAACGTCCCTACCTACATAACCGACCTCAGTAAATTTTGAAGCTTCAACCTTCACAAAAGGAGCGTCAGCAATTTTTGCAAGTCTTCTTGCGATTTCTGTTTTACCAACACCAGTAGCTCCAATCATCAAAATATTGTTCGGAACAATTTCATTTCTAATATCATTGCGAGAATTCATCCGCCTCCAACGATTTCGCAACGCGATGGCCACATTACGTTTAGCTTCTCCTTGTCCAACAATGTATTTGTCAAGTTCCTGAACAATCTGGCTGGGTGTCAATTTATTTGAGTCGAGCATTGAAATTCAATTACTAAATTCTAAATCACAAATTAAATATCTACGATTTTGTTTCTGGCAAAACAAACGCAAGTGGGTGTGTAACCTTCTCTTTTAAGAGCGCAATCTTCAAAACTTCATCAACTGAATCAACGTAGTGAAAGGTCAATCCTTTAATATAAGTCTTCTCAATTTCCTGAATATCTCGTTTGTTCTTTTTGCTCAAAATAATTTCTTTGATGCCGCTTCTTTTTGCTGCCAAGATTTTTTCTTTGATTCCACCAACTGGCAAAACCTTCCCACGCAAAGTTATTTCACCAGTCATTGCTAGTTGTGATTTTACTTTTCGTTGCGTGAAAATAGAAGCAAGCGAAGTAAGCATGGTGATACCAGCAGAAGGGCCGTCTTTGGGAACAGCTCCCGCAGGAACGTGAATATGCAAATCGTAATTTTGAAAAACACGATAATCAATTTTCAAAGTGTCAGCATTCGCTTTCAAATATGACAATGCTGCCGTAGCTGATTCTTTCATCACATCGCCAAGCTGACCAGAAATGGTGAGTGCACCCTTTCCCCTGCTCAAGCTTGATTCAATAAACAAAATATCACCACCCACTTGCGTCCAGGCTAAACCAGTAACTACACCAGCAATGTCGTTCCCTTGATACAATTCTTCATCAAAAATTTCTGCTCCAAGAATTTTCACAACCGCTTCGGCTGTGATCTCTCCTGAAAAATCTTCTTCCATTGCCTTTGACTTCGCAATGTTGCGAACTACAGAGCCAATTTTTCTTTCCAAACTTCTTACACCTGATTCACGGGTGTAGGCTTCAATGATTTTCAAAACTCCTTCTTTAGAAAACTTCACGTCTTCAGGAGCGAGACCATGTTCTTTTACTTGCTTAGGGATTAAATGACGAATAGCGATTTGCAATTTCTCTTCAACCGTATAACCAGTCAATTCAATGATCTCCATTCTATCGCGCAGAGCTGGCTGAATCGTATCAAGTGAATTTGCTGTGGCGATAAAAAGAACTTTCGACAAATCGTAATCAACTTCTAAATAATTGTCGGCAAACGTATTATTTTGCTCTGGATCTAAAACTTCAAGCAATGCTGATGAAGGATCGCCACGAAAATCAGATCTTATTTTATCAATCTCATCCAAAACAAAAACAGGATTTGATGACTTTGCTTTCTTGATGTTCTGCAAAATCTTTCCAGGCATCGCACCAATGTACGTTTTGCGATGGCCGCGAATTTCTGCTTCATCATGCACGCCACCAAGCGACATGCGCACGTAATTTCTTCCTAATGATTTGGCTATCGATTTTCCCAAGGAAGTCTTACCAACACCTGGCGGGCCATACAAACACAAGATTGGTCCTTTCATATCTTGCTTCAACTTCAGCACTGCCAAATATTCAAGAATTCTCGTCTTTACTTTTTCCAAACCAAAATGATCTTTGTCCAAAACCTTTTTGGCCTTCTTTAAATCAAAATCGTCAACTGTATAGTCTTCCCACGGCAAGTCGAGCATGAACTCAACGTTGTTCATCATCACAGGAAAATCTGGTGCTTGAGGATTGGTGCGTTGCAGTTTATCGAGTTCTTTATTGAAATGATCGGCTGCATGTTTGGGCCATTTCTTTTCGGAACCACGCTTACGTAATTTTTCAATTTCCTTGTCAGGGCCATCATAGCCCAACTCGTCTTGTAATACTTTTATCTGTTGGCGTAAAAAATAATCGCGCTGTTGTTGATCTATATCAGTATGAACTTTCTTTTGAATCTCATGCTTAATCTCCAACATCTGGATTTCTTTCAGCATGTATTGCAAAAGCAAAGTGCCACGATCAATAATATTATTGACTTCCAGAATCTTTTGCTTCTCTGCAACATCTACATTCAAATTCGATGAGAGAAAATGAATCAAGAATGCGGTGCTATTTATATTGTCGAGTGCAACTTGCGCCTCTTGAGGAATGTCAGGATTGAGCTTCAGGATTTTCGTAGCTGAATCTTTCAACGATTGCACGAGCGCATCAACTTCCTTGCTATGCAAATCCAAAACCGGCTCCACTTGCAATTCAATGCGAGCAGTTAAAAATGGCTCTTCGTTTACATACTCTTTTATTGCAAAACGATTTTTGCCCTGAATGATTATCGTTGTGTTTCCATCTGGCAACACCAACATTTTTATAATTCGAGCAACAGTACCAAAGCGATACAAATCTTCAATGGCAGGGTCTTCAGCTTGCTTATTTTTTTGAGCGATAACGCCAATGATCCGATTGCCTTGATATGCTTTCTTGATGAGGCGAATTGACTTCTGCCTTGTGACTGTTATTGGGATAACAACGCCAGGAAAAAGTACTGTATTTTTTATAGGCAAAATCGAGAGCTCCTCTGGCAGGTCTTCGGGCTTGATTTCAATGTCCTTTTCAGGATTGATAAGTTGAATCAGCTCTTCAGTTTCTTCTTGCTCGATGGGCGAAATAGCTATTTCTTTAAACATGGTAATAAGTGCCAATTTGACACAAAAAAGTTGTGAGTCCTATTAAAATCTTATGTTGCCCATATTGGTCAATACCTATGCCAATACGCTAACTCGATGAGTGGGTTGTTTAAAAAATTTTGTGAATCGCATATTTTTCAGCAACTTTTCGTTAGAGGAGTTGAACCAATGGCTTAATCATGACCCTAGCGAAAGCATTTTTTGCCGCTATTACTGGTAGCGTGTTTTGCTTTTTATGTCCTGTAGCCCATTCACAGGACACTCAGACAAGGATCGAGAAATCAATTTTTGTTCACGACTCGCTGACTTCGTTCGGTCAGTCTGACATATTTGTTTTTCCCAATGTCAACAGAGTTCAATTCTATCACAACCCGGCAAAAATCAAGCACATGAAAGAGCTTCCCGAAGGAAGCAAAGAAATGTACGATGCTTTGAAAGAGTACGTGAAAAATTTCGGCATCGAAAATTTTGCCAAGAATATTCCAATGATCTGGAAACTGGCTGATCTCTCAAAAGAATATGGACCACCAGGTGAATCAATATTATTGTACAAACTCGCACTCAAACATCACCGACAAGGAATCGATATCACTCATGTTTATGAACGATACGATTCTGCCGCTAAGGATAAAAAGGAATATTACGTTCCGTTAGAAAAATATTATGAACTAGTGAACTATCGTAAAGAAGTGGATACGCTTCATCCACCGCATTCTGTTTCTTCAATCGATGGGTGAAAGTATTAACTCGCCAAAAGAAGATTATGGTCCTGCGATTGGTAATGTAGATTATGTGCTGCTGTTCACATCAAAAAGAAATCCGCATAAAAAAAGAGCTTATGATGAAGATATCTTTTTTAGTCTGAAAATTGATGGCGCATGGACGAAGGCGGAAGAATTTAAAACGGTCAACTCTGAATTCAACGAAGGTTCAGCATGTTTAAGTCTTGATGGGAAGTCATTGTATTTTTCTCGTTGCGCTCCGCCAATAGCAAAAAAGAAAAAGAAAAACATTTTAAGCTTTCTCAAGAAAAAAGAAACAGCCTATGCACTTCGAACCTACGGCAATTGTGACTTGTATATGACCACACGCTTAAGAAAGACGAGCACCTGGGGTGACATAAAAAATCTTGGCCCAGGAGTGAACAGGTGCTGTTCGGATTCTATCGTGTTTCCCTATTAACCTTAGCAATACGTA
>JASGIR010000092.1:0-12384 GCA_049840975.1 Cyclobacteriaceae bacterium | reverse complement strand
TCTTTTTTTTTATTTACTAGCAACCGTATTGCTAAGGTTAATAGGGAAACACGATAGAATCCGAACAGCACCTAACAGCGATTCAAAAGTCAGCGCGGTGTTGGCCCCACGGTATACCGTACTTACAAATTTGATTGTTTGCGTAGCGGGAAGCTGAAAGGTACCAGACGTGACATCCACCGATAGATTCATGTCCGTCACAGCTATATTCTTTGTTGTTGAATTGACTTTATCAATATCAGGGTAATAATGATTTGTGAATGAATCGGGAACATAGTCAAATTCGGAATGACCCCCTGTCGGATAGTTGATTTTATTCAAAGTCCCAGCCGTTAGCAAAGATTTATTAACAAACCTGTTGGCCCCATTAAGAATTGGGAGTATAATAAGTTCGAAAATTTTGAAATTCAGGATGGCCTGAGTAATAGAGATATGTAAAATCAGGCATGAGAAGTTTATTATCCTGCCCATTGTATTGTCCCCAAAAGTCCTTAGCAAAAGAATTCTTTAGCGGCAAAATCGTTTGGTCATATGTAAATTTGTACGATGGTTTATAATTTGGTGTTCCAGTTATTGGGTCATAGCCAATTTCAGTTAGTGAATCAAGTTTCAATCTTTTACCTAAGACATCTAAAGCTTCTTGGCTTAAACCCGAACTTGTACTACCAATCGTGTTGTAGGGAAAATAACTGTAGTAAAAATTAAATGACTTTATTTTTTTATTGGTAACTCTGCTAATAATGTCTATCGACTTTATTCTTTTTGTGCTCAGTGTACCATTTGAATCATCCCCATCATTATCATTTCCGTAAGCTAAATCTATCCTGTCTTCAAGATGAAAATTTATTATTACCTCAGGCGATGTTATGTTCGCCAATGTTTTTGTACTGTTAGTATAATATATCTGATAAGGAGTAATCGAACCTTGCGGAGCTTGACTTAAGTTAAAGGGATAAGGTTCAGCGTAGGTCTCCGAATAGGTATTCGCATTGTAGTAGCCGCTATAATAATTAAAATCAATTGTCTTCCCGTTGTGAAGCTGAATAGTAGATAATTTCAATGAGGTCACATCATAATTCTGAACTAGATTTTGAGCACTTTCTACTGTTTCAAATAAAAATTTATTGCCATCAAGAGTAGTGGCCATCCATTCAATTGAATTTGAAGGATAATAAGGAGGCTTTTGAAAGATGATGTGTGATTTTTTATCTAAGAAAACAATTTCACCAGTTTCGGGATGGATATAGAATTTACCAGAATAACCCATAAAATTATATTGGTAAGTGTCCGGTTGTCCATCGCCCTGGAGTAGCCCATTTAATACTGGCCCTGAATCACCACCAACTCTTGAATTACAACCTGCGTAAACAAATGTGCAGCATTGAGTCTGTGGCTTCAAGGCATCTCCTTCGGACAAGAATGAATTATAAGAAGAAGTCATACGCCCTTTCAAGAAGGCATAACCGCCATTGTCAGTTGGCTCATATGGGAGATTGTCTCCGCCATTTTGCCCCCAATCTTTTTTTCCGTTTATAATTTGAAGTATTGATGGCTGCGGTTCTAGTAGCCAACCAAGACCAACACTGGTAGCTTCATCAGTCACTCGAATGCCTGATGCGTGATACTTTAAAGCTATTGGTATCTCGAGTCCTCCTTCTTTTATAGTGTATAAGGGAATCGATATATCCGGTGTTCCTGTATAATAGCCAATTGGAATTTCTCCAAACCTTCCCAGTATTGCAGCCTCAGGAGAGGTTGGTATCATACTTTTTAAATCAAATACAACTGGTGTGTTTTGTGCCGATACGCTTAGTGCGTATGATAGATGGATAATAACCGCTATGGCAATTGATTTCATTTTTTTAATTCTATAAATTATTGATAAAACATATAGGGCACTGGGGTACGAATTTCCCCTTGGGCAAAAATCTTTCCTGTTGCCGCAACAAGCAGCAAAAACAATAATCGCTTCATTAAAGTAGTTGATTAAATAAATTCAGAATGAGTACGGTTTTGAGGTGCACAAAACTAATGAGCGCTTCTATTTTGTCAAGTGATCAGTCACATTATTTATTTTTCAACAATTCGTAAAATCAGGATATCCTTATTGACTGAGTCTGTTTTTTTACAGGAGTTAAAGTTTAGCTAGAGGTGAAGACCCTTTATTTAAGATTTTCCCTTCAACTTGTAGATGCTTGCCAAGACGTTGTACTTTTGCCCTTTCATTACCATCTGTGCGACACTGTCTATTATATATATGTCTCCTCTCCTTGACCATTTATACAGCAAAGGCCCAAGACACCTTGCTGCAGAAGAAGATCAATCAGGGAACCGATACATTAAAGAAGATAGACAACGCCACGAAGCGCGTTTCTCAATACACCAACCACTCTGTCGATTCCATTCAAAGAGGGTTTCGTCATCGCACCGATAGCATACAACGTGCATACGCTATGCCGATGAAAGAATTGCAGAAATCCATCGCGAAGCTCAACCATAAAAAAGACAGCCTCTCAAAACTGAAACTACCGACCAAGTCGATCAAACATCAACTCGATAGTGTAAAGCGTGAGCAGGCAAAAAAACAAAAGGAGCTGAACTCTAAGATTGACAAAGTCAGAAAAGAGACGCTTGGAAAAATTCAATCACTGAACTTGCCACCCGAAGCGAAGAAAGAAGTTGACGCACTTACAAAAAATGTGAAAGGCTTTTCTATGCCTGGCAATTTTTTCAACCTTCCATCAACGAACCTCGGGCTTCCCAATATGCCAAACGTTGCATCGCCAAACATGGCTAACATGCCGCAAGGCAATCTGTCCAATTTGTCATTGCCATCGGGTAATACTTCTATACCCAATTTGAACTTGAACAAACCGCTGTCGTCTGTAACACAAGTGGAGAACACCGTTACCAAAGATGCGAAGCAATTGCAGTCGATGAAAGACAAGGCCAATGCAGATGCGGTAGAAAAAGATGTTGAGAATGCTGCGAAGCAAAACGATGAGGTGAAGGCGCTCACCAAAGATGAACAGCAACTCAAAGGCTTGGAGAAAAAACTTTCGAGCGCCAAGAATGCAGACTCGCTCGCTATGCAACAATTGAAGCCAGCTGTGAATCATTTTGCAGGCAAAGAAAAAGAACTGCAATCGGCTATGGGTGAAATCTCAAAGCTCAAACAAAAATACAGCAGTGTGAAAAGTTTGTCTGAACTCCCAAAGCGCAGACCGAACCCACTCAAAGACAAGCCGTGGTATGAGCGCCTAGTGCCAGGCCTGAATTATTTCATCATGAGTAAGCACAGCACATTGGTAGATCTCAATCCGTATGTTGGCTGGCGCTTTAATCCACATCTTACCGCTTCGATAGGTTGGAACGAACGCATCGGTGTTTCAAAAGGCAATATCATCACCCATCGATATGAGCGAGTGTTCGGAGTGCGTGGCGCTGTCTCCTACTTATGGACGCACGGTATCGTATTCAAAGCAGCACCTGAAGTGATGGATGCATTTGTGCCGACAACCTCTCCCGATCAGAAACAAGAGCGCCTCATCTTTGGTGCATTTGCTGGCGTGAGAAAACATTTCCCTATATATAAAGGATTGATTGGCTACTCTGAAGTATTGTACAACTTCAATCAGAAGCCAGGACAGAACATCTATGGTGACCCGGTCACATTCAGGTTCGGACTTGAAGTTCGGATGAAGAAGAAGCAAAAGAAGAATTGATAAGATGTAAGCACAAGCGGGACGCTTGCGCTAGCTGAGTAGAGCTTGAACGTGTGCGGCTGACTTGTGCTTCTCACCTCTCAAACATAACTCAATTCAATCAAACTTTCTTAACACCCACCAGCGCAATAGAGATTTGTCTTTCATGCACAAGTCTCACACATCCATCACTCTTGCTGAAGACTTGCGCTAGTTGGGGGATTATTGAATAATTAGTCTCACAGTACCTGACTCTGCATAACCCTGATAAACCATTGCCTTGTCTTTCTTCGCAGTTTCTTTAAGAAATTCCTTCCTAAGTATGTTTGTAATATTATAACCGCAGTAGTATCTAAAAAAAAGCATATACTCTCCTTTATCAAGTTTATCTACTACGCCTCCATTCAAATCTCTCATAAGTAAAATATGAATCACATAATTAATTGAACTCTTCGCAGGAATTATAATTTTATTTCTTAATGCCGCATTCACAATCGTATCAAAAGGTATCGGTTCTCCAGGAAGCACATATTTTTCATAAAATTCACTTGTTAGTCTAAAGGGTTTGAGTTTATTCGTGTTATCGTAAATAAACAATTCACTTTCCATTGTTACGTTATTAGTTGTGCGGCACGGATTGCTTGGATCGCCAACCGTCATCTGATAAACCATACAAAAGAAAAGTAGTATCAGTTTTATTAGTAATGGAGATATTTATGTCAAAGCCTGATTCTCGACCATAGATGATTCTATTGACTAAGCTAATCTCAATATTCCTGTTACTTCCATAATCATAAGGGATGAACTGTCCAAATGCTAACTTTGGTAAAATGAAAAGCAACAAAAGACTAATTCTCATGTCTACCATTAACAGGCGCAAGCCTTTTCCATTGACCTTGCACGGCTGACTTGTGCTTCTCATCTCTCAAACATAACTCAATTCAACCAAACTTTCTTACCGCGCTGCTAACGAAACAGCATTGCAATGCATCACGATGGCTTAGCTTGCTATGACGATGCCTTAGCTTCGCATGACGATGGCTTAGCTTCGCGTGACGATGGCTTAGCTTCGCATGACGATGCCTTAGCTTCGCATGACGATGGCTTAGCTTCGCGTGACGATGGCTTAGCTTCGCATGACGATGCCTTAGCTTCGCATGACGATGGCTTAGCTTCGCATGACGATGGCTTAGCATCGCGTGACGATGGCTTAGTATGCTATGACGATCACATATTCTTTCCAAACTATCAAGAAAATTACTGATTGCTAAGTAGATCAGACCAACTTATTGTTTACGTGATGCCACATGCTGCTTATGTGTTTCCTTCGTAGGAACAAAATTATCATACACACTATGGCGAAAAACCAAACCCGCAGAATAAGTCCGAAGATTATCGCAGACGACATCTATAGCAACGATGCGCTAAAAAAAATTAATGGCTATTCTCCTGCAAATAGTCAATACGGAGCTGCCAACATTCAAACGTCTTACACAACTATGATCACAGCGCAGACTAATGAGACACAAGCAATAGCAGCATTAGCAACGGCACGTGATCTAGCTGCGGCCGCAGAGTGGGCTTTTCACAATGCCTTGCTCGGTGCAAAAGATCAAGTGAAAGCACAGTTTGGCAAGGACAGCAACGAAGTGCAGTCACTTGGACTTAAAAAAACATCTGAGTACAGGAATCCTAAATCTAAGAGTACAACTAAATAGACTTAGGGAGATATTTTTTTTGGTTGTTGTGTTGTGCGATAAAGGTGTTGGTCAAAAGCCAGCACCTTTTTCATTGGATAAAACGCTAACCTCACAACCTGAAAATCCTTCCGATGGTCTACTAAAACATTGACAGAAATTTTGTAAATTAGTAATGGTCTCAAACCGCATATATGAAGCATGCCAAAACGATTTTAATTTGGGTAATTGGCATTTCATTCATCATTATAGGTATTCTGAAATATGCTAACCTGGATGAAATGTCGAAGGGCGTTATCGCCCAAGCCCACCTCCCCCGCTGGATTATATATATAATTGGTGCCATCGAATTTATTGGCGGCATACTTATGCTCATGACGGCAAGTACTTCCAAAAAATTAGGCACTATCTTGATTGCATTCGTGATGGTTGGCGCCATCGGCACACGCCTTCTTTTACGTGAGCCCTATTCTCACTTCCTGTTGCCAGGTGCTATTCTATTGATAGCCATCTTGACGCTGTGGACTCCGCGGTGGAGAGAAAGATGATCTCTTATTTATAAGCAACGCCCGATCCGTGCATGTGAACGATCTTCCAACTGCCTTGCTCCTCTTTAGACAAGACAAGTGTACGCCTGCTAAATAAATCAGGATCGAGTAAATGAAAAGTGACAATTGCCAGTGATCCTATCAATTGAACTCGCACATCCTTAGGTTGTATATCTAAATAGGGAGCGCTCGTTCTTCGTGCTCGTGCATTGTCAAACACTTTTCTGAAGATGGTCATTGTCTCCACTTTGTTATTAGCGCGAGCAGGAGTTTTAGCTGAAGGAGGAAAAAACGAAGTAGCATTGTCAGCAAAATAATTTGAGAAATCATCCCATCGCAGATTCACAAATGCATCCACAAAGCCATTGATTGTTTTCATCACCGCCACCGAATCTGTTTGTGATTGTGATAAAGAAGACTTGCTCTGCGCTAAGCCACGCACAGATGCTAACGATAAAACCAGTAGACACAAGAAAAGATGTTTGATCTTCATTGAAAGAGATTATCTGTATTAAATCATTTAATATTAAGAGTACTATCTATAAAGGTCAACTGCCTTGATTGGCCGATACGGTTTTGACAGAAAATTGAGTACTCTTTGATTGAATTCATCTTTATATCTAATCAATGTGGCATGACCCGAGTTCGGCATAATCCACAAATAAGATTTCGCAATTGCTTGCGCAATCTGTAGTGTATGAAATGCCGGGATTGCTTCATGATCACCACCGATGATAAGTGAGGGGCAACTGACCTTAGACAAATCTTTCAGCGCAATGTTCGGCTCGCGAAGCATCAGTCCGAGCGTCTTCTTATGATTTATTGTTTCTGGTGTCTGTGGTCCAGCCGATAATTTATTGTAGTTACTAAGGATATCTTTATACACCCATGGGTCAAGCGCGGTGCTATCGGGCCAAAGGTTGGCACCAGTCGACACGAGTTTCTTTACTTTCTTCGGATGCCTCATCGCAAGCAACAACGCGTTGATGCCACCATCACTCCAGCCAATTACATTACAAGAATCAATCTTCAGTTGATCAAGCAATTCATTAAAATCATCGGCCATCATTTCATAAGTAAGAGAGTTGCTCGGATCAACCGATTTGCCCTGCGCCCTACTGTCAGCCAAAATGAGTTTGTATTTATTTGCGAAAAAATTCACCTGTTGTCTAAATGCTTTCATCGACCCACCATTGCCATGAATAAAAGCAGCGGCTCGCCTGTGCCATATATCTCATAGTACATTTTAAACCCCCTGACGTCTGCATACTTACCGACACCTGGATTTTGCCCAAGCTTTTCAAGATCGATTTTTATTTGCGAAGATACTTGTCCGTGAATTGCAATTGCCAACAATAGAAGAAAGAATGCTTTCATAGTGGTTTGGAGTTAATGGTGGTTAAGTTAATCAAACTATTACTTATGCTGGATAGCGCAGTGTAGCACATGCAGCGCACGGCTAAACTAAAAATCTCCGAAGTGTTGAATGAATGTTTTCGCGAAGCCAGACGCCATAAAAGTTTTGCCAAGGTTTGTTCTCAATGGACTGGGAAATCCGAAGCCTGGGATCGGCTGCCATAAATGATAAAACGGACGGCTCACATCCTGAGAATTAGCAAGGATGATAAACGTAAGATCTTTTTCAGGAATTTTAAGGAACAGTGCCGAATAGCCATTCCACCAGCCTGTGTGCCAAACTACTTTTACGCCTTTGTAGTTTTTTACAAACCAGCCCAAACCATATTGAATTGTTTTTCCTTTGGGCGTGACGAACGGTGTAAACACCTCGTTCCATGTTTTCGCATCCAAAAACTTGCCTTCGTCAATCGCGGTGGAGTAAATCGCCAAGTCATTCACAGAGCTCATCAAACCAGCCGCTGGTCCGAAGATGTATTTGAATTTGATTGGATTCAGTTTTCGATGATGCCAATCGTAAGGCAAAGCGACTTTGGCTAGAAATGCTTCGCGATTATAGCCGGTGAGTTTAAAATTCACAGAGTCGTCTGTACTAGGTACCGTGTTTTTTAAACCGAGTGGTTTTACAATCGAGTCCATCAATAACTCGCCAAATGATCGACCTGAAGATTTTTCGATAACAGGTTTTATTCGGGCATACCAATCGCCATTGTAGCGGAAAGAATAGCCGGGCTTAAAAGCGTTGAATGAATTGCCCATAGCAGTGTGGGTGAGCAAGTGCTTTACTTTAATTCGCTCATCACTGCCCCACCGTCCGCCAAGAGCGATTCCATACTTTGCGATCGGATCATCGAGTTTTGCTTTGCCGCTTTCAACTTGCTGCATGAGCAGAATCGAACCAAATGTTTTTGTGACTGAAGCGATTTGATATACAGTGTTTTCATCAGGAACGATTTTACTGTCGATGTTGGCGTAACCAAAACCTTTCGCCCACACCAATTTCTTTTCGTTCACGATTCCTACCGAGAGGCCAGGAATATGGTAGCGCTTTCGCAGGGATTCAATTTTACTTTCGAAGGAGCCTATATTGGCTTTGCTCCAAACTTTACTCTGAGCTGTAATGGGTGAACGAGATTGAGGAAGTTTTGAAGTGGATGAACACGAGAACAAAACAAAAAAAGATGCTATAAATCCAAGGGGCAATGCCTTCATATTATCTGCTTAAGATCAAACCAAATTACAAAACAAATCAGTTTTAAAAAGGCTTATCGTATCAGTTGGAGTATTTGAAAAGAGGTAAGCCCGAATGGTCGAAAAGCTGTAACCCTGAAGGAGAAATTCGTATTTTTGCAGATACAATTCTTTGAATTTGAAATCATAAAATATCGAATACTATGCCAGGCACCGAATTATTTGGAAAAGAAGAAAAGAAAGAAATCAACGATGTACTCGAAACGGGCATCCTCTTTCGCTATAACCATGAAGCACAACGCAACGACATCTGGAAGGCGCGTGAATTTGAAAATGAAGTAAAGAAACTCTTGGGTGCGAAGTATGCGCACGCGGTGAGCAGTGGCTCTACTGCAGTGGCATGTGCACTGGCAAGTGCAGGCGTTGGCGCTGGTGACGAGGTTATCGTACCTCCATTCACGTTCATCGCCTCGGTTGAGTCGGTGCTTTTTGCGGGTGCGCTTCCTGTGTTTGCCGAAATCGATGAGACGCTTTGTCTCAGCGCAAAGGGAATCAAAGCTGCGATCACTCCAAAGACGAAAGCAGTGCTTCTCGTGCATATGTGTGGTGGCATGGCGCAGATGGATGAAATTCTAGCTGTGTGTAAAGAGCATAATCTAACGCTGGTGGAAGATGCAGGCCAAGCGTTCGCTGCTTCATATAAAGGAACATCGGTTGGGCTGATGGGAAAGACAGGCTGCTACTCGTTCGACTTCTTTAAAATCGCTACTTGCGGTGAAGGTGGTGTGATGGTGACCAACGATGAACAAGTTTATAAAAATGCTGACTGCTATTCTGATCATGGACACAGTCACGTGGGCAACAACCGTGGCATGGAGCCTCACCCTGTGTTGGGCTTCAACTATCGTATCGGTGAATTGAGTGCTGCCATTGGTCTCGCGCAAACACGCAAAGTGCCTTACATTTTGGAAAAGAATCGTGAGAACAAAAAGATATTGACAGACGAACTTAGCAAAGTGCCAGGCGTGAGCTTCAGCAAGCTTCCAGATCCTGCAGGCGACTCTGCAACGTTTTTAAATTTGCTTCTGCCTGATACCGAATCTGCAAAACGTGTTGTTGATGAATTCAACAAAGCTGGCGTAGGTGGATTCAACTACTGGTTTTTGAATATGTATCACTTCATCAATCAGTGGGATCACATCAAGAATTTGACTGTGGCTGCAAAGTTGCCGATACACATTTTAGGTGCGCCACAAGATTACAATAATCTGCACTTGCCAAAATCGCAAGAGGTAGTGGGCCGTTTGATTTCATTTGGTATCCGTTGCACTTGGACACAAGATGAAGTGAAAGCGCTCGCGAAGAAGATCGGTGCGTGTGTGGAGAAGGCATTGGCGGTGACGGCTTAGTTTGGCCTGCCAAGCTTTCAATGTTGACGTCCTATGTCTTTGGATTTATCAGGCTGTGGAATATACTGCAGCAGTAATCATTTATAGAGTGTAGGTTGGTTGACGGAGTACAATGTTATAACTTTGTGTTATAACTGCATAAAATGACATCAATTACTAAAATCAGACGTATTGGAAACTCCAGGGGCATCCTTTTTCCAAAAACGATCTTGGATGAGAGTGGTATAAAAAATACAGTCAGAATCACTGTTAAGGATAATGTTATAATAATCACCTCTGCTGATAAGCCTGCTAAAAAGAAATGGTCTGACTTCAAGAAGAAAACCAAAGTAAAAGCAGACTTGGTAGTCAACAAGTTTGATGAAACAGAGTGGACATGGTAAAGGATTTTGAGGTTTACTTGGTCAACCTGGATCCAACGGTTGGATCAGAAATCAAAAAGAGCAGGCCATGCGTAGTTTTATCCCCGGCAGAGATGAATTCGGTATTGGGAACAGTAATTGTGGCGCCAATGACGACAACTCTTCGGGGGTATCCATCAAGATTAGAAGTCAGGTTCCAGAATAAGTTTTGTGAAATCTGTCTGGATCAAATGAGATCTGTGGATGATAGCAGACTATCAAAAAGTAGCCTCGGCCGATTGAAACTGCAAGAAATTGAAGATGTGAAAGATATTATTTCAGATATTTTTAAATTGTAATCTCAGAGAATCAGAAACTATGCACAAGAATTTTAAAGGAATTGAAAAGACTGTTTTTGGCCGTGGTGCCTTTAACCAACTTGGAGATATCATCAATGAGAAGAGAAATGAGAACGATAAGTTCATGCTCTTCGTGATTGACAATTATTTCAAAGGAAAAGATCTGGAGAAAAGAATTCCTTCACAGCAAGGAGATATTGTCAAATTCATCGATGTAGATGTTTATGAACCAACAACCGAGCAGATCGACAGCCTTCGCGATGAGGTGAAGAATTCAAAAGGAATTCCGTCTGCTGTTATTGGGATTGGCGGAGGATCTGTAATGGACATTGCGAAAGCAGTTTCGTTGATGTTCACGAACGAAGGTTCTTCTACTTTGTATCAAGGGCTGAACTTGATCAAGAAGCCAGGTATCTATCATATCGGTGTACCAACCATTTCAGGGACAGGTGCAGAGGTATCGATGACTGCAGTACTCACCGGACCTGAAAAGAAATTAGGTTTGAAGTGTGAATGGACAGTCTTCAATCAAGTGGTGCTCGATCCTGAATTGATTGCATCAGTACCGCGCAACTGGTGGTTCTACACAGGCATGGATACTTATATCCATTGCATTGAATCAGAAAATGGAATTTTGAACAACGCTTATTCTCACTCTTATGCAGAGCAAGCGTTGAAACTCTGCCGCGATATTTATTTGGGAGCTGAAAGCGGTCAAACTACTGCGAACGATGATAAGCTAATGGTTGCTTCGCTGATGGGCGGACTTAGTTTAACTTATTCAGAAGTCGGAGTTTGTCACGCATTGTCATACGGTCTTTCCAAAATTTTAGGAACACGCCATTGCTATGCGAACTGTTTAGCTTTCAATCATCTTCAAGATTTCTATCCAGAGGGTGTGAAAGAATTCAAAACGATGATCGCGAAACACAAAATTGATTTGCCTCAAGGTCTCGCTAAAGACTGGACAGCAGAACAGATCACTGCGATGGCCAAAGTAGCTTACAACTTGCCACACATGTGGGCTCATGCCATTGGACCTGATTGGAAAGAGAAGATCACGATCGAGAGCATCAGCGAATTGTATCGTAGACTCTAATTTTCCCTCACGCAAAGCCGCAAAGAACGCTAAGATTCTCTGCGGCTTTTTTGATTAATGGATTACAGCGTATAGTTAATAAACTATAATTTTCCTTTGCGTTCTTAGCGTCTTCGCGTGAAAAATGAAATCAAAACATCAATCAGAGCCATTTCGATTCAAACAGTTTTCAGTAAACAACGACAAGTGTGCCATGAAGGTGGGCACCGATGCTGTGTTGCTTGGTGCGTGGATGGATCTCGACAATGCTCAATCAATCTTGGAGATTGGCACGGGCTCTGGAGTGATCGCTTTGATGGTCGCGCAGCGAACTCCCGCAGACGCTCATATCGATGCGATTGAAATTGAAGAACAGGATGCAACGCAAGCCAAAGAGAATGTGAAGAATTCACCTTGGCCATCTAAAATTGGAATTCATCAAGCTGCATTTCAGGATTTCGAAAACAAAACCAAATACGATCTCATTTTCAGTAATCCACCTTATTTCAATAAGAGTCTTCTTCCACCCTCTTCAGAAAGATCACGAGTTCGACATACGAATACATTAAGTTATGAAGAGCTGATTGTTCACTCTTTACGGTTAATAAATACTAAAGGAAAGCTTGCTGTCATACTTCCTG
>JASGIR010000091.1:0-31277 GCA_049840975.1 Cyclobacteriaceae bacterium | reverse complement strand
CTTTTCACATCCAACATATGCGCGGTGCCGCCAATGTCCAGAAAATGGTACTCTTCAGATACCCAAGTGTTTTGTCGTTGTTTGTTAATTTTTACAGGTTCAAGCTAGAATTTCCTTTGCCACTTCACCGCACGACCAAACCGTACCGCCCTTCTCATAAATGTATTCGCCAAATTTAAAAACTGCACCTAGTTTAAGATTGATTGTTTTTGCAATGATGTCTTCATAATAAGAATCAAATAATGGTGATGGAGATTCGTGATCAATCTTTTCAGATTTCGGTCCTGTTTCATTTTTGAAAATAATTTCGCCTGTCACTTTATTTTTGACGAAAGCAAGATTTAACGTTTTCTTAGTTTGAACAGATCGATGAAAAATAGGCACGAGTCCTTTCAATTTACAGAGACCGCTATCAAGAATTGAGTTTGGCCCAAACTGGATTTTGCAAATACGAAGAGCTTCACCAGTTTTCGTATTCATAGAAAGATAATCATCTAAGCTCCCAACAAGTTTTTCCTCTCCATCCTTAACACTGTATAGGTTATATGAAGAAGTGTAATTGTTCAGTCGATCAGTTTGCAAATCCTTACTGCCCGGAAGTAACAAGATTGTATCTTTCTTTTGAGCGAAAACACTCAAAGCGGAAACTACGAGAAGGTGTGTAAATAAACTTTTCATGTCATTTGGTACAAAAGGCCAAACGGCTTGATTTAAAATAGGGTTGTCTTCTTTACTTCGTTGGACTGTTTTTAACAAAAATTTAAGAGAAGACATTTACCCTTCCTTTTCTTATTTTTGCGCCTCTAAAAGTATGACACTAGAACAAGAAATAGCGAAGCGCAGAACTTTTGGTATAATCAGTCACCCTGATGCCGGAAAAACTACCTTGACCGAAAAACTTACTACTCTTTGGTGGCGCCATTCAGAAAGCGGGAGCCGTAAAGTCTTCAAAAATTAAAGACCACGCCCGAAGTGACTGGATGGAAATCGAAAAACAACGCGGTATCTCTGTGGCTACATCTGTGATGGGCTTCAATTATAAAGACATCAAAATCAATCTTCTCGATACTCCCGGTCACCAGGATTTCGCAGAAGATACTTATAGAACACTTACCGCTGTTGATAGTGTGATCATGGTAGTCGACTGTGTAAAAGGTGTGGAGATGCAAACCGAAAAACTGATGGAAGTTTGTCGTATGCGCAACACCCCTGTTCTGTGTTTCATCAACAAACTTGACCGTGAAGGACAAGACCCCTTCGACTTGCTAGACGAAATCGAAGCCAAACTGAAAATAAAAGTGCACCCTTTGAGTTGGCCCATCAGCATGGGAAAAACTTTTAAAGGAGTGTACAGCCTATATGAAAAGAGCTTGAAGCTTTTCACGCCAAGTAAAACTACGGTAGAAGAAGCAGTTGAAATTTCGGACATCAATGATCCTTTGTTGGATCAATATGTTGGCGAAAATCACGCGGCACAATTACGCGCTGATGTTGAACTGCTCAACGGTGTTTATCCAGAACTTGATGTTCAAGATTACCTTGACGGGAAAGTAGCTCCGGTTTTCTTTGGAAGTGCGGTGAATAATTTCGGTGTGAAAGAATTGCTCGACACTTTCATTCGTTTGGCTCCACGTCCGCTTGACCGTGCTACAACAGTTCGCGAAATAAAACCTGACGAGAAAAAATTTACTGGATTCATTTTTAAGATTCATGCCAACATGGATCCAAAGCATAGAAATAGAATAGCGTTTTTGCGTGTGTGCTCTGGTAAGTTTGAGCGTGGGAATAATTATTTGCATGTTCGTCAGGATAAGTCGATTCGTTTTTCAAATGCGACAGCATTTATGGCGCAAGATCGCGAGACCGTTGATGAAGCTTGGCCAGGAGATATCGTGGGTCTTTTTGATACTGGAAATTTGAAAATCGGAGATACACTTACCGAAGGAGAGAAATTGTTTTATACTGGCATCCCCAGTTTTTCGCCTGAGATTTTCAAAGAGGTGATCAATAAAGACGCGATGAAAACAAAGCAATTAGAGAAAGGTTTACTTCAATTGATGGAAGAAGGCGTTGCTCAGTTGTTTACTTATGAACTTGGAAAGAAAAAGGTAATTGGTACTGTGGGAGCGCTTCAATTTGAAGTAATTCAATTTCGTTTGAAAAACGAGTATGGTGCTACTGTGGAGTTCGTTCCTCAAAATATTTACAAAGCTTGCTGGATTAGTAGTTCAAATGATCGAAAAGAACTTCAAGAGTTTATCGCATCGAAGCAGCGGCATATTGCGCAAGACAAAGACGGCAAGTTGGTTTTCATGGCTGAGTCGAAGGCATGGTTGCAAATGGTGCAAGATAATTTTCCTGAAATCAATTTCCACTTCACGTCAGAGTTTAAAGATTAACCGATGGCGTCCTCGAATAAATTGAATATTCTTTTCGAGGACAATCATCTTCTCGCGATTAATAAATCCGCAGGTGTTCTTGTTCAAGGTGATGAAACTGGTGATGAACCACTGGTTGAGATTTGTAAGAAATACATCAAAGAAAAATACAATAAGCCAGGAGAAGTTTTTCTCGGTGTTGTTCATCGACTTGACAGACCAGTGAGTGGTGTTGTTGTCTTTGCGCGTACTTCCAAGGCCCTTGAAAGAATGAACGCGTTGTTTCGCGATCGCGAAACAAAAAAAACGTATTGGGCCATTGTAAAAAATAAACCTGCAAAACAATCCGAAACATTGGTTCACTGGTTGGTCAAAAACGAAAAGACAAATAAGGTAACTGCTTATATCAAAGAGAATGCGCAGGGACAACGCTCGAGTTGAGTTACCAGTTGTTGAGAGAAAAATCAGTATATATTGGAAATAAATCCTGTGACGGGTAGACCCCATCAAATTAGAGTGCAATTGGCGTCAATGAATTGCTCCATCGTTGGTGATTTGAAATATGGTTATGAAACTCCCAACCAAGACAAAAGCATTTGCCTTCACGCTCGAAGTCTAGAATTTATTCATCCCGTTAAAAAAGAGAAGATTTTGATTGAAGCATCATTGCCTTCGAATGAATTCTGGAATCTTTTTAGTTAATTGAGTCAACGATGAGTTCGATACAAAAACTTCAGGAGCGATGGAATGCAAAAAACGTTTGGCAAGTGGCTGCCATTTTGCTTTCGTTTTGCTGCACTGGATTGACCATAGTTTGGTTAATGAAACCAATTCTTTTTTTCTTTTTCGAAATCGCATTCCCCTCTGGGCTAAAATTCTTTACTATATTCTAATTCTTCCGATTTATAATATCGTGTTGCTTTTTTACGGATTCATCTTTGGCCAATTCCGATTCTTCTTGGAATTTGAAAAACGCTTCTTTAAAAGGTTAACTTCTTTATTTAGAAAAAACTAGTCGTTCTTTTTCGGGTAGTCGAACGATTCAAACTTACCGCACCCGAAAATAATTTCGTTCCACGTCTTTATTTTTAAAGTGGAGCAAACAATTCCGCATGTTGGAATATTGTCAATTGAGATTTTTAAAAGTTCGTTCGCAAATTCTGTGATTCCGGGATTGTGCCCAAACATCAATACGATATCTTCATCATCTTTCGGGTGATCTTTGAGCGATTTCAAAACGGTTAACCAAGTATCAACGCTGGCATGATAAAGTCTGTCGATTGTCTCAATCTTGCCTTTGTCAAAATCAAGAACTTTAGCGAAAGCTTTGCACGTAGTCAATGCGCGCACCGCAGACTCGAAATCAAACGGTCAGGCACAATTCCTCTATGCCTTAGCAACTTGGCCATGTGTGGGGCATCCTTTTCTCCCCGTTCATTCAACGGCCTGTCAAAATCATCCATTTCAGGACTATCCCAACTTGATTTGGCGTGGCGGGAGGATGAGATACAATTTTTTCATTGCTCTAAGTTACAACACGTGTATCTTTGATTTTTCATCTATGGAAAAAAGACCACTTCGAAAAGAAATAAAGTACACCGCACTCTATTATTTTATTCGCTTTCTGATTTTTTCAGCGAATATTATTCCAAGGAAAATGTGGCTAAAATTCTGTGGCTTTCTTGGAAGAATAGCCTACAGATTCTCTCCAAAACCTGTAGAGCGCATGATGACTCACCTGACAATTGCATTTGGAGAAGAGAAGTCGCAAGAAGAAATTAAAAAACTTAGTAAGAAGACCTTTGAATTCCTCGGCAAAAACGCGGGAGACATTCTACGATCTCTGAGCGTAAAAACGCTGGCTGACCTTGAAAGATTCTTAGTCACCAGTGGAATGGAGAATTATGAGAAAGCACACGCTAAAGGTAAAGGAGTAATGTTCTTGACAAGTCATCTAGGTGCTTTCGATTTGCAAATCACCAACATGGCTCTTCGCGGACTTAAGCCAAACATTATAGGCACCGCTTTAGCCGATGAACGCTTGAATGAACTGTTGTGGAAATACAGAAATGCGCATGGTGCTGTGGCGATTGAGCGTGGCAAAGAGAGTATTCGCTTGTTCAAAACCTTGAAGTCTGGTGGGTCAATTGCAATCCTTATCGATCAAGACACAAGAGTTAAAAGTCGTTTTGTCAATTTCTTTGGGAAACCTGCTTCAACTCCTATCGGTGCTACGGTAATGGCGCTCAAATCCGGTTGCGCAGTTGTGCCAACGTATGTTTTCCTTGACGAAAATTACAAACAGCAGATGCACATCTTACCAGAAATTCCGTTGGTATATACTGGTGACGATGAACAGGATTTGATTATCAACACGCAGAACTTTACCAAGTTCACGGAAGACGTTGTTCGTCAACATCCTGAGCAATGGGTTTGGATGCACGAACGATGGAAAACAAAACCAGGAGAAGAAATTCGATAAACTCAGTTAAAGACTTTTAGCACCCAAACATACTCCGATTTCTTTTGCAACGTCTGGGGCAATATAATCTCCACGCCATTCGTAGTTTGTTTCCATTTCAAATTCACATCACTTCCTAACATTTTCACTTTCGTGGATTTTGCGAAAGGCATCTTCGCAATGAGAATATTTTTAGTTGGGGAAATCAAATAAGAAGATGTAACGAGCTTTACCATCTTTCTTTTGTGTAAAACGAACCTTTGCGCCCTCATTGTAATTTGTAAACATGCGAGTGCCATAAATTGCTTCGCCATTCACTTTCATCCATGCGCCAATTTTCTTTAAGCGGTCGTATGCGGCTGAGTCAAACTCTCCTTCAGGACTTGGCCCAATGTTCAACAGAAAGTTGCCTCCCTTGCTTACAATGTCCGTGAGTTTTTCAATCAAATCATCGGCTGATTTGTATTTGTCGTTGGGTACATAACTCCAACTGGTAGCCATCGTCATGCAAGTTTCCCATGGATAGGGCAGGCCTTCATCAGGAATATGCTGCTCAGGTGTGAGATAATTCTGATGAACACCTGGCACAGCCCGATCCACCACAATCAAATCTGGTTGCTTTGCTCTCACCTCGCTCACAAGCCCATCCATATTAATATCCTGGCTTTGTGAGTTGCGTGCATAGCGACTACCTTCATATACTTCCAAAAGATTTTCTTTTACTTCTTCATCAGTTTTCCTACGTACCCAGCCGCCATCCAACCAGAGGATGTCAAGTTTGCCATAGTTGCTGGCGAGTTCATTGATCTGATTGTGTGTGAAGTCAACAAAATTTTTCCAACGATCAGGAAATTTTGAAATCGAGTAATTCGGATTGCGATCTGCCGGAGGAAAATGTTTCCACCAATAATATTCAGAATGCCAATCGGGTTTTGAAAAATAGGCACCAGTCCAGAGCCCTTCTTTGCGAAAAGCGTTAAAGATTTCTTTTGTCACATCGCTGCGAGGGTTTGTTGCGAATGGAACATCTTTGCCAGTGATTTTGTAATCGGAATATTTTGTGTCGAACATATTGAAGCCATCATGATGTTTGGTTGTAAACACAACGTATTTCATGCCTGCTTCCTTCGCGGCCTTCGCCCAAAGTTCTGGATTGAACTTTGTCGGATTGAAAGTGCGAGGCAGCTGTTCATATTTTTTCAGGTATTCCTCATAGGTCTCAGCAACTCCTTTCTTCCACGCCCATGCAGCCCAACCGACATCTTCTGGGCAGATACTCCAACTTTCCACAATGCCCCACTGCCTGTAAGGTCCCCAGTGCATGAGTAACCCGAATTTTAAATCTTGCCACTCTTCTAGTTTCTTTTGTATGACAGGATTTGGGTCAGGAAAATATTCCTGATGCTGTGCTTGAAGTTTAAAAATAAATGAACTCCAAAATAAAACAGAGACTAATAATTATTTTCATACTTGATCGATTGCGACAGCCTTTACTTCGCTAGCTTCTGAATATTCTCAAGTTTAGCTTTCAACCTATTGATCACATCCAAATATTTCTGTTCGTACAACTTCAAGTTGGCTATCGATTTGATAGATGCTTCATATTGAAATGCAGGCATCATCCATGATGCATAACCGCTGGGGATCAATCGGGTAAGCATAAAGTGAGCGATACCAATTTCCATAAGGCATTCCTTGTTTGTCGATCCACTGACGTTCAAGCGTAATCAACTCCGCATTGATTGCTTTCTTGTTTGTCTATTGGCTGCTTTCAATGCAACTGCAGCATCTTCTCCTACTTTTTTCAACTCGTCCGAAGCTTTAATCAACGCTTCAAAGGAAAAAGCATTTTCTGATTTGTCGTAACTCTTGGTGAGTTTCTGAAGACTTTCAAAATGCTTTCTCAAATCAGTGCCATAACGAGCAATGTCGTAAGGAATGATGTCTGCATTCGCCAATCGGAGTGATGCGATTCCGAATACACGCTCTACCAAAGGCCCCATTTTGAAGCTTGGGTCCGAGAAGCGTTCGTAAAAAGAAAAGCTATCGTGGTTAGAATGATAAAGTGTTGGTCCGCCAGTGCCACCACCGCAAGATGGAATTCCGACATGCGCATAAAAACCGACATGATCTGATCCACCTCCTAAATTTCCAAGCGGAGGTTCACTAAGTCCACGTTTTCCAAGCCAATGTTCATATACTGTTTTTGAAGAATCCGGATATGGAACTGCTTTTGTCGTTTCGATAACTAAACTTTTGAGCGAAGGACTTGATGCTGCACCGAAATTTTTTCCTGACACAGCGCCATCACCATTGATATATGCTACTCCCTTCGCATCCAATTCATCTCGAAATTGTTCAACCCACTCCGATGAACCTATAATCCCTTGTTCCTCTGCATCCCAATGTGCAATCTTGATGGTGCGCTTCGGTTTGTATCCAGCTTGTGCAGCTTTTCCAAGAGACTCACTTAGCGCAAGAAGCATGGCAGTACCACTGTTGGGATCTGTGGCGCCAAATCCCCACGCATCATAATGTGATCCAGCAATAACCCATTCATCTGGAGACTCACTACCAGCGAGCGTACCCACGATATCATAGACACGTTGTATTTCTCTCTTTCTGAACAACATTGACACGGACTTTCAAATCAGTACCTCCTTCAATTCGATAGGTGTAAGGCAATCCGCCCTGCCACCCTGCAGGAACGGGCTTACCTTTCATACGACCAATGATTTCTTTTGCAGAGCCGTAAGGCAACGGAAGCACAGGGATATTGCTCATCCCTTTCACTTCTTCAGGTTTCTTACGAATGATTTTTTTTTTCCGTCAAGCGGAAGAGCGGGCTCAAAAGGAGTGAGGGGATCACCAGTCCACTCTGCCGTGAGAAGTGAACCTCTTTGTATGTCAGCTTCATTATAGAATGGTCCTTCGGGATAAACCAAGCCTTTTGCATATCCGCTGTCTCCTGGATCTGTGAAAATAATTAGTGCAGCAGCGCCATTTTCTTCAGCATACTTTGCTTTGTAACCACGGAAGTTTCCACCATAGCGTGCGATTACAATTTTTCCTTTCACTGAAATGCCAAGAGCTTTCAGTCTCTCAAAATCTTCTTTGCGACCAAAGTTGGCGTACACTACTTCCGCTGTTACATCACCACTTCCCGAGTAAGCGTTGTAACCAAAATACAAATTAGGATCACCAGAGAATTTGTCTTCTGGGTGGATATATTCTTTGTTATTAAGAGGAATGCGAATGGGCTCAACAATTTCTGCGGAAGCTGAACCTGGCATCACAGGCAAATAAATATCATATGGAAAGATCTCGACTTGAAATCCAGCTTTGCGCATTGTCTCGGCAATGTAGTCGCGCACACGCTCATTGGCTTTCGAAGTCGCGATGTGCGGCTCCTTGGTAATCGACTGTAAATGATTTTTATATCGTTCGCTTTCTTGCTGACCAAGAAAGAATGATTCTGCTTGTTGTTGCTTTGCAGCAGAGCTGGGAGAAAAGCCTGTCAGTGTCTGAGCAAAGGAGTTGACGCTGATTAACAGGAAAAGGCAGATAGTAAATTTCATAATGATGGATTAATGCTTTTAAGAAAGCAAAAGTTGGCCACACTATGAAATGAAAGTTTACTAATGGGAGTTGATTGAATCGATTACTTCTTGAAAATAAAATAGACCGCTAGCACGAGGAAAACAAAACCGATAAAGTGATTCATTTTCAGTGTTTCATTCTTGAAGAAAATCACTGAGAAAATCACGAATACAGAAAGAGTGATAACCTCTTGAATCACTTTCAACTCAACAAGAGAGAAAGGACCACCATATTCCTTGAAACCGATCCGGTTGGCGGGTACTTGGAGCACGTATTCAAACAATGCAATTCCCCAACTGATCAGGATTACCCATACCAGCGAGAGGTTTTCGCTCCACTTCATTTCTTTGAACTTCAAATGGCCGTACCAAGCGAAAGTCATGAAGGTATTGGACAAAGTGAGCAATAATATGGTAAGGAATGGTTTCATATTTCTTGGTTAAATCCGAAATCCAAGGAAGCAAAAAAATGCGTATTTACATTGGTATCGTTCCCAAATCCCGAAAAGGATGCTTAAGTTTAACATTGATTCTAAACCTAACCTATGAGTAATACAGCCACTGTTAGTTCAGCTCCAAGAACCAATTGGAGTCAAGTGTACAGCTTGCTTGCCCTGAATGCAGCTATCGTTATCAGTTGGATCGCCTATCACAATTATCAACCCAAGGTGTTAGAGATATTTCATTTCACTGAATTGAAATTATTTCTCATCGTAGCGCAAGGGTTGATCCTTGTTCTCATTCCACCTGTAGCAGGTGTCGTGGGCGATTTTATGATCAGAAAAAATGGAAATAGCCTTGTTGTTTTCACTGTTGGTGTGAGTGTCACGGCTATGGTATTTATGCTTGTAGCATTTACAGTTGGAGCACAATCAACAATTGATTTGACTGCAGCACTTCCGATCATGATTGTAGTTTGGTTAATCTCGATGAATGTATTTCACAGTCCAGCGAATTCTATGCTCGAAATGTTTGCGCCTGCGAAAGACCTTCCTGCCGCAATGGCGCTTATCGTTTTGACAACTGAATTACTTTCGGCTTTCGAGCCTTTGATCATTGAGTTTGTGAATGCAATTGGCCCTGTAGCAACCTTCGCTCTTGGTGGTTTCTTGATTATTGTAACAGGATATTTTTTCCGAAGGACTACAAGAAATGTAAAGTTTGAGCGCGATGCCGAGGAGGCCACTTCAAAAGAGAATGAATACTTCAAAGTTTTGTTCGCGGGTTTAGCCATTGGTTTGGCTACAGCACTAATCAAAAACTATATGGCCGACTGGATGCTAGCCAAATCTGATTTCCCTTTATTTAAGGATGCCTCTATTTTGGTAGCAGGCGTACTCGTGATCTCAGCAATTGCTGCTGTGCCTTTAGTGCGATACATCAATAGGCTTGGTGTTTTCACCAGCTTGGTTTATGGCCTTGTAGTTACTTTCGCGGCTCTCGCATTGATCTATTTTATCCCTAGCGGAATTGCGGCTGTTGTACTTGGTGTTGTTGTGGGACTGAGCTTCAGTTTTGCATCCGTAGCAGGATTCCCTTATGCGCTTTCGCATCTCTCACCTCGACACGTTACACTTGGTGCAGGAGTATTTTTTGGAAGTGTTGAAGTAGCCGATAGTATCATTAATTACTTACAAGCCTAAACTTGGATACTAGATTCTGGATACTGGATACTTGATTCCAGCATCCAGAATCCAGTCTACTTCACCAGTTTCTTATACTTAATACGATGTGGTTGATCATCGCCTAAGCGTTTCTTCTTGTTCTCTTCATATTCACTAAAGCTACCTTCAAACCAATACGCTTGCGAGTCGCCTTCGAATGCCAAGATGTGAGTACATACACGATCCAAGAACCAGCGGTCGTGAGAGATGATCACAGCACAGCCACCGAAATTCTCTAGTGCTTCTTCAAGTGCGCGAAGCGTGTTTACGTCAAGATCGTTAGTGGGCTCATCGAGCAGCAACAAGTTTCCGCCTTGCTTAAGTGCAATTGCCAAGTGAGCTCTGTTACGCATACCACCAGAAAGCTCTTTTACTTTTTTCTGCTGATCAGTGCCGCTAAAATTGAACTTACTCACATAAGCACGAGAGTTGATTTCTTTACCACCAATCATGATCAGATCATTGCCACCCGTGATCGCTTGGAAGATGGTGTCTTCCGGATTCAAGTCGTCATGCGACTGATCTACATATGCAATCTTCACAGTTTCGCCAATCGCGAATGTTCCGGCATCTGGTTTTTCAGTGCCAGTTATCATTTTGAAAAGTGTAGTCTTACCAGCACCGTTCGGTCCAATAATTCCTACAATACCAGCAGGAGGGAGGACGAACGAAAGATTCTCATAAAGCAATTTGTCGCCATATCCTTTAGCAACACCAGTTGCTTCAATTACTTTGTTTCCTAAGCGTGGACCTGGAGGAATGTACAACTCTAGTTTCTCTTCTTTCTCACGGCCTTCCTGTCCGATCAATTTTTCATACGCATTCAAACGCGCCTTTCCTTTCGCCTGTCTTCCTTTCGGATTCATGCGCACCCACTCAAGCTCACGCTCCAATGCTTTCTGACGTTTGCTTTCTGTTTTCTCTTCTTGGATCAAACGCTTTTGCTTTTGATCAAGCCAACTTGAATAGTTTCCTTTCCACGGAATTCCTTCGCCACGATCCAACTCCAGAATCCAACCTGCTACGTTGTCGAGGAAATATCTATCGTGCGTTACCGCGATGATGGTTCCTTTATATTGACGCAAATGTTCTTCAAGCCAAAGCACCGATTCTGCGTCCAAGTGGTTGGTAGGTTCATCGAGCAACAACACATCTGGTTCTTGCAACAATAACCTACAGAGCGCTACGCGTCTTTTCTCACCACCAGAAAGATGTTCTACACTAGAATCAGCAGGAGGGCATCGCAATGCATCCATGGCACGTTCCAGTTTATGATCGAGTTCCCACGCTCCAATGGCATCCAGTTTCTCTTGCACTTCTCCCTGACGCGCAATGAGCTTCTCCATTTTGTCAGGATTCTCAAGAACATCGGCATCACCAAACTTTTCGTTGATGGCTTCAAATTCTTTTAATAAAGCAACCGTGTCTTTTACGCCTTCTTCTACAATCTCTTTTACTGTTTTGGTTTTGTCGAGTTGAGGCTCTTGTTCGAGCAGTCCGACAGAATACCCAAGATCAGAAACTACTTCTCCCTGAAATTCTTTGTCTATACCAGCGATGATCCGCAATAGTGAAGATTTACCTGAGCCGTTGAGACCAAGCACACCTATTTTCGCTCCGTAGAAGAAAGACAGGTAGATATTTTTTAAAACTTGCTTTTGGGGCGGGTAAATTTTGTTTACGCCCGCCATAGAGAAAATTATTTTTTCGTCTGCCATGAGATTGTTTCAAATGAGGCGGCAAATATAACCACGAATTGACCAATAGCTATTAGCCATTAGCCAATAGCCATTGGCAATCATTTAACATTACGAATTGGCTCTCAGCACCAGCAACTTGTTTCAAAACCTCAAAAAAAACCTTCAATCGGGCTCAAAAAGGGTTACTTTTTTTTAATAACAGTATCGACCCACAACTCTTGCTTATGGAGTAATTAATTCTATTTTTGCGGGAAATTTAAAAGGCACTATGTACTGGACACTTGAATTGGCTTCTTATCTGGAAGACGCGCCTTGGCCGGCAACCAAAGATGAATTGATCGACTTTTCGATCCGTTCAGGGGCACCACTAGAAGTGGTAGAGAACCTACAGGAGTTGGAGGATGACGGTCAGCCGTATGAAAGCATTGAGGAGATTTGGCCTGACTATCCGACCAAAGAAGACTTCTTCTTCAACGAAGACGAGTATTAAATCACATGAGCAAAAAATCATTGACTGAAGGGCGGGCAACTGCCCTTTTTTATATTTTAAAATTTAGCATATGAAGAGTGTTTTTAGATTGTCTTGGAACTTACTAGCATTTATTTTGATTTGCCTTTCATGCTCTAAGGAAAATAGTTCCGGACTTCAAGCTTCTCAATTTGTATGGACGAAAGTGAGTAACCTTTCTGTGAGTCCTGTAAGAGCCGTGGGAGTATTTAATAGTAACCTAATTGTTAGTTGCGACAACATCTTTGAGTATTGTGGTTCCGTACTCATCTCTTCTGATAACGGAAGCTCATGGATAAATGGGGACCAGGTATCTTGTTCCAACTCATTTGCAACAAATGGAAGTATTTTTTACGCAGCAACTTATAATGGCATATTTAAATCCACTGATGGTGTTACCTGGGAAGCGATTAATAACGGATTATCGTCCTTAGACCAAATTACAGGTAGTGTTGCGGCAGTTGGAAATATCGTCTTCGTGGGAACTTATAATAGTGGTATTCTTAAATCAATTGATACTGGAAACACATGGACAACTGCAAACAACGGTCTGAGTGAGAAAAGGATTAATAGCTTAGTCTTGTCTGGTGATTATTTATTTGCAGGAACAGACGTTGGGATTTTTTATTCTAAAGATCAAGGTGGTAGTTGGACTAAGCTTAGCAATAGCGCTGTAAACCACAAAGTTTTGTACCTGAATGCAAACGATGGTAACATTTACGCCAGCACAGCAAATGGCTTTTATATTTCCACGGACAATGGATTGAATTGGAACTCTGCGGGACCTGAAGGTGTACAAATATATTCGCTCGCTTTTTTAAATAATCAGATCATAGCAGGCACAAACAAAGGGATATTCATCTCTGGAGATGCAGTCACTTGGTCTGGCTCGGTTGCAGGAATGCCAAACACATACGTTTCTTCACTTACTACAACAGGAACAAAAATTTATGCTGGTACTGGATTAGGTCTTTTTATTTCTGAAGACAATGGACAAAACTGGAGTGAGGTTAATATAGGTCTTATTCAGAATGTTGAATCGTTAACTGCGATTAATGATCAATTATTTGCTGGAGTCTGCGGTGGAGCTTTTAGATCAACAGATGATGGGAATTCATGGGTTAAAATAACCAATGGACTTCCCACTGACCATGAAATAGGTATTCATAATATAACAGTAAGCCAAGGTGCGCTTTTTGCAACAACCTCTGACGATACAGTATATGTTTCAAAAAACAGCGGAGATTCATGGGCCCAATCGAATGTTAATAATTATAGTCAGGAGGTAATTGCCCTAAACAACAATATTGCAATAGCGTGTACCAATGATGGCCAGATAATTCGTTCAACAGATTTTGGGAATAGCTGGGATGTGGTTTTCAATTGTGGATATTTTAATATCGTAACTGCAATAGCTTTTGACGGAACAACTGCATATATAGGACTTAATAGTGGCCAAATCTTTAGCTCTTTAGATAATGGGATTAATTGGAAGCAAATCGCGATTGTGCCCGGCCTGTCGGTTACGAGATTAATCAAGTCGCGGCAAGTGGGAATAACATTTTTGCATATTCAGGTTTTTATTTTTACAAGTCCAGTGATAAAGGTGCTCATTGGAAAATGATTACGGAGATAAAACAATATGTTTCTTCCATCGTGATAAGTGGAAACAATGTCTTTGTAGGAACTTTCCTCGGGCTTTATTTCTCCAACAATAGCGGAAATAGCTGGAGCCTCATTGGTCAATTTGCAAATAGCTCCATTTCTCACTTGGCAATCAAAGGAAATACTCTTTTTGTTTCGAGCGGTACCGAGATATACAAAACTTCGATTCAATAAATAGATTTTGCAAAAATTCTAGGGCGGGCAACTGCCCTTTTTTATTTGGATGATTCTTTCAACAACAACTATTTTTTAGCCAACTCTTAAATTCTTAAGAATGACAACGAAAATGAATATTGAGAAAGCAGCTCTACTTTTAAGTATCGCTTTATTTCTTATCTCGTTAACTCAAAAATGTTTTTGCACTGATGGTGGTGGCTGTGGAGATTCAATTGCGGTACTCATCACAGGTTCATTCGGATTTTTGTTAGGAGGAGCCGCACTCACTTGGCTTGCCAATCCATTGTTGTTGGGCTTTCATGGATCCTCACTTTTAAAAATCAAAAGTTTGCATTGTATTTGAGTTTGGCTGCATCGCTAGTATAGCTTCTCGTTTTTGTTTTTCAATCAAATAATCGATAACGAAGGAGGCATCTCCAGAGCAATAAACGGTTACAGAATAGGATATTGGCTTTGGACGGCAAGTGCCTTAGTAATGTTTACAGGAAACGTGTTTAAAAGAATCTATAAATAGCCCCCTAACTAGCGCAAGCGTCTCGCTAGTGCTCCTCATTTCAGTGACTCTTGGTTAGAGATGGTGGCACAAGAGAGGTGCTTGCGCTATCTGAGTCTGAAAAATAGATTTAACTTGCTTTAAGAGGAAATACACTCAACCGACATGTAGCCTAAGATTTTAGGCAATTCATATGAAAATTAAGTTAACTATTTTGATTCTGACATCATCCGTATTTCTCGGGACGGGGCAACTCACTATGGTAAAAAACAAACCTATAAGGACAATAACAACAGATGAACTACTTCAAATTAAGTATGAGAACTTGCAGTTTATTGATACGATAACTGCTTATCAGCTTTCTGAAAAAATATCCGACAATGCACGACTGGGAATCTCATAAAAAAATCATTAAAGAATTTAAATCCGAAGAATACCTTAAAAGTAATTATGACGCTGAAATTGAAAAAAGTAGACGGGAGTTTATCAGGGATAATTTTACATATATAATTTTGATCTAGGAGAAAATGTTAAATGCAAGACGCTACTTACCAAGTCTAAAAAAAATCAATGGGACATTATTGACATCAAACTAATCACTACGTTGATAAATAACATTGACACCGCGATTGTAATCTCTCAGTATGTTCATGGAATTCTTATTAGTGAACTTACAATTAAGTCTATAACGACTTTTTATGCCGATAATTCAATAAAATTTATAAAGACAACGGACGGATGCAGTGATGTAATTATGAACGACAGAATACCATGCGACTCCGTACGATCGACTATAAGATATCATATCGATTCAAAGAGAAATAAAATTGTTTCAAATGAGACTATTAAAAAATTTCCATATGGCTATGATCGAAAGCGAACAAAATGAATGTAGTACCCCGAACTAGCGCAAGCGTCTCGCTTGTGCTCTCACTCCAGTGACTCTTTAATTAGAGGTAGCATGCAGCTAGGATAATAAACCTAACCAGCTTATCTATTTCTCCTAATCGCTAAATACAAGAAAAACCCAGCTGCACCGAAAGCAACCGTTAAAAGAAAAGCACCCACCTTCATTACTTTGCTCAGAGATTGAGTTTTGAAATCAACAATCATCCACACGAGGCAGATTATCGCAAATATTCCTCCGTCAATAAGAGTAATTTTCAACAACCAACTTGAGGCGACTAAGTCACTCCACAAGTCAGAGAAGCTATGTTCAGAATTTATCCATTGAATCATCCCAAACTGAAAAACGCAAAATGATAGAATCGCAAGGGCGAGGTATAGGTACTTTTTGAAATTCATTTTAAATCATTAACACACCTACAACTTACAACTTTATAATTATCACTTCCCCTTCCACCTCTCCAACTTAGGAATTCCTTTCGTAAAGAAGCCTGCAAGGAAACCAGGAAATCCCATCTCCTTCATCTTGCCTTTCACAAACTCCTGCATTTGTTGCACCGACCAATCGGGCTGCTTGAATTTTCCGTCTTCAAAACAGTAAGCACAATACATCTTACTAACACTTCCATCGGCATTGGAGCCTCCATCGTTGGGAGACCTCTTCAACGGCATTCCACAACTTTGGCAATTGCTATATGTTTTTTCCATGTGGCTATGTGTTTAATTCTTTAGACAAATTAAATCAGTCTTACTGACAACAGTATGTCAATTGAAAATGGATTTTTCAATTTTTTATAAGGAATGAATCTACACCCTATTTCATTGAAAGGCTACTCATCGACTCGGTATATATTGTCATCAACGCACAACCATCGTAAGCACCGATCCGTTGACAGCAATGCTTAAACTCCATGAAACTACAATTCAGAATAAATAAACCTTATCAAACTGTCTTTGAATATCTCATCGATGTTGAAAAATTTTCGTCTGTTCATCCAGTCATAAATAAGATTGATCATTTGCATACCAATCATTATTTAGTCCATGAGACACTAAGGGTTGCTTTCATTCCTTTTTCTTTTACTTATCCAGTAACCATTGACTACAGCCTTGAGAACAAGGAAATAAACATGAAAGCAGTTGTAATGAAACTGACAACAATAGAAATGAACTTTAAACTAAGCTCTGAAAACAATCTTACGATAGTTGATGAAGAAATTATTTTCAAGTCACCACTACCAATAAGAAGCATGCTTGAAAAGACTTTTCAAAAGCAACACAAGCTCTTATTCGAGAACATAGAACACAAAGACTTTGAACCCGAGCACTAGCCTTAACAAGATCCGCACTGTTCCTCTTAGGCTGTCATTGCAGTATCAATTTTTATCGCTCACCTCTATATTGTGATCTTTGCCTTCTACTAATTCCGTCTTGATTTCATTGTCGTAGTCCTGATCGGGTCTCCGAGGGCTAATTGCAAAAAAGACTCCTGATATAGCGAGTAGAATAGCAAAACCTAAAAGCAGATAACGAAGAATTATCTTGAATTTTTTCATGATGATTGTGCCACGACTTGCGTGGTTTAAATGAAATGATTGATTAAAGGGAAAATGGCTGCTGAGAGCCGAACTACTTAGGAAAGTAAGTAGTCATCATCACTGAAAATTATTTTCGAATGAGTAAACTCTGTGAATAGTTTTTTAAAATAGAGTTTGCTCCGGTTAAAAAGGACTTTTATCCTATTATTAAAATCAAACAGGCGCCAAACAAATTCAATGACAGAGAATGAATCAACTGGGGATTTCGAAATACCCTCAACCTTTTTCTTATCATGAGTTAGGGTTTGTACCCATTCTGTTTGAGTGACATTTCTGTGACGAGGAGTTGACGGAACAAAATAAGAGAGTGTGATGAGCACTAATGCCCCCATCAGCAAATTCATTATTCTATTCTGTAATGGCTTCATTGTTACACCAAGATACTAATAATAGTAGTAGCACTTTACTCTTTGCAATTTATACAAGCTTCGAATAAAGATTATACTACTTAAGGAGTAGAAAATGCAACACAACAAAAACGCGAATTCGCAATAATTACGTGCTTGAGGTCCACTTATATTTGCAGTGTCAAAGTGCTTAAAGTTGATTCCGAGGAGATTATGAAGAATTTAAGGGTGTTGGTAATTATTTTGGGGTTCGCTGCTGCATGTACTTACTCTCCAAATGAAAAGTATGTTTCTCCAATCAAGCAAAAGTTGCCTAACGCAACCATCACTTTAAATAATTATAACAGTCAGGATACCATATATATTTATCAGGCAGCAGATTTTCAATTTAATATCTCAGCGGCCAACATCACTATCACTGAAGTCGATGTGTTTCTCTCGGGCGTTACAGTTTTCTCCACCTCTTCTGCGACTGGGGGTACTTTTTCAATTAGTGGAAACAACCTAAAGACTGGAACTTATGAATTGAAGGTTCAATTCAAATCCAATTCAGGAAGTGGGAGTCTCGCTGATGTAAGCGGTGCGGAACAAGTTCAGGTATGGAAAAGCTGGACTTTGAAAATCGATGTTGATCCACCAGCCAAACCCATCTTGCAGAAATCTATTGAGAATGGTTTTTTGAAAATCAGTTGGACACCTTTTAAGAAGGCAGCTTTGTCAACTACGTTGTGTTGAAGAATAATTACTATGATTTAAGATATGTAACGATAACCAACGCTTCACAATCGTACTTTATCGACAGTACATATGTCGGTAGCAATGGATACAGTACAGCATATTCTGTTACTGTGAATACTGTTACGGCAAGTACAGCAAGCGATCCAAAAGTGGTGAACGATCCTCAATCGCTCTCTTTAACATACGATCCATCAGACAGCACAACGCATCTTACATGGAGAAAATCACTGTACCCGAGCGCATTCAAAGATGCAGTGATTATGGAAAATGGCAACGTGCGAAACTCAGTTACCACTGCGAGTGATACTACCTACGATTTAAAATTAAACCAAGTGGTTTTTGGCAACGCTTCATCGGTGTCCCTTACAGTCAATTCAAAATATCCTCCAAAGAATAATAATTACTATCCTTTCACAGGCTCAGCTACAATTGCCAACCCTACTGGTGCGAAGAGAATTTACAACGGCTATCAGCAGTATTACTATAATAAAACACTCGGAGCCGTGATGGGATTTGACGGGCACTGGATTCGCATTTACAATTCGAGCATGCGTGCAATCGACAGCATAGCACAGACTGCAAGTTTTTCAATGCCGTATCCGGGCAACTACATTTATTATTCATCAGGAGGAATAACTCAACTAAACTTGTTGACGAGGGCTACTAAGAAAGTGCCAACCCAGTCGCACTATGGTCATTATAGTATTGGCCCGGCTTTCGTTAGCGGTGCCGATAACCAATTGGCAAGTTGCGGAATATTCGACCAAACAGGCTTTCCCTACTTGGAATATCAGACGGATCTCGCAGACATGAACTCAGATAGTATTGTCAATTATCAGTACACCGAGATTCCATACGACCCAAATCAAAACTATAGTTTCACCAACAGGGTACTATCTGATGACGGTCGCTATGCCATCATGGGATCATATATATATCAAATAACGAATAACACATTCAATCTCATCGGAAGCGTAAGTGGCACTTTGCAATTCAGACCCGATAACTCTGATCAAATAATTAAAACATCATTCCCCACTCAAATCATTAGTACTTCAAGTCTATCTATTCTCAATACTGTTTCTCCACCTTTTCCAGGGTTCACTCAAAAGAACTATGACCCCGTTACAAAGAACATTTTATTTGAAGAGTATAACGTGAACAGAATATATCTCGTGAACATTGATACAGGAGTAGCAATTCCCATCAGTGCATTTTCGATAGGATGGACTTTCATCAATGGCTATTTGATCAGCAACACTGGATACTATTTAAAAATAATGTGATGTCTCGTATTTACTTTTTATTGATAATGATTTTGCCGCTGTCTGTTAGAGGGCAGTTCTCATTTTCTTTGAATTCAGGAATAGGAACTTATAACATGAGCGATCTAAAATCTTATCAGACTGACTTGCGCGCATCATTGCCTGTATACGCTCTCGATAACTTCTTCCTTCCCTGCTTATTGGTTTTATGAGCTAACAGCTAAACAAAAGTTTCAGAACAAACTAATTGTGGGTGGATCTTTTTCCTACGGATCAACAGGCGGAAGAATTTACTACAGTGATTATTCCGGAAGCTTATGGTTTGATCAGCTTCTTTCGAATTATTCATTTGCCTGCATTGTCGGAAAGAGCGTGGACCTCGGCAAAGGTAAGTTTAGCTTACAAGGTGACATCAGGCCCGGCATAACCATTACAAATCTCAAGCTTACAGGAAATGAAATTCTCGGCTCGAAGGCCGACAACTTTTCAAACTCTTTCAGAGGTGTAAACCTCACGGCTCAGCCTACCTTGAGTTTAGTGGGAAAATTTGGTAAGGTTTCACTCAATGCTTTTGTAGGTTACAACTTTGCTTTACAGCTGGGAGATCTTACCTCTACCGATAATAGCGGAGGTACGCTTGTGAACAATCATGATCAAAAAATATATGCCGATTGGTCGGGGCTTAGAGCAGGAGGCGGACTATCATTTCAATTAAGATCAAAACCACAATCAAATTCACAGTCACAGACAAGCTCAAAGTCTCAAACTCCGTTCGAGAGGTTTTCATTCGGACCTGGTTTAGGATTAGACAATGGTGGAATAGGAGTAAATGCAACGATATACGCAACCAAAAATCTGGGCTTCTTCATTGGCGGGGGCTATGTTATTGCTGGCACAGGATATAACAGCGGTATTAAAATTAGAATGACGGATAATCCGAGAACTAAACCCTACATCTCTGCAATGTATGGTTACAATGCAGCCATAGCCATTTCTAATAATACTTCATACAATAAAATATTTTATGGCCCAAGCATAGGGTTTGGTGTTGATAGAATACGTCAAGGAAAGCCTGGCTATTGGACCTATGGCATAATCATTCCATTCAGAGGCACTGAAGTAGACAACTACATCAATTACCTGAAATCTCAAGGAGTTCAAACGAACAACTCACTAACTCCGATAACATTGTCAGTTGGTTATCGATTCGTGATCAAATAGAGACAATCATATTTGCGTACTCGCAAATCTAAAATCAACCTGACTCCTCAAAGTCAAAACAATTCTGAGCGGAAAGATACTGCGCATCCTCTAAACACTGACATAAACTTCACCACTAATTCTAATTGAAACACGCTATAGCGAAGAATCCCCTTAATCTTCTCAAACTTCATAAACTAACGCAAGTCTGTGTGCATAAAAGTGCGCAGCTGACTTGTGCTTCGCCCAACTTCTTGAAAATAGAATTAACTTGCTTCTAAAACGAAAAGGAGTAATCCTCTCCACGAGCAAATAGCAATATGTTGTTTGCAATGCATCTAGGAATATATGAGAATTGACAAACTGAACAGAATAGGTTGGTGGATTTATGCTCCATTTCTCTTGCTGACTTTAAGGTTGACTTGGGAGAAAATTTTTCTAACGTGGACTCAAGGACAACAGAACATCGGATTTTCCCTGGCACACGGAGTTTTCGGACTATTATTTTTGGCACCCCTGTTTAGTTTGATTTGGACAATAGTAATGACGATTCAATTTTTTTTCCGTGATAAACAGGACAACAATAAAAAAGGGACAATGGACCCTGTTGACGATTACGATCGTGACATGGATAATTCTTTGTATCCCCTTTGACGCTTTGGTTTTGATATTGAAATCCAAATAATTTGATGGGGTGCTACAACTGCACTACCGGCAAGTCTTGAATGTACGCAGTTGACTTGTCCTTCTTCACCCACCACCAGTTTTTAATCCAGAGACTATTCTACAAACAGCAGTTAATTCCTACACACAACCGCTCTTTCCAAGCCCAAACCAACAACCTCACAAAAATATTTTACACTCCCCGCAACTCTTTTAAATCTATATCGTAATATTACGATATAAAACACGAACAAAATGGGAGCGACCAAGACAGACCATTTTACCGACAAGCAAAATTCAATTGCCAAGCTGATCAAAGCTCTGGGGCATCCGGCAAGAGTGGCAATTGTTGAGTACTTAATGAAAGTAGACGACTGCATTTGTGGCGACATCGTCAACGAGCTGCCTCTCGCCCAGCCAACTGTCTCACAACATTTGAAAGAATTGAAAAACGCTGGTCTGATTAAGGGAAATATCGAAGGCAATGCCATTTGCTACTGTATTGATGAGAAAGCGATCGAGAAACTCCAAAACTACTTTGCGAGCATCTCGACAAAATTGGAAATGAAAAAGAATTGCTGCTAACCAAAACAATTAAACAATGGAAAACACCGAACAAATCAAAGAGTTGGTAAGACAGAAGTACAGCGAAATCGCTTTACAAGACAAAGAAACCAATCAGTCTTCGTGCTGTGGCTCAGGCTGCTGCTCCACAGAAGTCTATAACATCATGACAGACGATTACAGTACCATCGAAGGCTATAACCCCGATGCTGATCTCGGACTTGGTTGTGGGTTACCAACGCAGTTCGCGAAAATAAGAAAGGGAAACACCGTGATTGATTTAGGAAGTGGTGCTGGCAACGATTGTTTCATCGCGAGAAACGAGACGGGCGAAGACGGAAGAGTCATCGGCATTGATTTCACTCCAGCGATGATCGACAAAGCAAGAGCCAACACGCAAAAACTGGGTTTCTCCAACGTAGAATTCCGTCAAGGCGACATCGAAAGCATGCCTGTCTCTGCAAACATTGCCGATGTGATTGTGAGCAATTGTGTTTTGAATCTTGTTCCAAACAAAGACGGTGTGTTCAAAGAAATATTTCGTGTGTTAAAACCAGGAGGCCACTTCAGCATTTCTGATGTAGTGTTGATTGGTGACCTTCCCGCCAACCTTCAGAAAGATGCTGAGATGTATGCAGGCTGTGTGTCTGGTGCAATTCAGAAAGACTCTTATATAGATCTCATCAAGACGAACGGCTTTTCTGGTATCACCATTCAAAAAGAAAAACCGATTGTTATACCTGACGACATCTTGACGAAATATTTAAATGAAAAAGAACTGAACGATTTCAAGACTGGTACAACAGGCATATTCAGCATCACTGTGTTTGCCGAGAAATCTAAAACGTGTGGTTGTGGAACAGACTGCTGCAGTTAAATCTTTCTTAAAGCGATATCGGAAGCCAATTATCATCACAACATCAGTTGTAGTGTTACAACTGATGTTTGGCTTCGATCCGAAATTCTGTGTTATCAATATCATTTGGCTGTTTGTTTAGTTATGAAAAAGAAAAAGATACTAGTGCTTTGCACCGGAAACAGTTGTAGAAGTCAGATAGCGGAAGGCTACTTGAGATACTTTGCCGGTGACAGCGCAGAGGTCTTCAGCGCAGGCGTTGAAACTCATGGAGTAAACCCAAGAGCTATTGCAACCATGAAAGAAGATGGAGTAGACATCTCCAAGCACACATCCAACAATGTAGACGAGTACCGCGACATTGATTTTGACTTTGTAATAACCGTTTGCGACAATGCCAAAGAGCGATGTCCCTATTTCCCGACAAGAGCAAAGAAGTTCCATCATAATTTTCCAGATCCCGCAAAAGCGAAAGGAACAGAGGAGGAGATAAGAAACCAATTCGCCCACGTCCGAGACATGATCAAAGACTACAGCGCCAACTTCGTGAAAGAAAACCTCTGACAGACCAACAATCAAACACGTCATTGCGAGCACCACCTAACGCAAGTCTTGTGTGTTTGAATGTGAGTGGCTGACTTGTGCTTTCGACCACAATGAAATGACTAAATTGTTAGGGTCTAAGACTGAAATATTCCCAAGCAATCGATCAAATTTGACAAATGAGAGTGATTTTTATTTTATTCATAGTTGGACTTATAAGTTGTAACCAACAGAGACTTTTAGAGAAACACAACTCACCGACAGGGGAATATGTTCTTCAAGTGATACTCGATAACAGTAAACCAAATGATGAACATCTCGGGCTCAGATTACTGAATAATAAGGGAGACGAACTTGACTACTCAAGAACTTTATCTGGCAATCATATGAAATGGGCGGTCACATGGTATAATGCGACTACAGTTATATTGGACAGCCATGATGTTGGGACATATGGGTGGATAATTGACAGTGGACACCTTAAGACTATGGAAAAAGTTTCAAGTGAAATGGAAGACAAATGCTTTGAAGCCTTTAAGACTAAGTACGGAACACATGGAATAAAACATTGAGATTGGGTTAACCCTCAGACTATGAAGAAGTACCTTATTCTTATTTCTATCACCGCACTGCTTTTGATTGCAGTCATTGGGCTATTACCAATGCTCACCAAACATGGCCTAATCAATTTGAACAAACTCACTATTCATACAGATGAACCTCTAGCTATCGACAAGGTAAAAGTCATTGAGGGTTTCTTCTCAATCAATCGACATGATGACTCAGAACTCTTTTATGATTGGAACGATGGTCAGATAGTCTTTGATGGAGTTAACAATATACTGACCACGAACAGGGCACGGTGAGAATGACTTCTTAATAGTTTACGACAATAAATGTTACTTCCAGTTTCGTCATCTCCAAACAGATGAACATCAAGATAATTCATTTGACTTCTTTTTGACAAAGGTGGACTCTTCGGTCTACGTTGAAGTCAAAATTGACAAGGGGATGAGCTTCAAACGAAAAATGAACTCAGTTGACAACGCGAAATCTTTTTTGACAAATAAACCCTTGGACAGTATAAATAGGGGACACTACAATGGAATAGAATTGGAGTAAGTGCACAGGGCACTCCCCCTTGTTGGTGTTCCATCCATTAGGCAAGTCTTGTGTGTTTGAATGTGAACGGCTGACTTGTGCTTAACCCAAACTTCTTGAAAAAGAGATTAACTTGTTTCAAAACCAAAAGGAATATCTTAACACGCATATAGCCTGACGTTGCCCTATCGTATATGAAGAGTTTAATTGTTTTGATTTTTAGTTTGTTCTCGTGGACAGCTTCTTATTCACAGCTCCAAACATTTATCGTGGACAAGTCATTCGACTTTAAAGTGAAAAACGAGGACAAACCTTTTACAATTGCTGGTGAGTCTTTTAAAATTAAATCTGACGTTAAAATTATTTCCTCGAAATGGTCAGATGATTTAATGACAATGCCTCTTGTCAAAGCGATGATGAATGGCGATACGTTACAACTGACTTTGGAATCCATCAACGAAGCAATTTACAGCCATTACACAATCACAATTATTGATACAAAATTCAAAATCTCATTTTGGTTTACTTAGTCAGGAGGAGATGAGAATCGTGAGATTGAACGTAGAGGACTATAAATTAGTTTTGAATGATGGCACAAATTAAAAAAGGACAAGAGATTAGAGGACACACCGAACTCCGAGGACGATGTAAAATTGGGTACATGCCCTGAATATGTAAAGGACTTGACTATAAAAGGTAACTTCGTTGCGACTGTGAGATGAAACTGATCTAACAAAGGCTTATGCAATGTGTTGTGCTGCATTATTCAAGACAATGAGAATCACTTTATCACTGTGGGCAATTTTTATTATAATAAGTGCAAGCGGGCAAAAAGCCCCCGTTAGATTTATTCCCATCGACTCCATTTCTATTATTCCGAAGGTCAAGCTTGATTTTAAAACAAATGAAAAAAACATCGGAAGGTATCCACGTGCCTATCCGAGTCTAAGGGGAGCGAGACCAGTTCCAGAAAACACTCCGCCCTTGTTGGTGTTCTTCACCAACAAGACTGACCAAGGCCAATTGTAGCAACTTTAATACTTTTTGGATTCAAGTCGATAACGGGACAACAGTAGACCAGATTAAATTCAAGGATACAGATGATTGTATCCCAGATCATCAAAGGATTTTAGAGCCTGTCTTCTTAGAAATGAATAAACTGAAAGAAAAATACTCGCCAGACGCTCGAACTAATAAGTCCTCTCAGTAAACATCCGCTTTGTAGCCAGCCGAGTTTCAAGAACTTGGATACACAAAGCACTCGCTCCGAGCACCCAACCAAACACTTTGCCACCACAAGCGTTGTCTTTGCCTCCGGAGCCTCATGCTTTGCCTCCGAAAGCACCTGTATTGCACGCAAAGTCAACCACATTTCCTCCGAAGCAAGCTGCATTGCCTGCAGAAGCAACGGCCTTTCCTCCATCGTAAACCGTATTTCTTCCAGAAGCAATTGCGTTTCACGCAGAGCAAACTGCATTGCCTGCAGAAGAAGGGGCGTTTCATGCGGAGCTAATGGCATTACTTGCAAAGCACTCTGCATTTCTTCCAAAGACTAAATACATAGCGTCATTCACTCATCAATCGAAAATACTAGCATCAACTGTGTTGATATTCGTATGTCTCACGCTAGAAGTGCCGAGACGAGTCACATTAAAACCAAATACACCATGATCAAAATCGATCTTAAACGTATTCTTATTGATAAGGGCATCGATAATCCAAATCAGTTCCTGCGCAAACACGGTTTCCTAGTGTCTTAGCTTCTAGACTAGTCAGAGATCAAATAACCAACGTCAACTTTGACATCATCGAGCGACTATGCCTCGCCTTGCACTGCACCCCTAATGACTTGCTCACTTGGTATAGCCCACGTAATGATAAATCTTACAAAGATCATCCACTGCAAAACTTGTCTGCCGCCAGAAAACGACCAACTCACTCCGGCACATGAAACATATAAAAGAATTATTCCTTAAAGACCCTCAAGTAATTGAGCAATTCCTTGACAACCTTAAAAACAATGGAAACAAACCTGAATTGTTGAATTAGCACGGATGGAAATACTAGTTTCGGCATTGCGAGGAAACGAAGCAATCTCAAGTCTGAAGCTTAGAAACTCACTTCGCTTTCAGTAAAGCCTCAGCAACAACCAGGTCTTCGGGAGTAGTAATCTTGATGTTGTCATAGCTTCCTTCAAAGAGAAATCTTGTGCCCTGATTTTTCAGCTACACTTGCATCATCAGTGAGGTTCGCATCCTCTTTGATTTGATATGCTTTTTTAATGAGCTGCAGATTGAATGTCTGCGGAGTTTGAATGAGTCTATATTGAGAGCGGTCTACAGCTTTGGTGTTGTCTTGATCAGTAACTCGAATCGACTCTTTCAATCGCACAGCTGCTACTGCCGAACCGTGCACTGCGGCAAGCCTGAATGAAGCACCAATCAAATCAGAACTTACCAATGGCCGCACACCATCGTGAATCGCGACAAGACCTTCGCCCTCCATTTTATCGAGGCCATTTTTTACCGATTGAAATCGTGTCTCTCCGCCTTTTTGCAAAACGATAGGCTTAGTAAAGTTGAATTCCTTGCGTATGGATTCCCAAACTCCGAAATCATCTTCGGGTAGCACCAACACTACGGAAATACTTTCTGAATATTTATAGAATGCTTCCAATGTGTGAAGCAAAATCGGTTTGCCATTCAGGCTTATGAATTGTTTAGGAAGTTTACTATTGATGCGAGTCCCTTTGCCACCGGCTACAATGAGTGCATATTCTTTCAAACCTGAATTATTTGAGGATCAAAAATAGCAAAGCCCTAGACAAATTGTAATAACCTAGTGGAGACGCCTAAGCGTAGTCTTCATTCTCTCTTTCTTGACGACAATCGGGCCAGAAGGTGTCAATGTAAGGCTTTCATTCATACCAAGAGTGGTGAGCATTGATGGAGCTAAGTTTCCTTGGTCAACATCATAGTTCAATACTTGGTTGTTGACGATGAACACAGCGTGGCCTCCTTCAGTCAGCAGTGTTCCGTATATAAGCCACGGCCCAACCGGAAATGTCTTCAGATTTTTCACTTGACCATCCATAGGCGACATCGTTGCAAACACCACATTCTCGACCTTATGATCAAGTCCACTGGCATAGACTCGTGTATAAGACCCGCGTGAGAGTACAGCAATAGCTACACTCGCAGCAGTAGAAGCAATCATGCGAGTCGCATCAGGTTTCCATCCTTCACCGATCAAAACAAGATTTCCTTCTTGATCAAATACATTTCCCATCATATGCAGTCGTCTAGTTGAAAGCACTGCAGACGAATCAACATGATCGAATATTCTTTCACCTGAAAGATTGTACATCGACATGTAAAACTTTCCATCTTTTCCATTAGTCGATTCGTACTCGCTTCCGGCAATCATCAACTGAGTTCCGTTCGAAGCAACCACAGGTACTGTGCGATAGCCTTTGCCTTGAACTGCCAACGGAATTTTCTTAACCACAGTGCCAGTAGTTTTGTCAACATAGGTGATTTGGTACGATGGGACAGAATTGTAAGAGCCGGATCCATTGTTTACGAGCCCAATAAGTAGATTTTCTGTAGCCTGAACTTTGTACAGTTTCAGTTCAGAACACATCCATAGTTTTTTGCCACTGGCTGCGTCAACGGCAACAATAGCTCCTCTGACCAATACAGATCCAGATACATTAAATGGCTGAAGCAAAATCAACCCTGGGGTTCCGTTGTTGGCAATAAAAGAAAGATGAAAATGATTCAGTTTCTTCAATGGCTTTGCAAAACAATTGGCAAAATCGGCAACATTCATCGAGAAAGTGCTGACCGTTTTTCCTGAGAAATCTGTAATGATGAAAATAATCTTTTCAAAGCCATTGGCTTTCGATAGCAGATGCGTGTGTAACAAATCGCTCGTCAGAGCAAGATGCCAACAACTTTGCTTTGCCTTCAATTACATAGTTTGTTGAATCAACCCGGCTAAGATTCTGATCTAAGATTACCTTTCTGAAAGTTGTGTTGAGTGCTTTTTTATCGCTCGTATTAAACAAACAAGTATATATACCGTTGTTGTCAGGTTGAATCTCAAAGTAATCCTTCGCATTTCGGTTGGCAAACGAATACGTTTGTCCGAATAGAGTGTTTGAGATAAAAATGAAAACAAGCGAGCAGACTAGGCCACTTTTCTTCCTTGAGCATACAATTTTTGTTAAAAAGCTTCTCTACGATAACTGCTTCAACGATTTCGACAAGCAATTGTTCAAGCAGATCTTAAACAATGAGTAGCGCGTCACCGTAAGTGAGAAACTTATACTTCTCCTTCTTAGCAACTTTGTAAGCTTTCATCACTTGATCGTATCCTCCAAACGCAGCCGCCATCATCAACAAAGTTGACTCAGGTTGCTGGAAGTTGGTGACCATAGCATTGCAAATTTTAAAATCGTACGGAGGGAAAATAAAGCGATCTGTCCAGCCCTCACGTTCTTTCAATCTGTTATTAGCGGAGACAGCAGACTCAAGCGATCGCATAGCAGTTGTACCTACAGCACAAACTCTGTTTTTATTGTCGAGTGCAGCATTCACTTTGTTCACGGCTTCACTTCCAACAATAAAATTCTCTGAGTCCATTTTATGTTTGGTAAGATCTTCAACATCAACTGCGCGGAATGTTCCAAGCCCGATGTGAAGAGTTACGAAAGTCATATCTACACCTTTAAGCTGAAGGCGCTTCACCAATTGTTTAGTAAAGTGCATACCTGCTGTTGGTGCAGAAACAGCTCCTTTATTCTTTGCGAAAATAGTTCTGGAAACGTTCTTTGTCAGCCGGCTCTACTTTTCGTTTGATGTATTTAGGAAGAGGAGTTTCGCCCAATGATTCAACTACTTTATCAAAAGCAGCAGAATCACCATCAAATAAAAAACGAATCGTACGACCACGAGAAGTTGTGTTGTCAATGACTTCAGCAACAAAGTCCCATCGCCAAAATAGAGTTTATTTCCAACACGGATTTTACGTGCAGGATCTACAAACACATCCCACAAATGCATTTCGGCATTCAGTTCGCGCAGCAGAAACACTTCAATCTTAGCACCTGTCTTTTCTTTACGGCCATACAGACGTGCAGGAAACACCATCGTATCATTACCCACCATCACATCACCTTCATCGAAGTAATTAACGATGTCTTTAAACACTTTATGCTCGATTTTTCCAGTGGCGCGGTGTACCACCATCATTCGGGCTTCGTCGCGATTTTCAGGATGGAGGAGCTGCAATTGACTATTCGGGAAGTCGAACTTAAATTCAGATAATTTCATAAGCTTACGGGCTTTGCCCAGGAGGGCAGTTTTTTGATTAAGGTCGCAAAACTAAAAAAATGACAATGAACACCAAGATAATCCGTGTTTTTTAGATTAATTACATCCAATAGTAAAATTTCGTAACCAAAAAGATCGCTGTTTGCGTTAAAATGCCATGCTGTACTTCGACTTATAGCCGAAAGCCTCGGTTTTGCCTGGAGAGCCCTCAAGTCAACTGCTTTGCACAATCCTGTCACTGCTTGGCGTGACTATCGGGATATTCTCAATTATTGCTGTGCTCACGTTGGTTGATTCGCTTGAAAAGAACGTTCGGGATAGTTTTAACTTCTTAGGCTCTGATATTATTTACCTTGATAAATGGCCATTCACAGGAGGAAACACCCGCGATTGGTGGAAAGACTTTATTCGCAGGCCCAATGTCTCTTACAATGAATATAAATTTCTAAAGGCCAACCTTAAAACAGCTCAGCATGTTTCCATTCATGCGATTACAGGAAATATCACTGTAAAAGCCGGTAGTACGGAATAAATAAAATCGCGCTTCGTGGTGTGGCACCAGAATTTGAATACATACGTGAAGTGAATTTAGACCACGGCTGCTATGAACTACTTGATGAAATTGAAGGAGGTAGAAATGTGGTGATCATCGGCTCTGAAATAGCGAAAGCACTTTTTCCCAAGTTAGATGATCCAGTCGGTGCCAGTTTGTGAAAATCAAAAACCTCGTTTCAAAGTAGTCGGTGTCAATAAAAAGCAAGGTGAAAGTTTTATTGGCTTCACTACTGCCGATTATGAATGTATTATTCCTTACGATGCGTTCAGAAAACTGATCAGCACAGGAAGCGGCCGCTGGGATGAGCTTGGCTCGCACATTGGGTTGAAAGGATTTTAAGGAAGACGTTGGACTGATTCAACTTGAAAACGAAGTGCGCGGTTATATCCGTGTCAAACGCGGACTCAAACCTTCGAAGAAAGATAACTTTACAATGAACCGCCCTGAAGCGATTGTCAACGCGATTGGAGAAGTATTTGATGTGCTTGGCGTAGCTGGTTGGGTAATAGGTGGATTCTCTATGTTGGTCGGTGGATTTGGAATTGCAAACATCATGTTTGTGTCTGTGAAAGAACGAACGAGCATCATTGGCTTGCAAAAATCCCTTGGTGCAAAGAATTATTTCATTCTCTTTCAATTTCTATTTGAGTCTATACTTCTGGTTTGATTGGAGGTTTGGCCGGATTGTTTTTGGTTTGGTCATCCACACTCGCACCCTTTGGAAGTTTAGAAGTGATTTTGTCTCCAGCTAATATTATTCTCGGACTTGGGGTTTCATCAACCATTGGGTTGGTTGCCGGAATTGTTCCAGCAGCTGTTGCCGCAAGACTTGATCCTGTAATTGCGATCAGGGCGAATTAAACTATGATAAAAATTATAGTGATAATTACTTTCGAGGTGCTGTTCGGATTCTATCGTGTTTCCCTATTAACCTTAGCAATACGTAACTGAGCCAGTAG
>JASGIR010000090.1:0-23168 GCA_049840975.1 Cyclobacteriaceae bacterium | reverse complement strand
AAGGTTAATAGGGAAACACGATAGAATCCGAACAGCACCTGCTTCTGCTTTATTATTAGAAATAGCATTGAACAAGGTTGATTTGCCAACATTTGGCAACCCGACTATACCACACTTTAAACTCATGAATAAAATTTTTGAGGCGCAAAGATAATCGGTTTACAGAAACTCGCCTTTGTGGAGTTTTAAAGGGCTGAAAAAGAAAAATCCCGCCTTGTGAGCAGGACTTTTCCAGTTTAGGTTCAGGTAAAGAAAATCTTTAGTCCCAGCGAAGTTCGGAATCTCCTCCTTGTTTAGCAGGAGAGCCAACAGTCTCTTTTTCTTCGTGATGATGTTCAAATGAAGAAAAATCAACACCAGGCATCAATTCTGTTTTTCACATGGTTCAATGTATTATTGAGGGCTTCCAAGAAACGGTTGAAATCTTCTTTGTAAAGGAAGATTTTATGCTTTTCATAAGTAAACCCTTCGTTGTCTTTATTGAATCGCTTTTTACTTTCCGTGATGGTCACGTAAAAGTCGTTAGCACGAGTAGACTTCACATCAAAGAAATAGGTACGCTTTCCCGCCTTTACCTTTTCAGAGTAAATTTCGTCTCTGCCGTTGTTCTTATTCTCTTCCACAACTCGTTAATTTAGTTTAGTTTAGTCTTTTAGGTATTTCGAAGGTACTATTTTAATCTTTTATAACAAATGTTGTTGATAAACTTTGAGGAGGTCAGGCGTGCAGGTGGGCTCGAATTATTGGCCCGACAACTAGTGGAAGGATTTATCACCGGACTGCACAAGTCGCCATACCACGGTTTTTCTGTGGAATTTGCAGAACATCGACTTTATAATGAAGGCCAAAGCACTCGCCATATCGATTGGAAGGTGTTTGCTCGGACCGACCGGCTTTATACAAAACAATACGAAGAAGAGACGAATCTCAGGTGCTTAATTGCCCTGGATTGCTCTCCTTCTATGTATTATCCTCAGCCGGGAATGGATAAAATGAGGTTTAGCGTTTATTCTGCAGCCTCACTGGCTTATTTATTGAGCCACCAAAGAGATGCCGTTGGATTGGCTACGTTCTCCGATAAATTAGATGACCTGACTTCTGTAAATCAACTCCAGCTCATCTAGATAAACTGTTCAAAATGCTCGACCAAAAATTGAGCACACCCTCGGTTTCAAAACCAACGAAAATCACAGAAGTGCTTCACACGCTAGCTGAGAAAATCCATAAGAGATCATTGGTTATAATTTTCAGTGATATGTTTGAAGACGAAAATCATGATGAGATTTTCAAAGCGCTTCAACATCTGAAACACAACAAGCATGAGGTGCTCCTCTTTCACGTAACAGATCATGATACCGAGCTTGCATTTAATTTTGAAGAACGACCTTATGAATTCATCGATCTTGAAAGTGGCGAGAAATTAAAACTCAACCCTGCAGAGGTCAAAGGAAATTTTGTGAAGCAACTCAATGCCATTCACAATGAATTAAAGATGAAATGCAATCAACTTAAAATTGATTTTATCTCAGCAAATGCGAGGACAAATCACTTTGAGGTCCTACAAGCTTATTTGATTAAGCGGGCAAAGATGAGGTGAGCTAATTTAACTACGCTTGCAACTCTTCGTTGTGGAGGTAAGCCTTCCTAGCCATTAAAACTTCTTTCGCTTCAACATGATCAGGATCGGGTACGCAACAATCGACTGGGCAAACCGCTGCACATTGTGGCTCTTCGTGAAAACCTGTACACTCGGTGCATTTTCCAGAGACGATAAAATAGAATTCGTCAGAAACGGGGTTCTGCAATTGTTTTGCATCAGCCATTGAGCCATCGTCTTGCTTCACTTCCGTGAGTTTGGTTCCACCTGCCCACGTCCACTCACGACCACCTTCGTAGATAGCCGTATTGGGGCATTCAGGCTCGCAAGCCCCGCAATTGATACATTCTTCTGTGATTTTGATGGCCATGGCCTACTTCTTCAATAAATTTACCGCAAAAATAACGTCTAGGAGATTATCGAACAAAAACCGCAGATTTTAGCCAAAGGTTCACTATGACATTGAATAACAGAATAGAAGCATTTCACCAGCTAGGAGAAAAAATTAAGAATCTATCATCACAGGAAAAGAGCATTTTGTTTCTAGAGATAGCGAATGAAAATCCATGGTTTACTGAATCGAATGTTCAGTTAGCATTTGATGGGATATCAAAATTTTTAAATAAAGAGGTTCTTGAAAAATGGAGTCAGAAATATTCATTTGAAAAAATCGAATCTAAAAAAATTGGAATTGCAATGGCAGGAAATATTCCGCTAGTCGGTTTTCACGACCTGCTTTGTGTGTTGCTATCAGGTCATCAATTGATTGCCAAGCTAAGCTCAAGTGATTCTGTACTGATGAAGTACATCGAGAAATCACTCATGGAAATTGAAAATAATTTCGAAAGCAAAATTATTTTTGAAGAGCGACTAAAAAACGTTGATGCTGTTATTGCGACAGGCAGTGACAACACAGCAAGATATTTTGAATATTACTTTAGAAACATTCCGCACATTATTCGTAAGAACAGAACATCATGTGCCGTGATCTTAGGTGAGGAATCATCAGACGAATTTGAATTGTTAGGCAAAGATGTTTTTAGCTACTTCGGTCTTGGCTGTCGTAACGTCTCCAAGCTCTTTGTCCCAGAGAATTTTGATTTCAAAAACTTGCTGAAGAGTTGGGAAATCTACCAGCCAATCATTCACCATCATAAATATGCCAACAACTACGACTATCAAAAATCTATTTTGTTAATCAATCAAATTAATTTTTACGATACGGGCTTTAATCTATTAACAGAAAATCAAAACTTGGTCTCGCCCATTTCAACGCTTTACTACGAGACTTATCGAGATCAGGACGACCTGAACATAAAAATCAGTCAAAACAAAGAAAAGATTCAATGCCTCGTTTCTGCAAAAGGTTGGTACAAGCCAAGCTTTGCATTTGGAGAAGCTCAATATCCAGCAATTGATGATTATGCAGATGGCATCGACACGATGGCCTTCTTAAAATCAGTTTAATTAGTCGGATGCAACAACTCCACCCATCCAGTGTAAGTTCTTCCACCAGCATTTAGAGTGTAGTAGTAGATTCCATCTGATTCAGAACCACCATTCCAGATTATTGTTGTACGGTCGTCACCAGGTTTCTTTTGGAAACTACTTGAACTGAATACTTCCTTACCCCAGCGGTTGGTTATAACAATGTGAGGGTTATCTGGCAAATTGATAATCTCAAACGCATCATTAAGCTGATCATTATTTGGAGTGAAGATGTTAGGGATAAAAATATCCGTACTGATCTTAATTAATAAGAAATTCGTTGGATCTTCATCATCACTTGAATTAAACCTGTAGTAACTTTTCACGCAACCAACAGCATCACGAATATTTATTTTATAAACACCCGCATACAAATTAGAAACCGTTAAAGAGTAGACAGAATCAATTCCGCTCACCTTTGCGGGAACAGTTGTCCAATCCAGTGTAAAACTTTGTGTAGCAACTTTTGGATTCACAAGACCCATCTCAATTTGATATGGAGGACTTCCAGATGGTTTCACACTGATCTCTATTTCTCCAGTTGGTCTGTTTGATAGAGACGTCATGTGAGCTATTCTTTCTTGAGGAGTATTTCCTGTTCCCGTTACGTAAAGCGTATCAAGAGAAGCCGCAGGACCATTTATAAAGAAATTTTTGAAAGCTGACGATATGGGGCTTGCGCAACCCGATGCTGCAGATTGATCTTGGAATAAGCGGATCTGATAAGAGCCCTTAGGTAGATTCAATAGAGCAACTGTATCGAGAGCTTGATTTTGAGTGATGGTTCCGCTTTGAACAGTATTACCCAAATTAAGTACCTCGTAACTATAATCTACAAGTCCAGATCCTGTGAAATGGTAAAGTTTAATCGTTCCATTGCTTTCGGAACAAACATAGTTATTGGATGTAAAATTAAAATCAACTGCAACAGGTCCTCCACTAATATTAACTGCTTTTGAAAGTGTTGTGCAAAAGGCTCCGTTTGGCTTTGCAACAATCCAATATTTTCCCTGTGTCAATCCACCAATTGAAACGTTTGTGTTGCCTGTTGAAGTTACTGCTTGAGATGGTGGATTTAAATTAGTGCTGTCGTTTGTGGCTCCAACCAGAAAACTTCCAGATGGAATGATAGTAACTAGAATTGAACCATTACTTCCAGTTCCAGAACAATCGGGTGAAACAGCCTGCGTGGTGAAGTTTACAAACCCAGGGAAATTAACAGTGATCGGGAAATCTTTCGAGCAACTATTGGCATCTATCACAGTAAAAATATGGTTTCCACCACCCAAACCTGTAAATGACAAGTTTGATGTTCCATTGCCATCTAACTTATACGTGTAAGGACCTGTTCCACCAGAAACCGATGTGACATCTATTTTACCATCGTTGTTGGCACATGAAGCATCTGTAGTAGTTGATGCAATTTGAATATCTGTTACCGCATTATTGATCGTCACCATCACTTGTGCCGGACAAGGATCGCTAGGGTCATCGCCAACTAGTATTGAGTATGGCGCAGCTGCTGGCATTAGATTAGTAATTGTAAATGGAGATGTGAACGACACCCATGTGGTTCCGGCATCCAATGAATAATAATAAGGAGATGCACCACCAGAATTTACAGTGACTGTTGCCTGACCAACGGCTTGATTAAAGCATTTTGCGTCCACAAAGCCATTGGCCGATGCATCAATGGTAGATTTTACAATAAGGTCAAAATCTTGAATACATACATTTCCTGATTGATCTTGAACTTTGTATTGATAATGGGCTGGTGACAGATTTGAAAAAAGTATAAGTACCAGATGGACCAATCTGTGGAGGCTGTACCGGGGTTCCGTTACTAAGCAGTGATATTATGTAGTTTCCAGAAACAGTTCCTGAAACATTTAAAACGATCACTCCATCATTTTGGCCATTGTTGCATGAAGGTCTCTTGGTGAGCACTGGATCTACAGTGATATTGAAAGCAAAGCAATTGGTAACTCCACAACTTCCTGCAGAATTGATCGTAATGTTTACATCGTCACTGCTTGGAGGGCAAGAGCCACTGCTTATTGTCCAACGTAAAGTATAATTACTTCCAGATGTACCAGTGAACGAAGAAGTTGGACTAGTAGGACTTGCGATGTTTCCTCCGGTACCGCTTACAATGGTCCATAAACCACTACCAACTAATGCCGTGTTAGCTGATAGATTAATTGGAGGGCAACCAGACTGGTCAGCTCCTGCTGCCGCGGTAGTTGGCGTCTGATCGAAAGTAATGTTTACATCATCTGTACTTGGAGTACAACCACCTATGCTACTGATCGTCCAGCGCAGTGTATAAGCGGTGCCTGCAGTTCCATTAAAAGTAGTTGTGGGATTAGTTGCATCCACAAACGATCCGCCACTTCCGGTAATAATACTCCAAGCACCTGTTCCGACTAAGGGAGTGTTGGCGGCTAATGTTGTCGAGTTACCGCAGAGAGCTTGATCAGAGCCAGCATTTGAGGTAGTTGGCGTATTGGAATCAAATTGAATTTGAACATCATCAGTGCTTGCTGTACAAGTTCCGTTGCTGATTGTCCAACGTAAAACATAAGTTGTTCCAGCAGTGCCAGAGAAATTGCTTGTAGGGCTCGTGGTATCCGAAAAGAACCACCGACTCCACTTACAACACTCCATCCTCCTGTACCAACTGTAGGTGTATTTGCTGCAAGCGCTGTAGGTCCGCAAGGGGTTTGATCTGGTCCAGCGGCTGCGGTTGTAGGAACTTGGTCTAATGTGATGTTTACGTCATCGGTGCTCGGAGTACAACTACCATTACTAATGGTCCATCTCAAAACATAAGCTGTTCCTTGCGTACCGTTAAAAGTTGTCAGTGGGTCTGTTGCATCAACGAATGAACCACCAGTCCCACTTATAATACTCCAGAGTCCATTTCCTGTCGAGGGAGTATTAGCTGCAAGCGTCACACTTGTACTACAAGTCGATTGATCCGCTCCAGCGTCCGATGTTGATGGTGCTTGATCAAAAGTGATATTCACATCATCAGTGCTCGCTGTGCAACTACCATTACTAATAGTCCAACGTAATGTATAAGCAGTTCCTTGAGTTCCGGTGAATCCAGACAACGGGTCTGCTGAATTCACAAATGATCCTCCGCTTCCCGTAACTACACTCCATGCACCGGTTCCAACGGTCGGTGTATTTGCTGCCAACGTTGCGGTCGTGTTGCATAAAGTCTGATCTGGTCCAGCAGCTGAGGTTGTAGGGCCTAGATCGAAGGTAATTACAACATCATCCGTACTTGGAGTACAAGCACCGTTGGTAATCGTCCAACGTAAGGTATAAGTATTGCCCTGAGTTCCTGAAAAATCTGTAGTAGGATTTGTTGCATCTACAAATGAACCACCAGTACCACTAACAATGCTCCATCCGCCTGTTCCAACAACTGGTGTGTTGGCTGCCAAAGTAACGGTAGTTCCGCAATTATTTTGATCAGGTCCTGCATCAGAAGGTGTAGGTGAATTAACATCGAATGTAATGTCAACATCATCTGTACTTGAAGCACATGTTCCACTTGTAATAGTCCATCGAAGTGTGTAGGTGACACCTCCAACTCCGGTAAAAGTACTTGTAGCGCTTGACGCATTTGAAAAAGATCCTCCTGCACCTGTTACAACACTCCAAGCTCCAGTTCCAACGGTTGGTGTATTCGCTGCTAATGTTGCTGGACCGCAAACGGTCTGATCTGAACCTGCTGCTGCTGTCGTTGGAGAAGCAGCCACATTGATATTAACATTACTTGTACTTGGAGAACATGCGCCATTCGAAATTGTCCAGCTTAATGTCAAGGTTGTTCCTGATACCAACCCTACAACTGACGAAGTTGGAGAGGTTGGAGACACCACAGAACCAGAACCGCTGACAACACTCCATAATCCAGTACCTGTGCCAGGAGCATTTCCCGCCAGATTTGTTGAAGTAACATTACAAAGATTTTGATCAGAACCTGCAACAGAAGTTGAAGGAGCAGCATTAAAAGTAATATTGATATCATTCGTACTTGGCGAACAACTTCCGTTACTAATTGTCCAACGTAAAGTGTATGTAGTACCTACCGTTCCAGTGAAGTTTGATGTAGGACTTGTCGGAGTAGTGACTGATCCTCCAGTGCCAGTTAAGATACTCCACAACCCCGATCCAACAACTGGCGTATTACCAGTAAGAGATGTGCTTGTTCCACAAACTTGCTGATCTGAGCCAACAGCTGCCACTGTTGGAGACTGATCAAATTTGATTGTTACGTTGTCAGTACTTGGTGTACATGCTCCATTAGAAATCGTCCAGCTTAATACATAGGTAGTTCCTGCTGTTCCTGAAAAAGAAGAAGAAGGACTCGATGCGTTAGCAAATGATCCGCCTGATCCACTTACAATTGCCCATAAACCTGATCCTGAAGCGGGAGTATTACCACTTAAGTTTGTACTCGATCCGCAGAGAGCTTGATCGGGACCTGCATCAGCAGTTGTCGGTGGTGTACTGAAAACGATATTTACATCATCTGTGCTTGCAGTGCAAGCTCCATTGCTGATTGTCCAACGAAGTGTATATGATACTCCAATAGTTCCCGTGAATGCTGAGGTTGGACTAGCAGGTGTTGTTATCGATCCACCTACTCCAGTAGTTATTGTCCACAATCCTGATCCAACGGAGGGGGAGTTTCCTGCCAAGCTTGTACTTGATCCGCAGACCCCTTGATCAGCTCCTGCATTAGCTGTTGTTGGCACTCCATCAACATGTATAGTAACATTAGAAGTAGATGCAGTACATGGAGCGTTACTTATTGTCCAAGTCAAAACATAATCACCAGCACCTCCAGAAGGAGTAAAGGTCGCAGTCGGACTAGATACACTACTAAATTGACTCACAGAAGTACTCGGTCCACTAAATATAGACCACGTTCCTGTTCCTATTGTTGGTGAATTCGCTGCCAATGTTGCAGAGCCAGTTGAACAAATTGTTTGATTGGTTCCTGCAGCAGATACAGTTGGAGACCCATTAATTGTTACAGCAAGATTTACTGGATTCCCAACGCAATTCGAGCTGGTAGTTTCTACTACTTGAACACTTCCTGGCCCTGCCACTCCCCAATTCACGGTTATACTATTCGTACCTGCGCCAGTAGCTAGATTTCCTCCTGCAATTGTCCATGCATAAGTGCTCCCTATAGTATTTGTCACGCTGTAAGCAACTCCATTTGTATTTTCACAAACTGGAGTAGTGCCTGTGATTGCACTTGTAGCCGGAATAGCATTGATCGTCATTGCTATCGTGTTGCTGGTCGCATTAGCTGTCGTAACACAAGCCAAATTTGATGTCATCACTACGCTGATCTGATCACCATTAATCAAAGTATTGTCAGAATAAGTGTTACTATTTGTTCCAACATTACTTCCATTCTTCTTCCATTGATAACTAGGCACACCCCCATTGGTTGGTGTAGCGGTAAATGTCACGTTAGTTCCAGCACAAACTGTTGAACTAGGGCTAGCACCAATGTTCACTGATGGAACAAGTGGTGAGGTAACTGTAATTGTAACGTTTGATGTTGAAGCAGTACAAGGTGCATTGCTAATAGTCCATGTCAAAACATAATTTCCTGCTCCGCCAGCAGGAGTAAATATCGCTGTTGGGCTGGTGATACTACTGAATTGAGCAGTCGATGTACTTGGGCCGCTCGACACACTCCAAGCTCCGGTTCCTATAACTGGTGTATTTGCAGCAAGAGTTGCAGTAGCTGCCAAACAAATAGTTTGGTCACTTCCTGCGACTGATGTGGATGGTGCTGCATTAACATTAACAGTTACGTTTGAAGCAGACGCAGTACATGGTGCATTGCTGATTGTCCAAGTGAGAACATATGCACCAACTCCTCCTGCGGGAGTAAAACTTGCAGTCGGACTATTCACATTGCTAAACTGTGCAGTTGAAGTACTTGGTCCACTTTGAACAGACCAAACACCAGTACCTGATGTTGCATTATTCGCGGCCAAAGTTGCAGAACCTCCAGCACAAATTGTCTGATCAGTTCCTGCATTAGAAGCTGTTGGAGGAGATGCAACAGCAATTATTACATCATTAGTGCTAGGTGTGCAAGCGCCATTACTGATTGTCCAACGTAAGGTAGCGGAAGCTCCAATTGTTAAACCAGTAACACCTGATGTTGGTGAGCTAGGCGTAGTAATTGTTGCTGTTCCACTCACTACAGACCAGGCTCCAGTTCCCACTGTTGGTGTGTTACCAGCAAGTGTAGTCGTAGTTACATTACACAAAGATTGGTTTGGTCCTGCAACAGATGTAGATGGTGGGGTACTAACTGTAATATCAACTGTTGACGAAGATGCTGTACAAGGTGCGTTTGCTATTGTCCATTTCAACACATAAGTACCGGCTCCACCCGCAGGTGTAAATGTCGCTGTGGGACTGCTGGTGCTACTGAACTGAGCCGTAGATGTGCTCGGTCCACTTTGAACTGTCCAAGTTCCTGTTCCAACGCCAGGAGAATTTGCTGCTAGTATAGCTGAACCAGTTGAACAGATATTTTGATTCGAGCCAGCAACAGAAGTTGATGGAGGAGCATTAACAGTAATGTTGACATTATCTGTTGATGGTGTACAAGGTGAATTGCTAATTGTCCATGTCAAAACATATGTACCTGCTCCGCCTGCTGGAGTGAATTTTGAGGTTGGGCTTGCCACATTAGCAAACTGACTTGCCGATGTACTTGGTCCGCTAAAAACACTCCAAGCTCCTGTTCCAATCGCAGGATTGTTTGCTGCTAAGTTTAGTGAGCCAGTTGAACAAATAGTTTTATCTGCACCAGCTGCTGCTGTAGTGGGTGCAGCAGTAACTGAAATACTAACCGTTGATGTTGATGCTGTACAAGGTGCGTTGTTGATTGTCCAAACCAATACGTAAGTTCCAGCCCCGCCAGCAGGTGTAAAAGTAGCAGTAGGATTAACGATACTTGAGAATTGAGTAGTCAAGGTACTTGGACCACTTTGTACGCTCCATGCTCCTGTTCCAATACCAGGTGAATTGGCTGCAAGTGTCGCTGATCCGTTTGCACAAATGCTTTGATTTGAACCAGCGGCAGATGTTGATGGTGGTGCATTTACATTGATTGTAACATTAGAAGTTGAAGGAGTACATGGTGCATTGCTAATTGTCCACGTCAAAACATAAGCACCTGAACCACCAGCAGGTGTAAAAGTTGCAGTAGGAGAAGTTGTGCTACTAAACTGTGCACTTGAAGTACTTGGACCACTAAACACAGTCCAGGCTCCAGTACCAATTGTTGGACTATTGGCAGCTAAAGTTGCGGATCCTGTTGTACAAATAGTTTGGTTACTTCCTGCTGCTGCAGTTGTGGGGGGACTATTTACTGTAATCACTGCTGTATTATTCATGAAAGCGGAGTACATGATCCATTGATCGCTTGTATTGTGAAGCTGTATGCTGCAGCTGGTGTAAGATCAGAAGCTGGGATGGTAAATGTCAGGGCGCCATTAATTCCGGTTTGTGCTGGAACGTTTCCATCGGATACACCATTTTTAAAAATCTGATAAGCAACATTTGAACCTTCAGAATTTGATAATGACACAGAGCCAGTATTACCCAGACATACAGTTGAAGTCGAGGTACTAGTATTATAAACGATAGGAGAAGGATCTGTTATTGTCCACTGTGTAGTGGCGGAGCAAACAGAATAATTATCAGTCACAACAACAGTATAAACTGCTCCGTTAAGCCCCGCAATTGGTGATCCAGGGTTTGCCAGGTTGTAAAGGGTCTTTATGTCTAGGGTTGTTGTTCCATCGTAAGTGCCTGTCAATGGAAATCCAGTAGACGTTGGTGTTCTTGAAATTGTGTAGTTGTAAGAACCCATTCCTACTCCTAAGGTTTGAGAACCACCACTCAACGAAAATCCTATTTTACCATTTGGTGTGGAACAACTGTTGTTTTGTTAAATTATTTCCTGGATCATTCGCAAGCGTAATGGTAGGAAGAGCGGTGAGCGTTATCGGTGTGAATGTGCCACCCAAAGCTGTAGTACTCACAACGTCTACATCATCAACGATCAGGTAATTATAGTTTCCAGCTATTAAGGTTTGACTTGGGTTATGTACATAAACTCCAGATGCAGGGAAATTAGTTTGAACAAAAAGTGACGTAGCACCTGTAGGACCTATAACCTGAAGCTTTGCCTGACCGGTCGAACTAAGAACTGTAAATTGTACAAATCCATTTATTTGATCCTCCGCAAGGTTCAGATATCTTTATTTGTATGGAAAGATTGCCACTAGTGACTGTCGAGGTTTGGCTTTTCGCAGAAAAAAAGAAGAAGAAGAAGCCCAAGAGTTCCTAGCAATGAAAAAAGTAATCTCATTTGTCTAATTTTCATTTCAGCTCAATTACAAGTTGTTTAATACAGCCTTGCTCATCGGTAACTGAGCATTTATAAGTTCCAGCACTCAAATTCTTTACATGATTCAGTTCCTCTTTATTTGAATTGATGGGGATAGCCTTTCTTGTCAAAGAAGATAACGCAGTTTACCCTTGCCACCTTTTGCATCTATTTTTATCTCACCATTGCTTTTACCAAGAGTAGAGTCTGTGGTTAATGCAATAGCTTCAATAGATGTACACTGCAACTCGTCTGACCAAGTAAAGCTTCTGAAAGATGATAAAACAGTGAAGATCAGTAAAATGGATAGTTTCATATAACCCAAAAGTTCAAAAAATTACCGCAATATAAATAGTTCAATTCAATTCTTTGTAACCCCACACTAATCCTTGTAAAGATGGGATTAAGCTAAAAAATCAGCCTGTTGAAAAACTGGCTTACCCCATCTAAGTAATATTTAGTCCAAAAAATGAGGTTTATAAAACTTCCGGTTCAATATTTCACTCAAAATAAAGGCTTTTTTGAAATTATTTTGATCTCGCAAGTCGTTGGCGTATTCCGCAGCTAAGCTTGGTCTGTCATCTTGCGTGTAGTTTTTGAACTGCCCAAAGCGAACAATTGTATTTTCCAACTTCAATGTTTCCTCCATAGTCGGCCTATGAAACGCCTCTCTTTTGGCATTTTCGTATGTCTCGTATATCTTGTCTTGATCCTTATAAAAAGTATCAGGTTTGGTCTTTTCTAATGATTCTTCCTCCTCTTTGATATCCTCATCGTAATCCGAGTATGAAGCAACTGGCTTCAATACCGGCTTAGGTTTTTGCTGTTTAGCGGCCTGAATTTCCTTCAAAAGCTCATCAAATGTCAAAGGTTTATCGAAAGTTTCAGGTTCGGACTGCCTTGGCTCGGATGGCGGAGGAGTGGCTTTTTTGCGTGCGCGTGAAATAAGATAGATAATTCCTATGATAATCCAGATGACTAGCTTCACACTCATACCACCAAAGATAGAAATTATTTTGATTTCAGACTTTTTGGCATGGGATAAAATGTGAATGGAATGCGAATAGTCTGTTTTTCAAATGTCAAATCGACTTTTATCTTTGCCGACTTTCTTTAGCCGAAAAGTGCATTTGCTAAGGAAAACAACCACTATCAAATTATTGTCATGCAGTTATCGAAGTTAGAGATCAAAGGGTTCAAGAGTTTTGCCGACAAAATTGTCATCAATTTTGATGAAGGGATCACTGGCATTGTAGGACCGAACGGATGTGGAAAATCGAATGTTGTCGATTCGATCCGTTGGGTACTTGGCGAGCAGAAAACAAGCGCGCTCCGGTCGGAAAAAATGGAGAACGTTATTTTTAATGGCACCAGCCAGCGTTCCGCTCAGCAAATGGCGGAGGTTTCGCTTACGATCAATAACACAAAAAACATTTTGCCGACTGAATATTCTCAGATCACGATCACGAGAAGATTATACCGCTCGGGGGAATCTGAATATTTATTGAATGGTGTTGCTTGCCGACTAAAAGACATAACCAATTTGTTTTTAGACACTGGTGTAGCTTCGAACAGTTATTCAATAATAGAGCTTGGAATGGTTGACGATCTTTTGAACGATCGTGATAACTCTCGAAGATCATTGTTTGAAGAAGCGGCAGGAATTTCAAAATTCAAAAAGCGCAAAAAAGAAACTCTAAAAAAACTGGAAGACACAGACGCTGACCTTGAGCGCGTAGAGGATTTGCTTTTTGAGATCGAAAAGAACATGAAGAGCCTCGAGAAGCAAGCCAAGCAGACCGAGCAATACTATAAAATCAAAGAAGACTATAAAGAGAAAAGCATTCAACTTGCTAAAGTTGTTGTTAACAAGCAGAAGGAAAAATTCTCAACGATTCAAAAACAATCTGAATCTGAGAACGATCGAAAAACAAAACTCACATCTGAGATTGCTGAAAAAGAGGCTTTGATTGAAAAATCTAAAGCTGAATTGATCCTGAAAGAGAAAACACTTTCAACTCGCCAGAAATCCATCAATGAATTTGTTTCCAAGATTCGTCAGTATGAAAGCGAGAAGCAAATCAGAAATGAGCGTCTTCGGTTTTTAAATGATCGTATTACGAATTTGAAAGATCAGATTGATCAAGATAAAAAAAGCAATGAGCGGGCTAAGTTCAGCATTCAAAGTCTTGAAACTGAAAAAGAATCAGCAACAAACATTTTGAATGAAATCAACGCAAAGGTTGAATCATTAAGAGCTGATTACGAAACACAAAAAGCAAGTACTTACACATTACAAGGAGAATCTGACGCGCTGAGACAAGTGCATCGTCAATTGCAGGAAGAATCTTTCCAACACAATAAAGCACTTGACATCAGAAATATTCAAATCAATTCATTCAAACAAGAATTGGAACGCACCACAAGCGATTCAAGTCAGCAAAGTGCAAGCCTTGCAGAGTTTGAAAAGAAATTGGTTGTTCTTCAAGATGAAATTGGGCAGAAAAACAATTATCTCGAAAAACTAAAACAAGAAGAGGAGGATGTGATTTCACGAATTGCGTCAGTTGAAAAAACAATTGACATGATTCGTGAAGAGATGAACGAAACTGGCCGCAAGCTGGATGCTCATCAGTACGACTATCAACTCACAAAATCTTTGGTTGAAAATCTTGAAGGGTTTCCTGAAGCAATCAAGTTTTTGAAAAAGAATGTTGGCCGCACAAAAAATGCTCCTCTCCTATCTGATATCATTTCAACAACTGAGGAATATAGAGTCGCCATCGAAAATTATCTTGAGCCTTATCTAAACTATTACGTAGTTGATCACGAAGATGAAGCTTACGAGGCGATTAACATTTTGAGTGACGCAAGCAAGGGTCGCGCAAACTTCTTTATCCTTGATGCTTTTGAGAATTTTTCTTCTTCTCCAATACAGATGTATGCTAACGCCTTTCCAGCCACGCAAATCATCGAGTTCGATCCGAAGTATACCAAGCTGATGTCGTTCATACTCGACAAAGTATATTTAACTGAAGGCGACATTAAAAATATTCCTTCTGATGGAAATACTTTCATCACGAAAAGTGGAAAAGTAACGAAACGTAAATTCAGCTTAAGTGGTGGATCCGTTGGATTGTTTGAAGGAAAGAAAATAGGTCGAGCTAAAAATCTTGAGAAGCTTGAGCGTGAAATCAGAGAGTTCACTAAAAAACTAGAAGACGTTAGACATTCACTTGTTGACAAGCAACGTGAGCTTGAACGTTTGCGCAACAACACGCTGAAGGCACAGATAGAAGAAGCCCAAAACTCCGTGAAGTTGGTGAACGATGAGTACATCTCAGTAAAAACAAAGCAAGAGCAATTCCATAGTATGTTGAGCAGCGCAGATTTACGCAGAGAAGACATTCTCGAAAAAATCGATACGCTCGCAAAAGAAATGGATGAACTTCAACCAAAAGCTCAGCATGCTCATTCCGAGCTTCAACGTCATGATGAGAAATTAAAATTGATTGTAGTTGATCTTACAGCACAAAATGAACTATTGAGCCAGAAGTCTGCCAACTTCAATGAGCAGAATATATTCTTCCATCAGCAAGAAAATCGTGTGAAGAGTGTAGAACAGGAGATTAGATTCAAGCAAGAAAGCTTGGAGCAAAGCACGAATAGAATTGCTGTGAACTCAGAAGAACTTTTGAAAAACGAAGAAGAGGGCAAAGACATCTCATCAATTTCTCTCACAAACGATGAAGAACTCGTTGGTATGTACACAGAGAAAGAAGAGATGGAGAAGGGATTGAGTGAAGCAGAAAAAGAATATTATAGTGGCCGTGGCGAAATCGATCAGTACGACAAAGATTTGCGTGAAGTACAACATCAACGCCAAAACATAGATACTGTATTGATGGAATTGCAGAATCAACTTAGCGAAAGCAAACTACAACTGAATTCTGTTAAGGAAAGGTTATCGGTTGAGTTTAATGTGGATTTGGATTCAGTGGTTGGTGAAGCAACGCCTGAAGAGGCTGAAGCATTGTTGAAAGCTGATGAAGAAAAAATGCGCAACGATGTCACCAAGATTCGTGAAAAGCTTGATAACATGGGGCCTATCAACCCTATGGCCATGGAGGCTTACACGGAAATAAAACAACGAAACGAATTTATTAATGCTCAGAAAGAAGATTTATTGAAAGCAAAAGAATCTCTTTTCAGTACCATCAGTGAGATTGAAGGTGTTGCAAGTGAAACATTCATGCAGGCATTTAATCAAATCAAAGAGCATTTCATTCGCGTGTTCCGTTCACTCTTCAACGAAGGTGACGATTGTGATTTGAAATTGGTTGATCCAACAAAGCCACTTGAATCAGAAATCGATATCATAGCAAAACCAAAAGGCAAGCGTCCACTCACCATCAACCAGCTTTCTGGTGGAGAGAAAACATTGACAGCAACAGCTCTTTTGTTTTCCATGTATTTATTGAAGCCAGCACCCTTCTGTATATTCGATGAGGTTGATGCTCCTCTTGACGATGCAAACATTGATAAATTCAATAACATCATCAGAAGCTTTAGTAAAGACAGTCAGTTTGTGATTGTAACTCACAACAAGCGTACAATGACAACCACTGATGTTATCTATGGAATTACTATGGTTGAGAAGGGGATTTCGCAGAGTTGTTCCAGTTGACTTACGCGAGCTAGCTTAAACCTACTGCCAATAATTTAGGAAATAAAAAAAGCCGTTGGATAACGGCTTTTTTTATTCCTAGGGAAGAAAATCATTGTTTAGTGTACGTATCAGTATATGTACAGCCGTCACTTCCATCCGTTTCAGAAATCATAAAAGTGTTTCCTGAAATGGTAATGTTTTCTTGTGCAGATCCTCCCGTAGCTGGCTTAATTGTTATTTTGCCGCCACCAACTGTGTAAGTACCAGTATCAATTACATTACCACTACCGTCTTTAAAGGTATAAGCAGTGGATGTAAGAACTAATACTGGACACGAACTGGTGCAAGACTCATTGTAATTGTTATTTGAGTCTGTACAACCTGTAGCTTTCTCGGCCGTGAGTTTCCACGTCCCTGAAAGATTCACTGAAGAAGATGAGCTTGATTTGCTACATCCGATGGCGATGAAAATTACAACAATAAAAATCCATGACCTGTTCTTGAAGAGGTTTTTCATAAAAAGGGGGTTTAGTTTAGTTATTGTAAAAATAACTAAATCGAATTGATAACTAGTGACCACCAGGTCGGTATTTTTTTTCAGCGTTCCTCAATATATCTTCTTCATAGAATAAAACGTCTTTAAACTCACCCTTACAGTACATTTCTGATTGATCTCTGAAGTGCAGGGAATTAAGGTCACTTGATGACCCTCCCGTTACTACAGATCTAGCTCTCACCCTTTTTCCAAACTCTACAACAGCAATGAAACTGTTTCCAACGTTTCCATACATTTTCTTAGTGTTGGAATATTTCCTGCTCCCAAATGCTGCAAGTGAGCCCCAAAACGAAGAAGTGAATGGCACTGCAATACTTGGTTTCTCATCATCAAATGAGGCCTCCATTTTTCCTTCCAGGCGCTGGAATCGATTTACCTCACCCCACTGAACTCGCCAATTGCCAAAGTCTTTTTGCAAATCACCTAACATCTCTTTAAAAGCTTCAATTTTTTCTTGTTCTGTGGTTTGTTCAACCAAAAATTGAATCAATGAAAGTTGATCAAGTTTCGGTGGAATTTTGCTTTCGACCTTCTGACGAAGTTTTTGGGTCCAAAAAGTGGCGAGCGTAGTTGGAACAGAAGTTGATGACCATTTCAAATCCCATTTCGTTAATAGCCTGAATGGCTCAATAAACTCGAAAGGCCTGGATCGAAATTGTGAAGAATCAATTTTAGAAAAAGTTGAAACCAATTTTTCAAATGCTGGTAAATAAGGATCTCGTGAAATCGAAACCAGTTTATCCAATGTAAAATCTTTTTGATCGTTCAAGATTTTTACAGCGTGAATACCTCTCCAATTTTCAGGATCAGGTGCCATGTACGTAGGAAAATCTTTTTGTTGCGGACTGTTCGTGCCTGTTACGGCAAAAGGACTTGAATTACAATTTTGAATCCACCCATTTTTTGGATTTAAAACATGGAGCAGATCATTTATTTCATGCAAACCTTTCCATTCGGTATTAGGATCACTTCCATCAACTGAATTATTCCAATCAAATTTTGCATCCCGAATAGGCATAAAATTTCCATGCCAGTATGCAATGTTTCCTTCCGCGTCTGCATAGACTGTGTTGTTGGAAGAATTGGTTCGTAGTTCCAATGATTTTTTAAAATCGTCAAATGATTTTGACTTAGTTCGAGTGTAAGATTGTGTGAGCGCTTTGAGTGGTTCATTCATCATTCTGATGGTTATCCATTTTCCATCACGTTGCGCTACTATCGGACCATGATGAGTTCTATATACCGTAAATTCTTTTCTTTGAAATCGAATTCCCATCTTTATATGCAATTGAAATTTTCTCAAACTGTACCCGTCTTTGTTCATTTGCGTATTGATAAAAATAGGAGTCTCTATTTTTTATAACCGTTTCGTTATACTCATCGATCACATCAGCTTGACTAGAGGTGTGCATCCATCCGCAGTGTTCATTAAATCCTTGATAGATAAAAAACTGTCCCCACGTTGCCGCTCCATAAGCATTTAATCCTTCTTCACTCACCATGTGTGTTTCCGTTCGAAAATAAAATGAAGTATGAGGATTAATTAAGAGCAAGGCATTTCCTGAAGTAGTTATTAAGGGTGCAATGGCGATTCCGTTCGATCCTTGAGGCTCAGGGTCCTCATCCCAATAGCTATCAAGACCATCGCCTTTTGGTTTCTCTGAAGCTATACGTGAAGAGTTTCCATAAAATTCTTTGAGCTCTTTTAAAGAGACCTTTTCAATGTCTCCACCAATGCTTCCCTCGCTAAAAAGGAACGGCATCCAAGGTTGGAATCGTGTTATCAATTTTGGTTTCGCATCTGGGTGTGTTGATAAATAATAATTTGCTCCATCGGCAAATGCATTGCAAAGTTTTTTCAACCAATCAGGTGCTTGTTTATAAATTGTGATTGCTTTCGTTGTGTCGAGGAATAATCGCTGCCGCAAATCGTTGAAAATAAATTGCTCACCTTCAGCTTCGGCCAATCTTGCTGTTGCTATTAAATAATTTCGTTCTACTCTTGGAAAATCATCTTCACATTGCGCATAGATCATTCCAAAAACAGCATCAGGATCTGTCTTTCCAAAAATGTGTGGGACACCCCAAGTATCACGGATGATGGTAACGTTGTCTGCTTGCTTTTTCCAACTAGCTATTTCTTTTACAGAAAACTGCTGCGCATAACATGGAATGGCAAAAAGAAATGCAATGAATAGTCTCATAATTAAAATTACCTATTAACAATTAAACTTTAATTTAGCGTCAATGCTGAAAAAAATCTTTCTTGTCATCTTTATTTTCATAGTTGCTCTAATCGTCTGGCAGTGGTCGCTGGTGAATTACGGAGTGCGCATGGGTATAGGTCAATTGAAAATTATATGGCAGGCCAAACCCGTTGATGAATTTCTTCGCGATCCAAATTTTCCTGATTCACTTAAGACGAAACTTCATCTCATTGACGAGATAAGAAAATATGCAATCGACTCGCTTGGACTTAAAGACACCGAGAATTATAAGACAATGTATGACCAGCGTGGCGAAGAATTGATGTGGGTCGTGCAAGCATGCGAGCCCTTTAAACTTGAACCTAAACTTTGGCACTTTCCAGTGGTTGGAGATTTACCATACAAGGGTTTTTTTGAAAAAGAGAAAGCACTGAATGAAAGAAAAAAATTGCTTGACGAAAATTATGACGTGAGTGTACGCAATCCGGGCGGGTGGAGCACACTCGGGTGGTTCACTGACCCAATTCTGAGCGATATGCTCAAACGTAGCGATGGTGACCTAGCTGGTCTAATCATTCATGAAATGGTACACTCTACGATTTTCATAAAGGACAATGCTGACTTCAATGAAAATCTTGCTTCATTTATTGGCGATACAGCTGCTTATAATTTCCTGGCTTTCAAGTATGGAAAAAACTCACAACAATACTTGCAATACCTGCACGAAGATCAGGATTACAGAAAGTATAGTAGACATATTCTGAGGGGAACAAAATCACTGGACAGTCTATATCGTTCTTTTAGCTCATCAGAATCATTTGCTTCAAAAAAAGAAAGAAAGAAAATGATGATTGAAAAGATTGTCAAGAGCATCGACACCTTGAGTTTATTCGAAAAAAGAAAATCTAACTCAACCTGGCTGCCTAACAATACTTATTTTATGTCCTTTCACTTATACCAGTCCAAGCAAAAAGATTTTGGGTAGAGCTCGACCAAAAATTTAAAGGCGATCTTAAAAAGTACATTAAATATTTAAGTGATCTGCATCCCTTTTTATAGGTCGTTTACCACCAAGATTAATGGAGCGTTAATTAATCATTAAGTCCTTAACACAGACTTTCCATCGGTTTATTTTCTATCTACCTTTACAAAAAAAACTTATGTCGAGTAAACCCGCACACAAGGTTTTGGTTGTTGACGATGAAGAGCCCATCCTTGAACTTTTAAAATACAATCTCGAAAAGCAAGGTTTTGATGTTCGAACCGCTACTGATGGGCAAGGCGCTGTTGATGTAGCTAAGAAATTTCATCCTGATCTTGTATTGCTCGACATTATGATGCCAAAGGTGGATGGCGTTGAAGCCTGTCGTCAACTCCGCGCGATGCCAGAACTCGTCAATACTTATATCGTTTTCCTAACGGCAAGAGCGGAAGAGTATTCTGAAGTTGCAGCCTTCGATGTTGGTGCTGACGACTACATTCTAAAGCCCATTAAGCCTCGTGCTTTGATGAGTCGCATAAGCGCATTATTCCGGAGAGATTCCGCTAAGAAAAATACATCTAGTCAAATCAAAATTGGTGAGCTGCTGATCGATCGAACTAGCTATACTGTACGGTTGAAAGGCCGTGAGATTAGTTTGCCAAAAAAAGAATTCGAATTGCTTTTCTTTTTAGCACAAAATCCAAACAAAGTTTTCAGTCGCGATGATCTGTTGCAAAATATCTGGGGCGCTGATGTTTATGTGCTCTCCAGAACCGTGGACGTACACATCCGCAAAGTGCGCGAAAAAATTGGCGATGACTGCATTGTTACCGTAAAAGGTGTGGGTTATAAATTCAATTTGAATTCTTAACTCCCCTTTCGGGATTGTCAATTACATTTCACAATTTGCGCTGACTTATTTCTGTCATGGTCTACAGCGCACGTGTACTTGCACTTCTCTTAGCCGTATCGATTGCACTCGTTACAGGTTTATTTTTGTCGCTAGTGGAGAGCGTTGATTTCAACGCGCTGCTATTAGCTTCCATCATCAGTTTTTCCGCTACTTATTTATTGAGTTTTGTTGTGCTCGAATTTTTGTTCTTCCGAGGCATCAACAAGATCGACAAGATGATGGGCAAGCTTTTGAAAAAAGAACTCAAGGGAATTAGCAAAGAAAAATCTCAAGGCCTCGATCCTTTCGAAAAACTAAACGATGAAATTTCCGCATTCGCTTTGCTGAAGCAAAAAGAAATCGATGAGCTAAAAAAACTAGAAGCCTTTAGAAAGGAATTCATAGCCGATGTTTCTCACGAATTAAAAACGCCAATCTTCGCAGCGCAAGGTTTTGTACACACATTAATAGATGGAGCGGTAAACGATAAAAATGTCCGTACAAAGTTTTTAAAGAAAGCAGCCAAAAGCCTTGACGGACTAGACTCCCTTGTTCAAGATTTGCTTACGCTCTCGCAAATAGAAACTGGCGACATCAAAATGAAATTTGAACGCATCGATCTCTTCAAACTTTGCGAAGAAGTATTCGATCAGTTCGAAGAAAAAGCAAAAGACAAAAAAATCGCTCTTACACTAGTTCCAGACAAGCATCAAAAAATTTGGGTTCATGCTGATGGGAAAAGAATAGATCAAGTGATCACGAATTTAGTTTCCAATGCTATCAATTATACTCCTGAAGGAGGAAGCGTTACTCTAACTTTTGATGTCGGCAAAAAAAATGTCACCACTGCTGTTTCAGATACTGGCGAAGGAATTCCTCCGCAACATTTACATCGAATCTTTGAACGCTTCTATCGCGTGGACAAAAGTAGAAGTCGTGAAAAAGGAGGAACAGGCTTAGGTTTGGCAATCGTTAAACATATCTTGGAAGGCCATAGCTCTAAAGCTGAAGTTCAAAGCGAAGTAGGCAAAGGTTCTGTTTTCAGTTTCAAGCTTTCAAGATCGAAGGAAGACAGCGAAGATTAAAATAAATTTTACCTCATTACTTTCGAGGATTAGATTCTTTAAATGAGAATTTTCAGGAAATTCATTCACACTATAAAAGCCGATGAAATTCTATACAATCATCGATGGCTTCTGGAGTTAATAAAAAAGAGGAAGCCCTAAAAGCTTTATTCAAAAATTAAAGAAGGCTATTCCCACTTCAAACGAATTCCCTAAAGACGATGATTACCAATTGACCAGAGGAAAAACCAACTTCCGAATAAACAGATCGGATTTTGTACAATGGAAAATTTTTAATGGTGGCGAAGAATTGGTTTTGAGTTAGCAAAGAAATATGCCAAGGCAGGTACCATCGTTTTGGATATCGGTGCAAATGTTGGTGGTTTCACTTTAAGATTGGCAACGCATTGTTTGGAAACTGACAAGCAAGTTCACATTCATGCCTTTGAACCCAACCATCAAATATTTGAAAGCTTGGAGAAGAATCTTTCGCTCAATCTTGAAATAAACTCGCTGGTAAATATTCATCGATATGGAATTGGAAACACTTCTGAAGTTAAGTCATTTGAAGTAGCTGAGTCAAACTCAGGAGCTGGTCGTGTTGTGAGTTTGTCAAAAGAAATTAATCAAGTTCAAATTCAAAGATTGGATGACTTCGCAAGTCAATTAGATGCCTCGCCTATTTCATTTATAAAACTAATTATAGAAGGTTCAGAACCTGAAGCTCTGAAGGGAGGCTGGAACATCATCGTTAAACACAAGCCTCCAATCTTTTTAGAGGTCACACCAAGTTGGTGGGCCGAAAATGGAAATAGAGTTGGCGAAGTTTTGGAAAGACTTGGATCACTTGGCTATCAGTTTAAGATTGAGCAAAAAAATGAGTTGGTAGAATATTATCCAGAAAAGCACGCAACACTTTTTCAATATAATTTGCTCGCATATCAATAGCTTTGCGGCCCAGTGAAATCTAATTTGAAATTCTCCGACCTCATTCTATTTGAAGATCAAGACTACATCTTGATTAATAAACCTCCCTTTATCTCGACTTTGGAAGACCGCAACGAACCCCTGAATATCTTAAGCCTTGCGAGAGAAGTAGAACCAGATCCACAGGTTTGCCATCGGTTGGATAAAGATACGTCAGGTGTTTTGGCAATTGCCCGAAATCCAGAAGCGTACAGGCATTTAAGCATGCAGTTTGAAAATCAGGTGCTGTTCGGATTCTATCGTGTTTCCCTATTAACCTTAGCAATACGTA